>DASRSW010000038.1:0-27187 GCA_035656275.1 Thermoplasmata archaeon
GGCATCCCACGGGCTGCATCATGGTGGTGAGGAGGGTCCCGGACCCGAACGAGGAGACATAGAAGCCGTTCAGGACGTCGCGCCGCGCCCGGCCATGGTAGTCAATCTCGACCTGATTGGTCCCCGATCCCGAAAGCGGGATGATCAACTTCTGCCCGGATTGATCCCACCGGAACTCGGTCGAACCCCCCTCGACCTTCACCGAGTCCACGGTGAGCTCGACCGCGTCGAGCTCGAGGGGGCTACGCGTTTCCTCCACCTTGACCACCAGGTGGCCCCGGAACGTCTCCCCTGGGTGGTCCACGTCGAGGTCGAGCGCGTACTCGGCAGCGTGCACGAGCGCGGCACCAGCGCGAATGTCTTGAACATTGGCCTTGCGCTCCGGCGGTGATCCGGGCGCCGATCGCGTCCGACGGCCGTAGCGACGGGCGGTGACGGGTACGCACTGGGCCGGAAGCGCGAGGCGGCCGTTCACCGTCCACCGGACGAGGGTGTCATGGGTCTCTCCCCGGATCTCCTCCCGCACCTCCTTCGACTCCTCCGCAAGCGACTGGCCGATCGGCGTGCCCGCGAGGATCATCTGAAGGTAGGCCTCCTTCCCGGGCAGCTCACACACATGGGACATCCGCCGTTCGTGGGCGGCCGTGAAGCCGGCCGTCTCGAGGAACTGTACCTTCTCGCCGGGTCCGCCGATCTAGTACCTGGTCGGAAGGTATCCGGTCGCATCCGGCTCGGCGTGCCGGAGCAACGGCTGCATGATGGCATCGATGAGCGGCACGTCCGGCCCGAGGCCCCAGACCGAAACCCCGATCGCCCCCGGGACGAAGCACGCGGTGGGCGTCGCGCGCCGCGCGTTCCGGGTCCGTTAAGA
This sequence comes from Thermoplasmata archaeon, assembly GCA_035656275.1. Lineage (GTDB taxonomy): Archaea > Thermoplasmatota > Thermoplasmata > Lutacidiplasmatales > UBA184 > Lutacidiplasma. Next base: position 872 of record DASRSW010000038.1, read on the forward strand.
TCTGAAAGCCGAACCGGGAGACGACCCCGTCGAAGGAGGCGTCCGGGAATGTCAGTTTCGAGCAGCCCATCTCCGTGAACTTAACATTAGGAAGTCCACGGGTCCGGGCGGATTCCCGAGCGATCTCCACCCTCCGGCCGGCGAGGTCGATTCCCGTCACATGGCCCGCGGGCCCCACCTGTTGGGCGATCGTACGTGCCGGTTCCCCCGGACCGGTCCCCATGGCGAGGAAATGCTCGCCCGGCCGGGGGAGTACCTCTGCCAGTAGGGCGGCCCCGAACGGCTCGAGAAGTCGCATGCAGTCAAGGTAGTGCGGGGCCGCCCCGTTCCACGAGAGTCGAGTGTAGTCCCGGAAGTAGTTGTCCGGATACTTCCAGAGCAGAGCTCGCGGACCGGCGGACCCGGGGGCTCCTTTCTAACGTATCGTTCCGGGCGTTCCGCCTCCCGGGACAGTGCAATCTAAATGCGAGAGGCCTAGTGCGGACGTATGCTCGCCGGTGGGGCCCCCCAAGTGGTGGCCGTCCACTTCGCCGACCCGTGGAGCGTGTGGAGTTGGGGGCTCGAGCCGGTGGTGAACCGGGTGAAGATTCTGTACGGGTCGCAGGTGCGGATCGAGTTCCGCATGGGCGGGGCCATCGAGCGGTTGGACGACTGGCGGCAGCGGATGAAGCTCGAGGGGCCCGCGCTCGTCGAGTGGCTGAAGGAGTCCATGCGCAAGACCGGCAACCCCGCCGACCCCGAGTGCCTCACGAAGGGGAGTTTCACGTCGAGCTTCGGAGCGTGCACCGCGGTAACGGCGGCCCAGCTGATGGATTCGGGGCTGGCCGACCGCTACCTGCGACGGCTCATGGAGTACCTGCAGGTGCGCGGCCTCCCCGCCGAGCCGCGCGTCCTCGGCCAGGCGGCTCGAGATGTCGGGCTCGACGAACACCGCCTCCAGCAGAAGTGGGGGGAACCCGAGGTCGCCCACGCGTTTCGGGCCGCCCGGACCGAGATGCATCGGTCCGGGCGAGAGTTCTTCGACGTGGAGTACCGGTCTCTTGACGGCAAGTCCGAGGTGGTGTCGAAACAATTCCATTCCGCGGCGCATATGGGGGCGATCGAGCGGCTCGCGCCGGGCCTGGAACGGCGGCCCCTCGGCTCCGTCCTTCAGTACTTTCAGCGTCGCGGTGATTTGATCTCGCTTCGAGAGGCCGCCGAGGTCCACGGGCTTTCCGACTCGGAGACCCAATTGGAGATCGAGAAGCTGTGGAAACGCGGCGAACTCGAGCGATGGACGTACGGGGGTGCCCCGTTCTGGACCGCCCTCCGAACCCGGCCCCACTAGATACTGGGCCGGCGCTCCGCGGCACTCGGCAGGGGACGGCGTCGCACCCGCTCGGCTCACAGACTCCGGGGGATTCGGAACGCGCGCCCTCCGAGGTAGAGCACGATCGCCATGAACGGAGGCATCACCGCGAGCAGGGCGTGGGCGGAGACGAGCTGGGCGCCGGTCCCGAAGGCCGCCCCGACGGAGGCGTACTCGCGGGCGAGCTCGATCCGGAAGACGGCGAACGCCGTCACTAGGGCGAGAAGGGAAATCGAGAAGACGACGAGCACGAGCAGAAGGTCGGAAACCACGAAAACCGCCGACTCGAAGCCCACGCGGGTGAGACCGGACCGGAACGCTCTCGACGGTGAGTCCGGGGGAAGGGGTTCCACGCCTACGGGATCTCCGTGGCCTCCGTGTTTGGAAGTAAGGTTCGGGTCGCGAGGGTGGCGGGAGATTCGCTACGCCGTGTCTTTCGACCGAGGTATCCGCCGCGCCGCATCCCGGAAGAGGACGACCGAGGCGAGCGCTGGCGCCGACAACAGAAGCCAGATCAGGAGCGGATCGGGTATCGCCTGGAGGACCAGCCCGCCCAGGAAGATGGCTGCGAGACCGCCCGCCGACGCGACGAACCCGAAGGCGCCGTTGTACGCCCCCACTTCTTCCGGCGGCGCCAGGTTCGAGGGAAGCGTGGCCTGGGGGATCGTGATCAGGTTCTCCCCGAAGGTCAAGACCACGACCGCGACGAAGAAGACCGCCAGCGGGTAGAGCCCGAGGTATCCCGAGAGGCCGAGCCCGACGAAGGCGACGACATAGAGCACGAGGCCGAGAATCGCGATGGTGGTGTGCCGCATCCCCAGGACCCGCTCCGTCGTCAGGTTCTGCCCAAAGACGACCACGAGCCCGTTGAGGGCCAGCCCGACGCCGAGGAGCGAGTAGGAGACGCCCAGGTCGTTGTGGACGAACAGGGGGAAGGTCACGGCCCACTGTCCGACGACCACCAAGGCGAACGTCACGGCCAGCAGCACTTCCAGCGCCGGCCTGTCCCGGGCCAGGATCGACAGGCTTTCGCGTACGCTTCGCGCCGGAGTCCCCGGCCCTGGTAGCGTCGCCACGCGGTCCGCGGGGCCGCGGTGCGCCAGGGCGAGGTCAAAGGGCGACGGTCGCAACGCGACGAACACCACGGCCGTCGCCACCGCGATCACGGCCGCGGCGATTCCGACGGACCCCGCAAAGCCGATCGACGCCGCCAGGATTCCTCCCAGGGTCACCCCGGCCGAATAGCCGGCGTTGAATCCGACCCGCATCCACGTGTACCCCCGGGTCCGCTCTGGCCCCTCGGCAAAGTCCGCGATGTAGGCGGAGACGGCGGGACCGGCCAGCGTCGTAACGATCCCTCCCAGCGTGGCCGCCAGGATGGCCTCGGCCAGGGACTCGACGGAGAACGCATACCCGAGGAAGGCGGTCGCGATCGCTTCCGCGGCGAGCCCGACCAAGATGAGCTGGCGCCGACCGACCCGGTCGGTCATCAGCCCGCCCACGAAGTTGAACGGCAGTTGGACGACCCCGACCCCGACGAAGATGATCCCGATCTCCACGTAGCTCACGTGGAGCACGTTCTGAAGGAAGAGCGCCAGGAAGGGCGTGTAGAGCGCCGCCCCGAACGTGCGCGTGGCAGCCCCGAGGGTAAGGACCCGGAGATTCCGCTCCACATCGGCGCACGCGTGGCCGAGGTTAAGAAAGGTGACGCACGAGGAGCACACCAACGGGGGTGTGGCCCCGGGGCGGAAACGGGGTCTTCGGTTGCCCGAACCACCGAGCGCGGATCTCGGCGGGTCGCGAGTCCGCCCGGTGGGCGTGGCTGACTCCCCCTTGGCGTCTCGGATTCGGCCACCCGTCAAGCCGGATTCTCGATAAGTTGAAATACGTATTAATGCGCACTAACGCTGCTCACGTCCCTCCCTACCCGGGAACGGGACGCGCGGGAAGCCGATTCGAGTGGGGCCGGAAGCCGTAGATCCGCATCCGAAGGGGCTCCCTTCCGCCACCGCGGCTCTCCCTCCTAATCTCTCGCACGACCCCGCGCCGGAGTACCTGCGGTACACCCTCGCCCAGTATCATCGGTCGATCGAGCGGCTGATCGCCCTCAAATGGAAGTACGCCCTCGTCCTCGCCGGGCTGACCGTCTTCTCGGCCCTGGCGTTCACCGGCTTCCGTCCCCCGGCCACCCCGTTTGCGGCGGTGCTGCAGTGGTTCACCATCGCCTGGCTCCTGCCCATTCCCCTGCTCATTCTCGGCGTCGTCGTCTTCTTCGGGTGGATGACGGTCGCGCGCTTCCGAATCGTCCCGAGCGCCGCGGAGCCGGTCAACGAGCCGCCGCTCGTCATCTTCCAGGTTACGAGTACCGGCGTCAATGTCGACACGGTGCTCCACACCGTCCGTTCCGTCCTACATTGGACTCGACTTCACCCGGAGCTCGGGTACCGTACGGAGGCCTGGGCGGTCATCGAGGAGTGGGGCTACGCGCCCAACGCCCGCCGATTCGATGCGCTGAAGGACGAGGGAGTCCGCGTCCTCGTCACCCCTGTCAAGTATCGAACCCCCCGGGGGACCACGCGGAAGGGCCGCGCCCTCCAGTTCGCCGTCGAAGCCCGTCGGGCGCTCGGAGTGCCGCGGGACCGGGTGTGGGTGTATCACCAGGACGACGAGACGGCGGTGGGGGAGGATACCGTCCTCGGTATCGACGAGTTTGTCCGGGACCACGCCCATGAGAAGGCGCTCGGCTGCGGCATCATCCTCTACCCGCAGCACGGCGGCGACCTCCGGCCCCAGCAGGTCCAGGAGTTCAACCGGACCAAGGATGATTTCCGGACCATCTTCACCATCGCGAGCCGGCACAACGTCTTCTCAGGGTTCCACGGCTCGCACTACATCGTCCGCGCCGACGTGGAGGAGGAGACCGGCTGGGACGTCGGGCCGGACATGACCTCCGAGGACCTGATCTTCGAGAACTCCGTGCGTCGACAGCACGGACCGATCTGCCACCTCCTGAAGGGATTCGCCTACGAGCAGGCCGCGCTCAACTGGCGCGACCAGCTCCTCCAGCGCCGCCGCTGGTTCCAGGGATGGTGGCGCGCCGTCCTCCGCCTGCCGTTCTCTCCCCAACGGCGAGCCGCGATGTCCTACAGCATGATCGTGTGGATGGCCGCCGTCTTCTCGGTCGCGGCGATGCTTTCGAGCTGGGTCGCGGGGTTCTCCTCCCTCCTCCCTTGGACAGGCGCGCTCGCAGGGTTTGTCTGGGGCTCCATGGTCATCGGCTACCACCAGGGCTACGTGCTCCATCGGGCGTACCTTCCCCCGTGCACCGTGTCCATGCCTCGGATCTGGGCGAACGGCGTGGTCGGGGCCCTCCTGGACGCCATTGCGCCGTGGTACGGGACGTTCACCCGCCGCCCCCGGAGCTTCGAGGTCATTTCGAAGGACCAGCGGGCCGTTCCGCGGGCCGCCCCGCCGTCGGCCCGCCCCCGGGCTCCGCCCACGCCCTCGGCGTGAGGGTCCCGACCGGCGGCGAGCCCGGCCAAGGGTATATCGCCGAATTCGCGGTCCGGAGGAGGTCGCGATGAACTCGCACGAAGCGTTCAAACTCGTCCTGGTCGCCGTCGATGGCTCCTCCATCTCGCTGAGGGCCGCGGAGGTCGCGGCTCGGATCGCGAAGCACGAGGGGGCCCAGCTCCTGGCGCTCCACGTGGTCCCGACCCCGTCGTCGGAGGTCCCGGGGGAGCTCGCCGACTACTACGAGCAAGCGCGGAAGAACGCTCGTCGATGGATGAAGGAGGTCGAGTCGACGGCCACCCGGCAGGGGTTGCGGATCAGGTCGGACATCGTCGTGGGAGCGCACTCGGTCGTCGACGCCATCCTGGGGGTGGCGGAGACCGTGGGGGCCGACCTCATCGTGACGGGGACGCGGGGCCGGACGCCGTCCCAGCGCATCGTGGTCGGGAGCGTAGCGAGCGCCCTGGTCGAGTACGGTGGCTGCGCCGTCCTCGTGGTCCGTTAGCGCGACGTTGAGGGGCCCCGATGGCGGTCGCGCGTCTCACCCGGGTCACGGTCGGGAGCGACCCCGCCGACCTGGGTGCCCTCGTGGCCCGGTTGATCGAGTTCGGGATGTTTCACCCCTCCCGGCGGGAGGGGCTCGTCCAGGACATCAGCCTCGTCCTCCTGGCTTCCCGGGCCCAGTCCACCTACGGCTGGGCGACCGAGCTGCTTGTCGGCCCGACGTTCGACGACATCCCCGCCGCATCCACCCGGTTCTCCGAATTCACCGCCCACGACGTCGCCGAGCTCCTCACCGAGTTCGAGGAGGAGCTCGAGATCCTCGACCGGAACATCCCCTTGCTTCGGTCGAGGGAGGACCGCCAAACGGTATCGGAGATGCTGCGGCGGGTCCGGGAGGCGAGTCTGACCCTCTTCAACGCGCTCGAGCGAATCCTCGTGGTGCCGGGGGCGGAGGGCCGGGTCACCATCGAGGGGTACGTTCCCACGAGCGCGCTCAAATCGTTCCGGCGCCTCGCCGGGCCCTTCCTCCTTCGAGACGAGCCCGTGCTGCGCCGGCAGCAGGACGACCCGTACGTTCCCTCCCTGCTGGTCAACCCCCGGGTCATCGCGCTGTTCGAACGGTTCACGCTTCAGCGCGGGATCCCGCGGTACAGCGAGATCGACCCGACCCCGCTGGTGGCTCTCATCTTCCCCATCTTCTTCGGACTCATGTTCGGCGACCTGGGTCACGGCATCACTCTGCTCGCGTTGGGGGCGTACCTGGCGGCGCGGACCCGGTACGCCTACTGGGGGTGGCTTCTCCTGGTCTTCGGGGTGGTCTCGGCGGTCATCGGCCTCGCCCGCGGGGTCATCTTCGGCGTCACTTTCGTAACCCCCTTCAGCCGCTTCTTTGCGATCCACCCGGCGTTCAACGCAACCCTGACGCTCACCTACATCCCCCTCTTGGTCGAGTTCTCCGTGCTCATCGGCACGTTCCACCTCTCGAGCGCCTACGTAATCGCCATCCTGAACCAGCTCCGCTCGGGTCGGACCCGGGGGGCCCTCGTGAGCGGAGTTCCGACGCTCCTGCTCTACGCGAGTCTCGTACCTTTCGGGCTCGCTGTGCTCGGAACTGGGCTCCGACCCTGGACCGTGTTCTCCTCGAGCGCCAGCACGCCGTTCTTCCGAGAATTCCTCGGCCTCGCGCTTCCCGTGGACATCGTCGCCCTCGTGACCCTTCCCCTCATCGTCGGCAGTTTCATTGTCCTCCTCGCCGCCCCTGCGGTCACGCGCTACCTCGCCTCCCACAGTCCCCGAAAGACGCTCCGCGCCCTCCGTGAGGGCCTTCTCGAGGCGATCGCGCGCCCCCTCGAGTTCGTCATGAACACGCTCAGCTACATTCGCTTGGCCGCCCTCCTGATCACGAACACCCTCCTCGGGAGCCTCGTCGCCGGGGTCCTCGCGTTCGGCTGGGTCGGGCTGGTCGCGGCAGTATTCCTCAACGTGGCGCTGATGGCGATGGAGGGGCTCATCGTGTACCTGCAGGACATGCGCCTCCACCTGTTCGAGTGGTTCTCCACCTTCTACTCGGGCACCGGGACGGCGTTCCGTCCGCTCACGTCGGCCGGGACGTTCGTGCGTCTTCGCTGGGTCTGACCGCTTCCTCCCCGTCGGCGGGACCGCAGCGGTGTCGCTACTCCCTCGGCCGCTCGCGGGTCGGTCCGCGGGAGAGACCGTGGAGGGGCCGCCGCAATCTCCTTGAGCCGGTGTCGACCACGGGGAGAGCATGGCGGTCCTTTCTGAGGAGATGATCCGGCTCGTTCGGGAGCAACGATTGGGCTATGTGGCGACCATCTCGCCGGACGGCTTTCCGTACGTCTCGCCCAAGGGCTCGCTGACGGTGCTCGACCCGGACCACCTCGTCTTCGCCGACATCGAATCCCCCCACACCGTCCAGAACCTCGCCCAGAACCCGAGGACCGAGGTGAACGTCGTCGACCCCCTCGCGCGCCGGGGGTACCGGTTCCGGGGGACGGGCTCCGTCCTCCACGCGGGGGTCACGTACTGGAAGGTCCTCGAGATGTACCGCGACGAGGGCGCCGACGTCCGGCGGATCCGCTCGGTCGTCCTCATCCAGGTCGAGGCAGCGGCGCCGCTCGTTTCCCCGGTGTACGCGCAGGGGATCCCCGAAGAAGACGTTCGGGCGCTGTGGGAAGAGTACTACGCGAAGGCCCGCAAGCGCACCGTGGTCGACCTGATCCCTCCCCGGGACTTCTAGGGAACGTTGGACCCCCGGGTCCCGGGGGCGCCTAACGACGCCCGCGTCGAAGCAGGAGGACGGACCCCGCCACCGCGAGGACCGCCAGGCCCGCGATCCCGGGCCAGAACCACACCGGCGGCGACGGCGTTCCGGAAGCCGACGTGCCCGGCGGGGAGACCTGGGCCACGGTCACCGTCGCGATGGCGTGGGTCTTCCCGCCGGCCGAGTCGTTGACCCAGAGCTCTACACCGTAGTGCCCCCCGCTGGCGTAGGTGTGGGTCGGGTCGGGGAACGGGCTCGTTCCCCCGTCCCCGAACACCCACGCGTAGGAGCACGGGCAGGTCCCCCCGGTCACGTTCCCGTAGAACGCGGTCGCGTTCCCGCTGAGGAAGCTTCCCGACATTCCGATGGTGGCCGACGGGAGCGCGGCGATGGGGACGGTGAGGTTGGCCTCCGCGGACGCGCCCAGCGGGTCGAGGTACTGAACCGAGACCGAGTAGACCGCCACATTGGCGTAGCCGTGGGAGACGTTCGCCCCGGTGGCGTTCGACCCGTCCCCGAAGACCCACGTGAACGTTCCAGGGGGCGCGCTTTGGTTGACCACCGTCGCTGTGAGTTGCACGGGAAGCCCAGCGTCTCCGCCCGCGGGATGAACTCCGGCTACCACGACGGGTCCCGCGACCAGGCGAAGCGTCGCAGTGCCCGTCGCCGTGCCGGAAGCGGAGAGCCCGAGTCCGTCGACGGAGGTCGCCCGAATGGTGTAGGTGCCGGGGGCGCGGTAGGTGTGCGTAAAGGCCGCCGCCTCGCCCAGGCTGGTGCGGAGGGCGGAGGAGTGGTCGCCGAAGTCGATCGACACAGTGTAGGGGCCGGTGCCTCCGAGAGGCGTCACGGTGAACGGGGCGGGAGCGGCGACCTCCCATCGGGAGGTGGGAGCGCTGAGCGAGACTCCCGGGTTCGGCTCCAGGGCCCAGAGGTCGGAGACCGCTCCGCTGCCCGCCTGCCCTCCCCACAGAACGGGTGCGGTGCCCGTCGAGTCCGCCGACATGGCGGCGCCCCATCGGGCGGCGGGGGGGGCCGGGACGACGAGCGCGTGCCACGCCCCTCCCGTGAAGGCGAAACTGTCGTTGACGTAGGGGCCGGAACCCGAGCTGCCGCCGGCGAAGAGGAGGAGCCCGTCGAGCGCGGGGTCGTACGTCATCACCGCCCCCGACCGCGCGCTCGGATTCTCCGCGCCGGCGCGGATCGCCCACCACGTGGCCCCGTAGAGCTCCCAGGTGTCGTTGAGGGGGCAGAGGAACCCACACGCCCCGTACCCTCCGAAGTAGACGAGGGCGTGGTCCGGAGGGCTGTAGGCGAGGGCCCCGAACCCTCGGGGGGCGGGGGAGAAGCTGGTGTTGAGCGCCGTCCATCCGGCCCCGGGTTGCCAGGTGTAGGCATCCGCGTGGCAGGGAGGAACCGAGATGAAATCACACCCTCCGACCAGTACGGAGGCGTTCTCCTCGGGGTCCGGGTCGAATGCGAGGCTGGGACCGTAGCGCGCAGAGGGGGCGGGCGACAGGTACGTCACGTTCGTCCAGAAGCCCCCGCGGAAGAGCCAGGTGTCGTTGAGCAGCTGACCCGCTGCCGAGAGGCCCCCAAAGAGGAGCACGCCGCCGGCGTTCGCGTCGAAGTCCATGGCGGCGTAGATGCGTGCCGGCGGAGCGTCTCCCGGATGGGTGACGTTCACCCAGACCCCCTGGTGAAAGAGCCAGGTTTGATTGCCCGCGCAGTCCGCGAGACACCCGCCGAAGAGGACGTACTCGCCCAGCGCGGGGTCATAGGCGAGCGTCGCCCCCGGCCCTCCGGGCGGGGAACTGGAGTTCGCGGGGGGGAGCAGCGGGATCCACGAGAGGGCGCCGACCCCGGGATTCGGAGCCAGTCCCGATATCGCGGGAGCCTCGTTCCCCGGCCGAGCCGTGGGTGCGGTGCCCGAGCCCGTCGGCGTCGGTGCCAGGTGGGCAGTGGGATGTGCGAGAACGCCGGGGACGGCGAGGAACGCGACGCCCAACAGCAGAGCCAGCCGCGCGACGGATGGACGGGGGCGCCACGGATTCGGGGTCGAGGGTCGGCCGATCACGACGACCCTTGCGGCGGGGGTTCCGACCCGGCGTGCGGGGGCACTGTCGCCTCGGGCTTGGGCGGGGAGCGCCGCCGGGACCAGACGGCGACGACGGCCAGGAGAAGCACTACGGCGATCCCGGCGATGGCGAGGTAGAGGAGGTAGTTGGGCGAGCTTCCCGAACTCGTGGGCGGCTGGGTAGCGGAAGGCGGTGGGGGCGGTGCCGGGAGCGCGGCCGGCACTTCAGCGAGGACGATCGCCTTCAGCGGCTGCTGGCCGCCGGTGGTGGGGACGACGGAGTAGACGAGGAGGGACCCGCCGGCCTGGGTCAGTCCGAACCGGGTGATGCCGGAGGGGGCGGGCACGGAGAGATTGCTGACCGCTCCTCCCGCCACCTGCCACCCACGCATGCCGGCAGCGGTCGCGGCCAGAACGTAGTAGGTCCCCGCCGAGTAGAGCGCGTGCGCGTCGGAGAGGCTCGCGTCTCCGGCCATGGAGGCGAGCGTCGTGTTGGCGGCGATGTTGTAAAGGAGGAGCTCGCTCGCGCCGTGGCTGCGGTAGCGGAGGAGGAGGGTCGTGGAAGAGCCCGGGACAAAGGAAGCCGAGACGAGCGTTCCAACCGGGTTCTCCACCGACGGGAGCGAATAGGGGCTGCCGGAAGCGACGTGGAGCAAGGAGATGTTCCCGTCCGTGAGGCCCACGGAGGCCCAGCCGGTCGCCGCCCGGAGGGAGTCGATGGACGACACCCCGCTGACCGTCGCGTTCGTGAGCGCCGTCCCCGCTTCTAGGTCGAATGTCTGGAGCCATTCCGGGGTCGAAGCGGTCGGGACCAACGTCGGGGTTCGTAGGACGGCGACCGTGCCCGGAGCGCTGCTCGCATCCAGGGCGTAGGATTGCACGAACCCCGAGCTCGTGAACGACCGGACCGGCCCCCAGGAGGAGTTCGACGGATAGAAACGCGCGCCATGGAGCGATACCGCGCTGAGGCCCAGCGGTGACGATGCTCCGGACTCCGAGATCGGGATGGCATCCCACAGCACGTACAGGCTCCCATCCGGAAGGCCCGTGGACTTGGGATTGCTCAGAAGGAACCCCGGGTCGGGCGGGGAGGGGAGAGTGCTCAGCGTGTTCGTCGTGGAGTCCAGGTGGACCCCCGTGATGGTCAGGCCCTGGGTCGACGGCCGGTCGACCTGGTCGCTCGCGTAGAAGAGGTCGGCTCCGTTGTACGCCGGGGCGGCGGTCGGTTGGGTCACCGGGTAGACGTCGGAGACGGCCGTCCCGGCCGTGCCGCTCGGGAGCCAGACGAGGCTGTTGTAGCCCGAGGTGTTGTAGTAGCGCGGCAGCACGGACCAGGTCGCATTGCTCCCGTTCCCGTACGGTACGGTCGGGGGCACCCCTCCCGAGAACCGCGGACGGATGAGCGAGGGAGACCAGTGGTAGATGATCCCCGGCCCGACGAACGGCCACGACCCGCTCCAGAAGAAGATCTGCGCGCTCACGAACATGGAGCCGTTGACCCAGAGCCCGGCGAGGGCGAACGGACCGGGAGCGACCTCGAACGAGAGGTCGAGCGAGATGTTGCCGCCGATCGCGACCGAGGCGATGCCGATCCCGAACGAGACGTCCGCGGAGATTGGGAGCGTGAAGTCTCCCAACAGCTGGGAGACCGCGAGTCCGAAGCCCTGGGCGACGTCGCTCGCGTTGTTGGCCGTCGGAAGGAGAAGGATGTTGAGCGCGATGGAGGGCGCGATCTCGATGTCGAGGTTGAAGCCGACCTTGACGGTGGCGCCGAGGAAGTCAAAGGAGAAGCCGTAGAGGGGGATCGTGGCCTTGAAGTCCCCCTTGATGGTGATGACGACGCTCGCCTGGAGCCAGTTGATGTCGTAGGTCCCTCCGCCCGTGTCCACGAGCGCGAAGGTGCCGCTCACCTGGACCGAGGCGGAGATCGTGAGACTGAACGCCCCGATCGTGATGGAGGGGGTCGAGAGGGTGAACTGCCCCTGGAGGGTGACGTTCCCGGACGACGTCTCCTGGAAGGTGAACTGGAGACTCGGGACGAGCGAGTAGTTCCCGGAGACGAGCGGGACCGGGATCGAGACGTTGAAGATGTCCCCGATCGGAATCGGGACCTTCTGCGTGAGGAAGTAGCTCAGGCCAAAGGGGCCTTTGCCGACCGGCGTCGTGGTCTGGATGAGGCCCTTGATCGGAAGGCCCCCCGCGAGGCCCACGAGCTGCTGCAGCCAGTCTGGTATCGAGATGAACGAGAGGGAGAGGTTCGCGCTCTCGCTCCAGTCCGACACGGAGGCGGTGACCTGGAGGACGGCGCCCGGGCCGATGGTCCCCATGTTGAAGGCGCTGGAGTTCCACCAGAGGTTCGAGCTGTTCGAGTGGCTGAAGGTCACCAGGTTCCCCTGGATCGTCGCCCCGACCCCCGTGACCGGTGCGTTGCCGATCTGCGCGTAGACTCCGAAGATGTTGTCCATCTGGAAGCCCTCGTAGAAGTACCCCGTGAACTGGGAGTAGAGATGGATCGCCTCCGGGGGGTTGACGGTGACCGTCCAGTTGGCGGAGGCGCGGTCGGACCCGTTGAAGTCGTCCCAGACGTGGACCGTGATGCGATAGATGTTGTAGTCGTTCGTGGGGGGGTCGCAGGGGAGATACCCGAACTGAGGTAGCGGGTGAGGGAGCCCATCCGTGACATCGGAGCAGTTCGCGAGCGGCTTCGTGAGGATCTTGAGCGACGTCGTGTTCGCGCTGTAGCTGAGGACGCCGGAGCCGCCGACGGCGGTGAGAAGGAACTCGTCGAATCCGAGCTGCCCGGTCTGGATCTCGAACGGTCCGGAGAACTTCATGGTCACCCGCTGGAAGTACCGCCAGGTATCGCCCACGCTCGGCCCGCTGTTCCCGAGGGTGCCGCCGAAGACGAGGAAGTAGCCGGCGGAGTAGTCGCTCGTATAGGCCATTTCGTCGCGCGCCGCGGGGGGTCCCGCGGTCGTGTCGTTGAACCAGTTGGCCCAGACCGAGCCGGGGGGGCCGGTGTAGACGTACGTGTCGTTCAGCGGGAAGAGGAAGATGCTGCTGCCGCACGCCCAAACCGTCCCCGGAACTCCGAGCCCGCCGAACAGGACGAAGTGGTTGTTCTTGGGGCTCCACGCGAGGGCCGCATCGACCCGTCCGCACGGCCCCACCCGGTCGGACGCCCCCTGACGAGTGCTCGGAACCTGCGGGTTGATGGGCGTCTGGGCCCAGGTCCACGTCCCATTGTGGAACCACCAGGCCACGTACGGCCCCGTGTTGACCGCGTAGTCGTTCTGGATGAGCGAGGTGACGCCGAGACCCCCGAACAACATCACCCAGCCGAGGGGAGAGTTGCCGATCGCCGCTCCCATTCGCGCTTCCGGGTGGAACGTCAACGAGCCGGTAAGGTTCGTCCAGTGTCCGCCCACGAAGGTCCAGGTATCGTCGTAGGGCATGCTCGTCGCGTTCGCCCCCCCGAAGAGGAGGACGTAGCCGTCTCCCGAATCGAAGACCATGCTCCCGTCGTAACGCGGCGGCGGGGCCGGACCGACCTTCCCCGTGACGTTGGACCAGGTTCCACCGGAGTACACCCACGTGTCATTCAGCACTCCGACCACGGGGTAGCCGAAGGCGCTCAACCCCCCGAAGAGGACCGCCTCGTGGTCCGACTGGTCGTAGGCGAACATCGCCTGCGTCCGGGGGGAGGGGCACGTGGTCGAGGTGCAGCTCGCGGGATTGATCAGCTCGCTCCACGCTCCCCCGGCGAAGAGCCAGGTGTCCTGCTGCAACCCGGAGGCCGCGCTCCCCCCAAAGAGGATGCTCCCGTGCGCGTCGGGACTGTAGGCGAGGCTGGCGCCGCTCCGCGCCGACGGGTAACTGGCCGGGAGCGGGGAGGGCGTGAGATTCAACCAGGACGCGTTCCCCGAAGTGAGCGGGACGGGCGACGCGGGGTTCGGCGCCAGGTCGCTCGGGCACCACGCGAGGCGTTCGACGAGGCAGAGACGTTCGGATTGAGGGAAGACGGGTGTCTTGACAGGGGACGGGGCCGGTGTGGCGGTGGGCAGCGTCGTCCCGACCTCCGGCGTCGTTACCGGTGAGATCGCTGGAGTGATTCGCCCCGTGCTCTGACTCGAAGGGGCGGGGGGCGAGCCGCCCGCAATCGAGCTGACCTGGGGGACAAGATTGAGCAAGAGGATGGTGATGACCGAGAAGACCAGAATCGAGCGCCGACGGCGGCGCTGCTTTTCCGGTCCTCCGAAGCCGCGCACCTAGTTCCAGCCGTGCGGGAGGTTCCGTCTCCGCGCGGAAATCCGGGAAGGCCTTCCACGCTTAAATGCGGCGGCCTGCGAGGGTCGCCGCCCCCCGCGGGTGCGACAGAGCGACCGGCCGGCGGGCGTCGGTCGATCGGACGGAGCAGGTCAGCCGGTGTGCTCGAGTTTCCCACCCTCGCGGACTTTCCACTCGCAGTAGGAATAGAGGGCGTCGTAGAGCGGGAACTGGAGTCGTTGATTCTCGTGGTCATCCTTCGCGACGCGTCGGAATCCCGTGGCGGCCGCCTCCAGGCCCGCGGCCTCCGACGCGCTCCCCGACCCGCCGTCCGCGACCCGCACAATGTTCGCGAGCTCGGCGAGGACCGGATCCATGAGCTGGTACTTCCGAATCAAGGCGTCGAAGGTGACGTGCTCCACGCCGTCCTCCATTCGGTGATGGAGTTCGGCTCCCGGAGTATCGAAGGGAATGGCGTGCTCCCTTCGAGCCACGTCCAGCACATCGGCCGCCGGAACGTAGAGGAATTCGGCCTGGGGGTCGATGAATCGTCGGATAAGCCAAGGGCACGCGATTCGGTCGACTCGGGCCTTCTCTCGCGTTACCCACTTCATCCGTAGCCACCTCGTTCGCCGGGACTCGCCGGCACGCACCGGGGACGCCCCCGTCGCTGGGGTGAGCCCCCGGACCCGATACGACTCCATTACAAGACAACTGAGGGAAGGGGAAATCGTTCGACACCGGGCCTTCCGGGGGACTGTTTCGCCGCCTCCCCCTACAGTTCAAGAACCGCTGAACCTTCGCCAACGAGTCGGGCTACCCGACGACAGGAGAACGAGATGACCGATCCGAAGCCAGGAGCCGTTTGCCATGTGGAGCTGACCTCGTCCGACCTCCCGGCCACCCGAAAGTTCCTCGAGGGGGTCTTCGGCTGGAAGTTCAAGAAGGAGGAGATGGGACCCGGAATGGAATACTGGACCTTCGAAGCCAGCAACGGGCCCGGTGGGGGCCTCATGGCCCCGATGGAGGGCCGCCCGCCCGGGACGCTCAACTATGTCCTGGTCGACTCGATCGAGGCCTCCGTCAAGAAGATCAAGGCGCATGGAGGGCAGGTTGTGATGGACAAGGAAGAGATCCCGAACGTAGGATGGTTCGCCGTGTACGTCGTCCCCGGGGGCTTCCCTCAGGCGATCTACCAGCCGGCAAAGAAGCCGTAATCCTTTCCCCTCCGCGACCTCGGCTGCGCCGAAGTGCTCAGACGGGGTCGCGGTACCCCTGAGGCCGAAGGAGCCGCCCCCCGAGGATCGGGGCGTCCCGTATCGTACCAGTCCCCGCTGACGCGCTCCATCGCGGTCAACTTCCGCCCACGTCCCCCTGAGCTAGAGGGCTCGTTTCCCGTATCCCCGCGGAGGGCGGTCGATGTTTCCTGGAGTCGGGATCAATCTCGTGCCTCCCGGGAATGCGATCTGAGCACCGGTCCTCGCGGGACTGATAGTCGTCGCCATCGCGGCTACTGTAGCGGGGGCGTTGTTCCGCCGTCCTTGGCTCTACTGGTCCGGCGTCCTGGCAGGGGGACCGTTGATCGTCCTTGCCGGATTCGTCTTCCTGTTCACGTCCAACCCCTGGACCTCCGCCAGCCTCACGTTCGACCAGGGGACGCTGCTTCTCTTCACCCTCGCCGTCTTCGTCGGAGGTCTCGTCACCGCCACCGGCATCTTCGGGCTCAGCGGCACGAATCGACCGGTACCATGGCCGCCACAGCACGATCGCGGAGCGTCCTCGGAACCGTAGGGGCAATCGTCCGGCCCCCGCCGGCGCAGTCCGGAAGCCGTCGACCCTTCACCCGAAGTTAGCGGCCTCCCGACCGGGAGGCCCGTCCAAGGTCGGGCGAACGATCGCCAAGGGCAATGGGCTACCCGGCTGACTAGCGGGCGGGGTAGTTGTTTATGGAGGAAGAGTGCTCAATCCTCGGGATGACCCCCTCGCGGGATGCCTCGAGCGCCCCCGGTCTCGACGCCCTCTCAGGGAGCCCTTGGGCCACGATCATCTACGGGCGCTCCCGGAGCGCGGTATTGAGGGCCGCGTTCGCCCTCGCGAAGGCGAACGACGCCAGCCCGTACTGGATTACGATTCGAGAGCCCGGCGAGGGGGTTGATCCGCCCGGGCCTCTCGAGCTCGGGTGGCTCCCACGGGAGCGCGTGTTCCTGGTCTCGCGGAGGGGGGCCCGTCCGACCGAGGCGCTTCCCCGCTCGCTGGTTTGGGAAGTCGTCCGCTCGGATGAACCCGAGGAGGTAGTGGGCGAGCTCCTGGGATTCCTCCGCCTTCCCGAATCGATCCAACAGACGCTCGGCCGATACGGGGGGAGCGGGAAGCCTCGGGTGTTCGTCGTCGCCAACGCTGATCGGGTCCGCGACGTGTATCCCGTTACCGTCGAGGGGGTGCGACCGATCGTGGACGCCATGTTGAAGGCCGGCGCCCTGCCGATCTTCGCGGTCGTGGGACCCGCCGGCCCCGCCCGGATGGCCTTCGACTTTGTTCTCGAGCTCGAGGATGCCGACCCGCAACGGGGCGCCGAGGGGACGCTGCGGTTCGAAAAAGCTCCGAGCGGCTCCGGGTTCCGGTCGGGAGAATCCCACGCGCTCCCGCGTTTCCCCTCCCTCCTCCGGGCGCTTCGGGGCGAGCCCCCCTAAGAGCCCGGGCCAGACCGCTGCTCCCGCCGAGTCGATCCGAGGACAGTTCGGGATCGACACAATCGTCGTCGGTAGATGCCTCTCACCCCCACGATTCTGGAAGCCTCGACGGTTCGACGCGGATGACGTCCAGCGCAACGGGTTCTGGGCGCGGGCCAAGGGTTCGACCCCCGAGATCATTGACCGGTTCGTGCGCCGGAGTGGCGTCGAGATGGCGAGTTGACCTCCCTCATCTTCCCATCGGACTCGCTGATGACGGTCCGACCGTCGAAACAGGGGGTGAGCCGCGGCTTAATCTGGGGTCAGTGCCATGCGGCTCCGTCCTACGACTGATGGTTGGTACCCCGCGTTCCGAAGGTCTCTGGCTCCCGGCCAAGCGTCGATTCGCGTTTCGCCTGTGTGTCGATGCACCCCGGATTCTCGGTCCCGCAGTCCTCTCCGTGCTTCTCGTCGCTTCCGCCCTGACGGTATCCACTGGATTCGTGCACCCGCGGACCGACGCGGCCCCCCAGGCGATCGTCGCGGAGCTTGCTCGGGGGTCGGGTCTCATCCCTCCCGGGGCGGCCGTCCCCACGTGCATGGGCGAGACGTGCCACCACCCGGCCCCCGCCCCCCTCCTCGCTCGATCTCTCTCGTCCCTGGGGTCGACGGCCTCCAACTGGCTCGTGGCGAACTGGTCGGGCGAAGGCATGATCGCCGAGAATCCCGCCGATCCCCTCAATCTGGTCTCCGGGGGGCTGTATCAATACCCCAGCGCGAGCAACAACACCACCGCCTACTACCAGAGCGGGGTCAGCGGCGTGTTCACGTCCTGGGATGGGGGACGACAGTGGCGGGCGCAGACCCTTCCGAGCAACCCGAATTGGTTCAACACCAGTTCCTCGATGTGCAATCAGCTGCACCTGGCCGACACGGCCATCGCCTTCGGACCCAAGAACACCGTCTACTACGTGGACCTGAGCGACGCCATCGGAGGGGTCACGGGGTGCACCGTTCCCACCGCCACCACGGGACTGTACTCGACCGTCTCGACGGACGGGGGGAACACCTGGGGGACTCCGGTGCCCCTTCGGGGTACGGTCGCAGGCGCCTTCTTCGACAAACCCTGGATCGCCGTTGACCCCGTAACGGGCGAAGCCTACGTGACGTACAATGACGACGTGAACTCCACCCTCGACCTCCAGAACTCGACGGACGGGGGACGGACCTGGAGCCCTCCCGTCCAGCTCGCGCCGACAGGCGGATCCCCGCTCGGGACCGAGGTGGTGGTCGACCCTTCCGGCGGCGTCGATGTCTCCTGGGTCGACGTCGGCACCGGCGCCATCTACTTCGTCCGCTCCACAGATCACGGCGCGACGTTCACGACCGCGCTCGAAGTGGAGTCGGCCCTTTCGGGGAGCTCGAGCCCCGCGCCGGACAGCTTCCGCGCCTACACCCTTCCGGCCCTGGGGGTCGATGCCTACCCCGGCAACGCCTACACGGGGGCGCTCTTCCTGGTCTGGCAGAATGGGAGTGGCGGGTTGGCGGGGAATCCTAAGGTCTCCCTCGCCATGTCGCTGGACAACGGCTCGACGTGGTCCTCGCCGATCCAGGTGAACTCCGATACCCAGCCGCAGGACTATCAGCCTTCGGTGGCGGTCGGGCCGGACGGCACCGTCTATGTGGATTGGTATGCCGTGAATCACGTCAGCGGACACTACCGCCTCGCGGGGGCCCTTTCTCACAACGGTGGGCGCTCGTTTGATCGACAGTTCAATGTGAGTGATTCGGACTCCTACCCGTACACGAAGGCGACGGGCTCCGATTGGTGGATTGGGGACTATACCCACACGATCGCCGACAAGGCCGGCGCGCGTCCCCTCTGGACCGACGCCCGATCCCCCTTGGGATACTCTTGCTCTACTGGCGCGTGCATATGGGGGTACGTCTACAACATCAGCTTCTACACCGGTCTCCTGGTCAATGATTCCCTGTCCGCGTCCATACCGACGAATCTCTCCCTCGGGGGGACCGTTGCGTGGGCCGGCACGGTCCCGCTCTCGCCCTCCCCTACGCCTGCCGATTGGATGGTCGGTCAGGTCTACAACCTTACGGCGCCCCCCACGGCGACCTACAACGGGACGTCCTACTCGATCGCCTACTGGTACGGAAACTCGTCCCAGGAACCGGTCATCTACAACACGTCGACCGCTCTCAACGGGAGCGTCGTGGGCGGCGAACACATCGCGGCGTGCTACGTCGCCTCCCCCGAAACCTCGTGCCATGCTCCTGGGGCTCCCGGGTTCCTCCAGCTGGTCGTGAGCCCCTCGAATGCTTCGGTCTCCGTCAACGGGGTTCCGATGGCCCTCCCGCTACCTTCCCATCCGTGGGTGGAAGCCCCCGGAGCCTATTCCGTGAACCTCTCGGCGCCGCTCTACTACGACCTCAATCAGACCGTTGTCGTAACCCCCGGAAACACGACCGTCGCGTACCTCAACCTCACCCATATTCAGGGGGACCTGATCGGATCGGTCACGCCCGTAACCGCCGTCGTGAAGGTCAACGGCACTCCGATCCCGGTCGCCTCGGACGGCTCGTTCTCGGTAACGCTCTACCCCGGCATGTACACGGTCACCGCGACCGCCCCGCTGTACTACACCTACACGAATCCCACGGTACGAATCCTCTCGGGGCAACACACTCAACTGGCGCTCGCTCTGGCCGGATTCCCCGGCTGGATCAATGGGACCGTCTCCCCTGCGTCGGCATCGCTGGCGGCCAACGGAGTCGCGGCGAGCGTCGGAGCGGATGGTTCGTTCTCCTTGCACGTCGCCCCCGGGACGTACTGGCTGAACGCCTCAAAGCCGGGCTGGAGCGGGGCGGCATCGGGACCGGTCGTGATGGCCCCGTTCGGCAGTTCGTCGGTCAACCTTGTCCTCACCGAGTACCTGGGAACCATCGCCGGCATCGTCGCGCCGGGAAACGCTACGCTGGCGCTCAACACGACGCCCCTGGTCGTGAACCAGGGCGGGTTTTCTGTCAACCTTGCGCCGGGGGGCTACTGGCTCAACGGAAGCGCCTGGAGCTACTCGCCGGTCGCCCTCTGGATTCTCGTGGCAGCGAATGTCACGGTGCCTCTCAGTATCGTGCTCAATCTTTCTTCTGGCTGGATTCGAGGAACCATCGCGCCGGCGGGCGTGGCCCTGAGTTTGGACGGGCAGGTCGTCGCCGTGGCGACCGACGGGACGTTCAACGTCTCCGCCCCGGCGGGGACGCACGGAATCGTAGCGAGCGCGCCTGGGTACACGTCCCAGAACGTATCCGTCGTCGTGGACCCCGGAAGGGCATCCGTGGTCTCGGTGAGTCTGGTCCCGCTGTCGTCCACCGGCACGAGTTTCCTCGCGTCGTCGCTCACAGTCGGGGCGTTGATCCTCGTGGCCGCCCTCGCCCTGGCGGGGGTCGTGATCTGGTACCGTCGACGCTCCCGTCCGCCGGATCGCCCCCCGCCGACGTGAGGGTGAGTGGAGCCACGCCGTCGGTTTACCCCCACAACCTAGCCCGACACCCGATGCGGCGACTTTGCATCGGTGGTCGAGGCGGACACTGATACTTGGGGTCCGACGCATGAGCCGGTCCGAATGGGGGACGAGTCACGTTTGATCTGGCGGCGAATGTCGAAGGGTGCCGGGTCTCTCTTGGAGATTCCGGACGGCCTACTTCGCCGACGGGTGAAACTGCTTCGGCGGACGAGCCGCGCGTTAGCCTTTTCGACGGAGGCGGGCTCGTGTCGACCTAGCGACCAGCGCCTTTGGATTCTTCGCCAGCGATCGGACCCTTTTACCGGGCCCCGGCGCCGGAGGTTCGCCACTCAGAACGACCCGGTCGATCCACAGCGTTGTCGGTGGCTCTACGTCGAGCTGCCACAGCATTGCCTCCACCTCGCCGAGATGGAGCAGGTGTTCCGAGACGCATTGGGCGAGGGCGTCTCCGCGGCTGAGCCGGATGGGGTGGCCCAGGCGGACCCACCGCACAGACTTCGAGAGCGCCGGAGCGGAGTCCCAGGTCTTGAGGCGCCGCTCGGCGAACTCTGTCACCGAACGGAGGCGCTCCCGTACGGACTCGACCGTGCGGTAGCGGTTCCTGGGCATTTGGGCCGCCCAGGTCGGCCAGACCTTCGCCCGCCCCCGGCAGAAGTACCGGATGTGGTGCTCTTCCACGTAGGCGAGGTGGAGGAACACGTTCCGAAACGACTCCATGCTGACGCCCCGATTCCGAGTGAACTCCTTCCAGCCCAAGCTCGCCGCAACTTCAAAGAACTCGCCGCGGAGGTCGTGGACGAATCGCAGGAGCCCAACGATGTTGGGACGCACACCCCCGGATTCCGATCCGGTCTATAATGTCGTCAACACGGGTAGGAGCGGCTTTCCTCGCGGACGGGTGCGACCGGACTAAATCGGGCGACCCCGTATCGCCTCTCTGTAGGCGCAACTAGCCTTATACTCACCAGCCGTCCAGGGGGCAGATCCGGCTAAGCGGGCAGGAGGCCGAACCCTACGAGGACCTTCCGGGCCGCGTCCTCAATCTTTGGGACGGGCCCGAAAAGCTCTGCCTGAACGCGGGTATCGGCGACATACTTGCCCGTCTGAAAGAAACGGCCCATTTCCTGCATGCCCCGTAGGCCGGGGCTGAACAGCGCGAGGAGTCGCATCATGAACCCTCCGCCCATCTGGCGGACTCCAATGGGTCGCCCAAGGAGTCGGCCTACGAGGTCCGCGAGCTCGGGGCCCGACAACGCCCGGTCGGACCCAAGGTCGATCCGCTGTCCAAGCGCCCGGGGTTCATCGACCGCCATCGCCAGCGCGCGCGCCACCTCATCGGGGTCGATGTACGTGATGCGGGTCCCAGCGGGCGTCATTCCCATGACCTGATTCTTCTTCAGCGCCGATAGCATCCACTCCCCGTAGCGACCCGGCGGAGCATAGAGGAACGCTCCGGGACGCAACGCCACGAAGGGGACCTGCTGGGACTGAAGGAGGTCCTCCGTGAGTTTCTTCGCCCAGAAATGAGGGACCTCCGGCGCCTGGTCACAGGCGAGGATGCTGAGGAAGACAAACCGAGGGACCGCGGTCTGCTTGGCGGCGTCCACGAGATTACGATTGCCGTCAAAGTCGGTCCGCAGGGAGTCTCCCCTTCGCCGGCGGGAGTACCCTATCGCCGTGCTGATGACGGCGGACACGCCGGTCATCGCCGGCGGAAGGGAAGCTGGGTCGAGCATGTCCCCCCGGACAATCTCGACCCCCTCCTTCGGAAGGTGACTGGTATCGCTGCCGGGGCGGACCAATGCTCGCACCCGTTTACTGCGAGATAGTAGCGCTCGGACCACCCGCCCGCCGAGATCGCCGGTGGCCCCTACGACTAGCACTGGGCGCGGATCCGGTCCGATCGCCGCGGGCATGACCCGCCGAGGAAAACCGCCGTTATATTGACTGGGAATCCCGTTTCCATGACCCGTAGCCGCCGTTCCCGAGCCTGTGGGGGGTCGACCCGGGCGTGTGGGTGGTAGCGCCACGTCGTGAGGAGCCTTTTCGACAGCCCTTGGGTGAACCCCCTCAGGACTGCGGGACGCCGACGGACCCATAGAGAGAGCCTTGATGTTTCGAAGGGCGTCTTAGGGCGCGGTGAGAAGCGTGGTGTCCCTTTCCGACGTCGAAACGTTCCTAAGTGCGATCAGCGCCCTCGCGGTGATCCTGGGCGCCGGTTTCGTGGTGCTCCAGCTCCGCCAGAATGCCCGCCTTCTCTCGGCGACCTTGCGGCAGCAAAGGTCCGACGTCGCGGTGTCGCTGATCGAACGAATCACGGACCCCACGTTTCCTCAGCGCCGCAGCCGGATGCACGCGGTCATGCGTCAGTTCACGGAAGCGGAATGGAAAGACGCGTTCGAGAGCCCGGATGATTTCGAGATCCGGAACTTCGCCTACATCTACGAACTGGTGGGGGTGATGGGGAAGCACGGGCTCATCGACCTCGAAATCCTATCGGACGTCTTTCAGTACCTGATCGTCCGAGACTGGCAGGTGTTCAAGCCGCACGTGGCGTTCTTGAAAACGAAGTACTCCGTCGGATTCAACCCGTACTCGAACTTCGAATGGCTCGCTACCGAGACGCAACGTCGTCTCTTGGAGCGAGGACGCGACTCTCCGCCATCTGCGCGAGAGAGATGGCGTGGACCGACGTAGAGGGGCCGTACGGGGCCGCTGCCTGAGGCCTATCCCGTTACCTGTGCATTGAGCCAGTAGCTGCCCGGCACTGCGGGGGTCGTGATGACCACGTACAGGCTAGGCGCGTGCATGGGACATCCGTATCCGGTACACGGCGGGGGTGGAACCGTTCCCGCACTGAACGGGGGGGAGGCGCTAACCGCGCCGGAGGAGCTGAGGTAGGCACCCCTCGGGCCCCAGACGATCAGGTTACACTGGAGGGCGGTCCAGGGGTGGTAACTGCCCGCCAAGGTCGTGCAGGAACCGGTGAAGGCATACCCAGGAACTACACTTCCGTTCTCGACCACGCTCCAGGTGACCCCCGTAACCTGCACTCGGATAACGCCGGAAACCACGCCAACCACCCACCCGACCACAACGACTAGGAGCACGATGCCGACGCAAACCAGAGCCCGTCGAAAGCGGGCGCGTCGGATGGTCTTTCCCTGGTAGTCCGACGGCCCCAAAGCAACCATGACGAGAGCATAACCACCCCGAACGGTAAAGACAGCTCGGCTCGAGGTGACCGTGGCTCCCGAACCAGTCGGGTCGATCCCACCGTGGAGTCCTCACGGAAGTGACCTGGCCCGGGTCCCCCGAAACCAGAGTCTCGTCTGACCCAGCCCGTCTCGAACCGGGGGAACCCCGGTGCTCGGTAGAGGGGAGACCGGAGGCAAGCGCAATCGCTCCCCCACTTCCGTCTGCCCTCCACCATTGAGCGAACCGTGGCGAGTCATCTTCAAGGGCGCCAAGGGGGTGATCGACAGGCCTTCCGCGAAGCGTGAGGCGGTGATATGACCCAGAACGCGTGGGCGACGAACCTCGAGCTCATTCGTCAGCGGTACCGTTGGATTGCTGGGGTCTATCCTGCCTTCGAGGTGCTCTTGGGCGTCCCCCCGGGCGCCCGGACGCGGGCGGTTGAACGACTCAGGTTGGCCCCGGGAGCCCGCGTAGTGGAGGTTGGATGCGGCACCGGGCGGAACCTATCGCGGCTGGAGGCTCGGGTGGGGCCATCTGGGCACATCGTCGGGGTCGACATCACGCCCGAGATGCTCTCGCGATCCCAGAGGCTCTCCCGGGCACGGGGGTGGACGAATGTCGACCTTATCGAGGCCGACGCGAGGACGTGGTCTACCCCGGAGCCGGTGGACGCCGTCCTGTTCTGTTTCTCCTACTCCGTACTCCCGATGCCGATGGCTACCCTCGAGAACGCGTGGCGGCTGCTGAAGCCGGGAGGACGCTTGGTCGTCCTGGACGGCGCGCTACCGACGGGGCTGCTAGGGCGACTGGCCCTCTGGTGGGGGACCCAACTCAGCCGGCTTACAGTCTTGGGGAATCCGAACCGTCGGCCGATCGAGGATCTGAGGCAACTCACGGGCGAAGTAGGGGAAGAGAGACTTCCTGGCGGGTGGTACGCCATCTCTCACGCGACGAAGCCAGGCGCTTCTCCCACCCACTAGTCTGGCAGCTTCCTTCCGTCGAGCTATCGGCCGGCCCCACTCGCGTCCCCCTTCTGGATTAAATGAGCCGATGCTGTTGGGGCATCGAGGGGAGCAGAAGTTGGCTCGATCGCCGCCCCGAAGCGTGAATCACCAGTACTTCATCCGGGCTCCGCCCGAACGCGTCTTCCAGGCCATCACGGACCCGAAATGGCTCGTCCAATGGCTCGCGGACCGGGCGGAGATCTCGCTCGTTGAGGGTGGCAGCTACACATTGGGCTGGACGGACGGCCCGACCCACCAGGGAAAGATCCTGAAGTTGGTGCCGGGAGAGAGCATGACGCTGTCCTGGGATTGGCCGGGTGTTGCGCTCCAAGGAACAGTATTCCGCCTCGCCGTCTCGCCCAAGGAGGACGGAACCTTGTTCGAGATAGAACACTCCGGGTTTCCGCGCCTCGAGAAGTGGGTCGACCTGTACGGGGGCGCTGAGTGGGGGTGGACCTACTTCGCGATGAACCTCAAGTCTGTCCTCGAAACCGGGCGGGATCTGCGATCGAAGTTCGACGGGTGAGCTTCGGGCGGCGCACACGGTCTCGAGGCGAGATTCTGCGACAGAGCCCTGAACTATCGCCGTGGGCTCTGCATCGCCAGGGGTCCAGCCCGGACCCGCAGCGTGATTCGGTCCGACTCGATGCAGCGCCGGCGACCCCGTAGCCCGTGGAACAGCCTCAGATGCTTGTAGACCGCGGATTTCAGGAGATGCATCGTCTGGGCTTGGCGCACCGCAAACTGGTGGACACAGAGGGAGCACTGGACCCTCGGGCCTTGCAGGGAGAGGTTGGCGCCGCGCCGGCGAGCCGTTCGGCGTGCGGGTCCAGCGTTGGGGGCATACCCTCCGCGACGACCGAGGGGCGTTCTGCCGGGATCTCCGCGCGGGGTCGCCCCCTCCCTGCCACCCGGAAGCGGGCTAAGCAAGGGCAATCCTGTTGCCGTCGGGGTCGCTCAGATAGTACTGCTTCTTCGGACCGCAGGGCCCGGCTTTGCTTGTTTCCTGGATCGCGCCCTTCGCGATCAGGGTTCGGAACTTGGAGGTCGGGTGCGCGTCCCAGAACCCGATATGGTGCAGCCCCTCTTCCGGCGGAAGGCCCGACGACGCCTCGGGAGGGCTAGGGAACCAGAGGAGCTCGAGGCGGTGGTGAGACTTCGGGTCTTCCAGGAGCGTCCAGCGTCCCCCGCCCCGCAGCTTACCTCCTCCCAGCTTCCGAAGCTCAAGGAGCCCCGTGTAGAACGACACGGATCGGTCCATGTCGTTCACCCGGATCCCGAAGTGGCGGAGCTTCATGGGCGAGGCTCCCCGCTGTGGGCGTTGTCACCGGGGTGCCGGGAAGCCCTCCCACGCCGGAGTGGCGCGGGAGGGTGGGGCTTGGTCCGGGTCACTCGCCGTCCGCCCTAGCTCACGACCCCGGTGCCGTTGATGAGGAAGTACGGCTGAATGCCGTTCCCGCCTCCAATGGTCACGTTCGTGTTGATGGTCGACCCGTCGATGTAGGACGCGTAGCTCAGCACGTAGCTGTTCTGGAAGGTGTACGTGTAGAGCGCGAGCCCGTTCGCGATGTTCTCGATCATGTTGTAGGCGAGGACGCGCCCGGACCCGGCGGGCATGACCGCGGCCAGGTGCATGGCGAGGATCATCGCCGCGTAGGCGGCGCCCTGGCAGTTCGTCGGGATCCCGCCCGCCGAGCCCGCGGCGTTGGACCACCAGCCCCAATCCTGCCAGGAGTGGCAGCCGCTCGAGTTGAACGCAGCGAGGTTCATCTGCTCGAGGTCGGTGTCCGACGCGGTGTAGCTCGAGTCCGGATAGTACATCGGCACCATGTAGTCGGTGGGGTCGGGGTAGTCCGGCGCCCAGCCCAGGCGGTAGAGGGGCATCGCGTTCTGGTACGGCCCGCTGTAGAGCGAGTTCAA
>DASRSW010000039.1:0-19939 GCA_035656275.1 Thermoplasmata archaeon
TCCTCTCCTCCCTCCATCCACGGCCAGACTCGCCCATCCGGCCCCTGATACGGGATCAATTTGCCTGTGAGGTCCCGGAAGAGGATGCCAACGTTCCCCCAGAGTTCGGTTTCTGGAACGTCGGACGCGACCAGCAGGGCAACCCGCTCGGCCATCGCGCGGTCCAGAACCACCAGCAGGCAACGTCGCCGAGCTCCAAGGGCCTTCCGGACGTTCCGCACCACCTGATCGGTCCGCTTCGCGAGGGTGGAGCACTCCGCCTCCACGCTGTAGGTCCTCCCGTTCCGCTCGAACTCTCCGTCGGGCTCGAGGTATCCGCTTCCCTGGGGGACAATCCGCGGGTGGATTCCTTTCTCCTCGAGGAAGAGCATTGCATCGGCCAAGAGCGACGAGTGCTCCTCCCCCTCGTTCCGAGCCGCGAGAACGGCCTCGCGGTAGAATCGGCCGCGCGGCAGGAGGCGCACGCCCCGGTCGGCCTCCCTTGCCATGTCGCCGGTGGCCGTTCCCAGGGCGATTGCGGCACGGACCAGCTCGGGACGCCATCCCAGCAGCGTCGCGAGATCCTCGGGCTTCGTCGTCCCTTCCGCGGGGAGGTTCCCGAGCAGAGAGACCAGCTGCCCCTGGCTCACTGCCAACGGGGATACCTGCGAATCCTCCCGGCAGGCGTACCTCCGAGTGCTTCGCTCCCCTTCATTCCGCGCATCACCTGAGGTCCGAGTGGGCTTGGGAGGGGGTGCTGTCGTGACTTTGAGGAGGGTCCCATTCACGTGGAGCGCAGCCTGGAACGGCCCGAGCCCGCTCACGAGGTCCTCGGGGCGCCAGCCGAACTCCTTCCCCTGCACGATCTTCCAGGCCTCCCGCATGTCTTCCGCCCCGAGGGGAAACATCGCCCAGACGTCCACGTTCCCGACCAGGGCGGAACGGACCCGTTCGGGGATCCGGCTCAGGTACTGGGTGACGGCCACCACGTGGAGGCCGACCCGCGCCCCCTCGCTCAGCATGTCGGCAAAGGAAGGAACGGCGTAGTTGGGGAACTCGTCCACGACGAGGTAGACGGGAGGCTCTCCCCCCTTTCGCTCCTGGAGCGCCGACCAGAGCTGGGTCAGAAACACCGCCCCGAGGAATCCCGCGGCCTCTGTCCCGAGGGGGCCCTTCCCGAGGTTCAGGAGCAGCAGCCGGTGCCGAAGCAGCTGCGAGAACGAAACCGCCCCGAACCGCTGGCAGAGCGCCTTCCTCAGCAGCGGGTTCGTGGCGACTTTCCCCACCTTGTCCAGGGAGGAGATCGTGATCGAGTAATCCAGCCGTGGGAGGTGGGTTCGCAGGGCGCTCCGAAGGGGGCTCCCCTCGCAGATCCGCTCCAGCCGACGGAGGGCCTCTTTGTCCGTGAGGACCGAGTAGGCGTCGACGAGGTTCGTCCCATCGATGGCGAGAAGCCCCTGGATCACGCTCCTGAGGATGAAGTCGACCCGCCCTCCAACGCTCTCCTCGCCCCAGGCATTCTTGATCGACTGGAGGAGGTCCCCGGATAGCTTCTCCGCCCGTCGCTCGAGTTCAGCGGGGTCCATCCCCGCCCGCGCGGGCAGACGAAGCAGGTTCAGGGGGACCGCCACGTGCTCCACCCCCTCGCGCTCGAAGGTGGTGCGAGACGGGTCGATCTCGATGGTGTCCTGCGCGACTTCGGGGGCCAATCGGGCGATGATATCGCCGATCAGCGTGCCCGTGGGCTCGAGAACGACCACGGTGGCTTTCGGTTGCTTCTGGAGGATCTCCAGAACGAGGGAATGCGCCAAGGTCGACTTCCCGGTGCGTGTCCGTCCAAGGATGGCCAGATGGTTCCATCTCGGGGGAAGGCAAACCCCGTCGCTCCCGACTCTGCCGACCGTCAAGCCGCTGGAGCCGGGTGACTTAGCGAGGAGCCCGAGCGGAACCTGCCCCTCCGGGGCTCCGGCGTAGGTCACGTTCCGGTGCCGCTCGCGCCAGGGGATCGGAAGGACCGCCGAGAGTTCGGTCGCCGAGAGGTCCCGCCGAGCCTTCTTCGAAGAGAACCGACGGATGTCGTGGGCCTGGAGCGCGGCCCAGAAGTCCTGACGATGCCTCGGCTTCACGGGTGCCGGCATCCACCAATTGCCCCCGTGGTGGCCGGACCAGGAGCAGATCCACGGCCAGAGGGCGCGCTCGAGGTCGAGGGGCTGGGGGGTGGTCGCCGCCGCGCGGATATCCACGTGATAGGGTGCCTCCGAGGCGCGGGCCTCGAGGAGGTGCCGGAGGCGAGTCTCCTGGCCGGCCAGGAACGCCTCGTAGCTGGTGGAGAAGAAACGGTGTTCCCATCTCGGTGCAGGTTGGAATAGAAACTGCAGAACGAGCTCCGCTCGACCCAACCGTGAGCTGGTCAGCGATCGTACGAGGAGGGTGGCCCGGTCCACCTCCGCGATCAGTCGGAGTGGCCAGTAATGGTGCCGCTGCTGGGGCACTGCCCTGAGGAGACTCGGCGGAGTCGGACGCATGGACCACAACGGACATGCCCGACGTGGGCCGAGAATGGCTCCCGGAAACACTTCTCTCAGGGCCTCGAACGACACCTGGAGTTCGTCGACCGAGCGTGCCCCCAGGTAGTATCGAACGATCCCCTCCGTACTCCGGCGGACCTCGACCCACGAAAGCAGTCCCGCGCCCGCGAGCGTTAACGGGAGCGGCTTCGGTGGAAGTTTCTCCTCAGGGCGCCGAGGGTTCGGGATGATCAGTTCGTAGTGGACTGACGGGAAGGGCAGCACGCAGGGGCGTCATCACTGCGCTCCTTGACCGTCGACCCCGCGTCGAACGATGAACGGTGTGGACACCTTCCATCCTCCGGCCTTCGCTCCCGATTGATAACCCAACTCGAAATCCTACGCCCCGGTGGCGGCGGGAGTTGCAAAGGGGGTGTTGGCCCCCGAGTCGGCAGCCTCGTCTCATTCCTCCCGTCCGCCATCTCCTTCGATTGAGGAAATGCCGTTAAGGCACGTCTCGCTGCCGTGATGGACCGCGAGCGATCGGATCCAGAGATCCATCCCGTCGCTGAGGTCTGAAAGTTCTTCCTATCCGGTCACACCCTGACCCGCCATCCATAAGTCCGATGCCGTCAGTGGGCCAGCGATGGACTACGGCGTCGGTCCAGTAGAATGGGTCCGTGGCCGATCTGGCGCTCTGTGGTGGGCGGGGTTTTTCGTGATCCTGTTCGGAGCGCTGAACGGCATCCAGTTCGGGCTCCAAGCGTTGTTCGGTCAGCCGTGGTATGCGCTCCCCCCGCCCCAGAGTACGGAGTTAGAGCTACTTGGCGGTCTGACGGCAAGCCTCGTCATGTTCCTCGCCCTGATCAGTTACGCGACGTACGTACCAATGCCGCTGCATTGGGTCGGCGTGTACCCTGCGGGAATCCTCTTGGATTTCGGGGGAAAAGTGCGATTGACCCCTCTCCACCAGGTTCACTTGGAGGGGAGCCGGCTCGTGGTCGCTTCCGCGAAGTCTCCGCTCACGGGAATCTACTCTCTTACTCCTCCACAGGTGGCGAGGCTCCGCGTGGTTCTTCCTGGAATCGGCTAGCAAGACCGCCCCGGCCACCTACTCTGGTCCCTCCATCTTTCAACGTTCACTGAGTCGGGGCGGTTCATCCCCCGCAATCTTCTCACCTCGCGTTAGCGACCGCAATGGCCGAAGTCGACCTCGCTGGAAATCACCGGGACGATCGCCGCCTGAGGGCCGTGGACCGGATTGCGCTCGCAATCGACCCAGCGGGGGTCACCTTGGTCCCTGAGCCCGTGTCCCTCCGCCCGCTGAAGGAGCTAGTTCGTAAGCTCTCCCCCAGCCACCCGCTCAGGATTCTCCTCCTCGGGGAGCCCGACGCGATGTCCGTCACCGAATTCTCCTCTAAGATTGCCGGATGGTTGCGACTACTACCATCCGAATTCTAGACCTGGAGACCGAATCAGAAGTACTGGTGGCCACTAACCTAGATTACCCCGAACAGCCTAGAATCCCCACGCATGGCGAAACGACCGATCCCTGAGCCTCAGATTCGAGTCTTCAATGAGGACTGCATTCAGGGCATGCAGTCACGCCTTGATGATTCGTCCGTCTCAGTCATAGTTACGTCGCCCCCCTACAACATTGGGAAGGCCTATCGGACATACCGGGATTCTCAGGACCCCAAAGCGTACCTGGATTGGATCGCCCGAGTAGCGGAAATCTGCTCCAGAGTTCTCGAGCCCGACGGTTCGTTCTTTCTGAACCTGGGAGGGAAACCATCTGACCCGTGGTGGCCGATTGAAGTCGGCTCTCGGGTTAGAGAATCGGGGTTCACACTCCAGAACACAATACTATGGGTAAAGTCTATCGCGATTTCCAAGGAGGAGGTCGGAGACTACCCCGGAATTGCCGGGGACATTGCAGTGGGTCACTACCAGCCGGTGAACAGCCGCCGGTACGTGAACGGGCTGAGCGAATACGTGTTTCACTTCACCAAGGGTGGAAACGTGGAACTCGACAAGCTGGGGGTTGGCGTACCCTACCAGGATAAGAGTAACGTAACTCGTTGGAAGGCGGGAGCCCCGGACCTCCGTGATCGCGGCAACGTCTGGTTCATCCCATATGAGACCGTGCGAGAAGGTCGCGCTCACCCTTGCGTCTTCCCGGTGAAGCTACCGGAAATGTGCATCAAGTTGCACGGGGTGTCGAAGACCAAGCTGGTCGTCGATCCTTTCCTAGGGACGGGTTCTACTGCCCTCGCCTGCGACAGGCTGGGAGTAGACTTCGTGGGCTTCGAAATCGATCCATACTACGTTGGGCTGGCAAAGGACTCCCTGGCGACTCAACGGGAAGTCCGTGCCGAGTATCGAGCCGCTAACGCTGGCAGCGAAGAGATTCCTTGGGACAGGGTGCAACGAGAGACCGAGTAGCCGAAACTCGAACTACCTCGCCCCAACGTCCCCCGTGTCTATTCGCGCTTCGCCGACTCCCGACGAATCGCCTCGAGGACCGGGGCCAGGCGGGCCTGGAATCCGCCAACGCCGTGGTGTTCCGCGTACCCGCGAATGCGCTGAATCTCGTCGGGGGAAAGGTCGATCCGTCCGTTGACACGCATCTTGGATTGCAGGGTTCGGAGGAGGGAATTCCAGCCACCGGACCCTCTCACGGGCCGCATGAGCAAGCGTCGACCCCGGGAATCTAGCGAGATTGTCAGCGGCTCGGGAACCTTTTCCTTCACCAGTCCCAGAGTCGCATTGAAGCGACGCCGCCCGCCGGGGGTTCTGGTAAACGCACCGAATCGAATAAGCACCCTGTAGGATGTCGCGCACTTGCGACATCGGACGTGATACCCTCGTAGTCTCAAGTACCGGTGGCACACCTGGCACTGCCGAGCCCGTGGGGTGGTCTGTGCGAGCAGGAGGTCAATGGCACTTTCTCCCAGCCTCGCCGGCGGAGCAACTCGTTCCGCAAGCCACTCGGTGATTTCGTCAACCTCGTGCTCGCCCTTCGCGACGCTCACGGCGAAGTGGACCTCATCGGGTGGATCGCGTGACCACAGCGAGAAACCGTTGAGACCGAGGAAGATGAACGCGCTCGACAACCCGGTTCGTTTCTGACCGTCTGCGAATGGGTGGTAGACGAGAATGTCGTGCATGATTGAAGCGGCCTTGTGGAGAATTGTCGGGAAAGGGTCGGTTCCGTAGACGGTAGAGTGGCGTGCGCGGTCCAGCGCCGAGGCTATCTTGCCTTCGTGTAGAATCCCAAGCTCTCCTCCGAAGGTCAGTATCATGCGGTCATGTATGTGAATCACCTCCGAAACGGTGAGCCACCGGAGAGTGCTCGGGCTGGGGTCCCGTGCGAGTTCGGCGTCGATCGTGCGGTGTCCGGCAGAGAACTCGAACGGCTCGGGCTTGTACGGGATCTTGTCAAGCGCCTCCAGCTCCGGATTCCCTAGGATTTCGAGCACCGGTGACCAAGCCATCTTGGCCATCTCGAGAGCCTGATCGAATCGGCTCGGCCTCCCGCGTTTCAATGGCATGCCCCGGTTATCACGAAATCAGCACAGTCTCCCGTTTCCAGATTACAGCCCCGACTCAGTTGAGAGCGTCGGGAACAGTATCCGCTCTCGCGGCGCCTCCAGCAGCACCCGGTCGCTCCCGAAATTCGCCACGAACGTCCACCCTTGGGCGAGCAGAGCCTCCGCCTCCGAGAGCAGGACGGGCTTCTGGACCCGGTGTCCGTTCCCGTGGCCGTTGCCGTTCGGGGGTTGGGGTATCGCCGCTTCCCTCCCCGTGAGCCGGTTCCGGAGGAGCGTGAGAACCTCCTCGTTGGAGTCGTCCATGTGCTTCGCAGCCTCGTCATCGGTCAACCCGGCGACCGCGAGCAGCGTCTTTCGGAACTCGGCCGCGACGTTGGGGCGGGCCTGCGCGTTCGTCTCGAGGAACTCGGAGGCATTCCCGTACTCCTTCCGGGCCTCCTCGAGGAGCTCCTCCCCCCACCGCTTCCCGACGTTGTAACGCGAGGCGACGCCGCCGTCGTGACCCAGGATCTCCTCGCGGAGGTCGCGGGTGATCCGGCCCGCTCCCTCGGCCATCAGGAGCCGGGTGCTGCAGTACGCGCGGAGGACGTAGGGGCGCCAGCGGACCCCATCGGGGGCGCAGGCGTGGAGGACCGAGCGGATCTCCTCCGTAACGACCTTGGTTGTGAGGAACCCTTTCGAGAACTGGGCGGCATCCCGCGAGAGGAGCGCGATTCCGCGCATCGGTCCAGGGGAGACCACGGGGGAGTCAGGCCGGAGCTTCTCTCCCCCTTGGACCCGCGCGTCGAGGTAGGAGAGGAACGCCGTGGCGAGCTGCGCGGTCCCGAACGTCACGTACGAGACCCGCGTCTTGCTGAGGCTCGCAGGGACGCGGATGACGAACGGGACCTCGGGAAACGAGGCGCCTCCTTTCTCCTGCTTGAGGTCGGGGAGGTCGACGAGGCGGAGCCCGCTCTCGCCCTGGTACGCACCGAGGACCCCCGGACGCACGCCCGCGTGGGCCATGAAGAGGGCGAGGACCCGGCCGCGGAGCGAGAGGCGGTCGAGTACTCGGCCCAGCTCGTCGGGGGTCGGGACCCGTTCGTTGGCAAGACTGGCCCCCTTGATCGGCGAGAGCGACGGGAACCCGTCGAAGGCGACGCGATGGAACCGGTAGAACGACCGGAGCCCCTCGAAGAACTTCGAGATGTAGGAGTCGAGCTTCCCATCGCGCTTCATCTTCCCGGCGTCCCGGATGAGAATGTCGCGGAGACGATCGGGCTCCTGCTTCGCCAGGGCCAGCGAATTCGCCGGAGTAAGTGCGGTCCGCTCGAGCAGCATTCCGAGCTGGCGGAGATACTGGTCCGCGGAGAGCCGCGAGCGAAGCGACCGCGCCTCCCACCAGGAGCGGACCAACGGGTCGGAAAGGAGCGCCTTGTGTCGCCCGGTCACGCGGCCCAGGAGGGGGGGCCCGGAGGGCCTCCCGACACCCGCTCCGGGGGTTCGAACGGACCGGGTTTCACCCATGCCCGGTGAAGGGAAATCTGCGTATTTGAACCCCCCGGGGAGGTGTCGGGGGGGGGATTTGAACCCCCGGCCCCAGGATCTCTCCAGAGCAGGCCGTCGGCCCGCCCTCTATGAGTCCCGTGCTCTACCGGTCTGAGCCACCCCGACAGGGACGAACGAACCGCCGACGTGGAGCACGGTGGCGCCCCCCGGTCGGCTACCCGCCGGGGACCACGCCGCCTTCGGGCGCGGTCGGGGTGTCGATCTCCGGTGCCTCGGGGCCCCCTTCGGTCGGTGTCGGGGCCCCGGGCAACTCGGCGGAGGGGACCTCGTCTGAGATTGTTCCATGGATCTCGGAGGACCGGATTTCGATCTTCTTCAGGGGATACAGGTTCTTGAGTCCGTGCGCGAGCAGCTTTCCGAGGTCACCCTGCAGCATCTCCCGGACGAACTCCGGGGCCGTCCGCTGGGTGGCTTCCTCCGTCAAAAGCGACCGGAGCCGATGCCGCAGTTCGGCGCGCAGCCGGGTCTGGAGCCGCTGCTCCCCGACGGCGACGGGCCTGAGGATGATCTCCACGCCGTCCTTCGTCGTGACCGCGAGCGAGAGGTCGATCTTCGACCGCTTTCGCCGGGCGAGCCGACGGACGTAGTCGGTCGTGAGCTCGTGGCCGATGAACCGACTCTCGGCGACGTTGTCCCCGCCGACCCGCTCGATCTGGAACCGCAGCTTGATGTGGGCTTTCCCGACGTCCGCGCCTCCCGAGAGCTCCTGGAGGGTGGTTTCGAGCGTGCGACCCACGACCTGCTCCGCCTCGGAGGCCATCGTCTCGCCGATCTCGGCGTGCTGGAACAGGCCGGGCGCGCGCACTTTGAACCAGTGCTTGGAGCGCCACTTGTCCTTGACCGTGCGGGCAAGGGTCGTTTTCTTGCCCGCGGATTCCGTCTCGGCCATCTCGCGGCGGCGCCCACCGGCCCCCCCTACTTAATGCTGGCGCCGAGCGAACGAGGCGGCCGCGTTTTCTCTCGGGAGGAAACCGGCCCTCGGGGAAAGTACATATGGCGAGCGCGGCTCGGCCGCGCGTGGCGCAGGCCGCCCTACCTTCCACCCCCACCGCCCCTCCCATCGGGACGCGCTCCAGCGCCGCCCAGTTGAAGGAGCGGGGAGCGGTCGTCGACAGCCCCTCGGAGCGTTTCCGGGACGAGATCCTCCGTCGCATCGCCGCCTTCCGGGCCCGTGGATTCTCCCGTGAGGACGCGGTCGCCGCGCTGTTTCCGGGCACTATTCTCCCGCAGTCCACCTATGACGATGTCGTCACGGCCCTGGTCTCGGGGGCCCATCTCCTCTTCTTCGGTCCGTCGGGGGCAGGCAAGACCAGCCTCGCGAAGGAGCTCTGGGGCCTGTTCCCGAAGGGGGTCTGGGTCGTCCAGGGCTGTCCGGTCCTCGACCACCCGATGAGCCTCGTGGACCCGGTCATCGCCGACCGGTTCCCTCCCTGCCCGGTCTGCCGTCGGCGGTTCTCCCCCGGCAACGACGGGGCCAGCTTCGCGCCCGAGCTCGTGGACGCGGCCAAGGTCCCGGCCGAGTTCGTTCGCCTGCGCGAAGGGTACGGCTTCGCCCGCCTTCAGGGGAGTTCGGAAGTGTTCCCCGACCACCTGACCGGGAACCTCAACCTGCGACGGCTCGAGGAAATCGGGGACCCGATGAGCCCGCTCGTGCTCGAGCCGGGGAAGCTCCTGCAGGCGAACCGGGGACTCCTCCTCGTGGACGAGATCGGTAAGCTCCCTCTCGGGACCCAGAACGTGCTGCTACAGGCGCTCCAGGAGGGCACGGTGACGCCCTCGAAGTCCCGCGAGAGCTTCCCGGGCTCGTTCGTGGCCGTGTGCACGTCCAACCTCTCGGACCTGGACAACATCAACGATCCCCTCTCCGACCGGCTTACGAGCCTCCACATCGGATTCAACCCGCATCACGCCGAGAACCGGCGGATCGTCGAGCTGGGCCGCGCGGCTGTGGGCTCGAGCTACGTTCCCGAGGTGTTGCTGGACGCCGGGGTGCGTGTCATCGAGACCTGGCGGCGGAAGATGAGCGACGACAATCCGGACATCGGGGAGGTCGGGTCCAACCGGACCCTCCTCGATGTAGGGGCCCGGACCGCCGCGATCGCCCAGCTCCTCGAGCACTCGATCCCCTCCGCCGACGACCTCAAGGCCGGGCTGCTCCACGCCATGCGGGGGCGCATCCGCGCCCGGAGCGGGGACTCGTTCAACCAGAACGAACGTCGGGTGACGGAGTTCCTCGACCGGTACATCGAACCCGCCCTCAAGCGGAGCGCGGGGGTGTACTGGTGCCGATTCTTCCGCGCGTCGCTCCGAGAGAACAAATCGGAGGGCGAGGCGCTGGTGGGGGAGGGCCGCCGGCTGAAGAACGATGCCGAACTGATCGAGAAGGTGGCGGCGGGCGCGAGCCTCTTCCCGAAGTTCCAGCCGTTCGTGAGCTACGTCGCGGAGCGGGAACGGATCCCGCCGTCGGTGCGTCCGGTCGACGGCGCGCTCGCGGCGTTCGGCCTGCTCGAACGGTACTCGCTCTTCTCCTGCGGCGAGGAGGAGACCGACGACGCCCCCCTCGACTGACGAGATCGCGCTTCCGGACTGCGCGGAGTTCACGGACGACGTCGTCTCCGACGATCTCCTGGACCTCCTCTCGAGTGAGGAGCTCGTCCGGGTGCTGGCGGAGCGCGGGGTCGAAGGCGCCCGTGCGCTCTTGGAAGAGCGTGCGCGCACCGACCCGCGCCTTCGAGAGCGGATCGAGGAGCTCCGGGAGCGACTCCGCCGCCAGGCGGCCCGACGGATCGGCCGGGTGCTGGACGAGTACGGCCAGCGCGTCGTCCAGCTGGAAAGCGTGAGCCGCGCCGAGCGCGAACGCCTCGAAGCGCAGCTGGCGAGGCTCGAGGAGCGGCGGCGCGAGGCCCGCTCCGTCGATTTCCGCCACCTGACCGACGCCTCGTGGCTCCCGGACGTGACCTCCGCCCTCCTCCTCCCCGACGCGTCCTGGAACCAGCCCGAGCGGCGGTCGATCTGGCAGCGGATACGGGCGTTCTTCGCCTGGATCCTCCAGGGTCTCCGCCGTCTCTTCGGACGCGAGCGGTCCCATCAGCGATTGAAGGAGACGGGCCGGCCGATGACGTTCGCCGCGCTCTCGGGCGGGGGCCGATCCCTCGGGGAATCCGAGCTGGGCGAGGTGCTGGCCCGCCTCTCGCCCCGCCAGCAGACGGAACTGCGGGAGAACATGGACCGGCAGGTCCAGGCGCAGGAGCGGGACCTCCGGCGGGCGGCGGAGGAGAAGCGGCGCGCGGCCGAGGCGCAGCAGCGGGCCCTCGAAGCCGAGCGCGAGGAGGCCCGTCGGCATTCCGAGAGCGACGCCGAGTCTCGCCTCAAGGACGCCGTCAGCCGGCGGCTCAATCGCGAGCTCACGGAGCGAGGGCTCGCGACCGAAAAGGACGGGGAGCTCTCGGTGACGTACGGACTCATCGAGCGATTCGCCCGGCTCGTGCTCGACGAGGAGACCCGAAGCCTTCCCCGAGACGTCCGGATGTCGTTCCAGGGGAGCGCCTCCACCGGGGTCTACGAGAAGGCGCGCCTTCGACAGCCCGAGGAGGTGGCCCACCTCGACCTCCCCTCCTCGATGGTCCAGGCGCGGCTCGAAGGCGCCAAGCACCTCGAAGAGGGGACGAGCTTCATCTACCGCGAGATCACGAGCGAGCGCGTTCACGTCGTGCTGCTGCTCGATAAGTCGGGCAGCATGTCGGAGGCGGAGAAGCTCCCGGCGGCCAAGAAGGCGCTCCTCGCGCTCTACGTCGCAATCCGCCGACGGCACCCCGACGCTGCGATCGACGTCATCGCTTTCGATAACGAGGTCCGCCTCCTGGACCTTCTCGAGCTCTGGGAGTGCCCACCCGGGTCGTTCACGAACACGGCCGAGGCGCTCCACGCGGCGCACTACCTCCTCCGCAGCTCCCGCGCGAGCCGACGGGAGGTCTTCCTCATCACCGATGGGCTCCCGGAGTCGTACACCGACATCGATGGCCGCGTCAAGAGCGGGCAGCTCGACTCCGCCATGGAGCACGCCGTGGTCCGCGCCCAGGAGCTGTCCACGGTCACGCCGCTCAAGTTCACGATGATCCTCCTCAAGTCGGAGCATCCCGAGTACGAGGTCGCGGCCCGCCGCATCGCCCAGACGGTCGGAGGCTCGCTCGTCGTGACCGAGCCCCAGAAGCTGGGGGTGGAGCTCCTCATCCGCTGGGCGGGGGGGACCGAAACCGTCCACCGGGCGCCGGCGTCCCCGACGACGCCGGGCCCCACCGTTGTCCCCTCTCCGCGCGGGAAGCGGCGGAAGGCGGACCGCCGGATGGGCGGGTAAGCACCCCTGTTGCCGGTGTCGGGTGACCTTTATACCGCCGGTGGCGGTTTCACCGACGAGGGCCGCATCATGGTCGACACCCCCGAACAGGCCGAGCTTCGACGCCATCTAGGGGAGCTCCGCCAGGCCGCGCACGGGATCGGTCGGGATTTCAAGATCGAGTTCAGCCGCCTCGACGAGAAGATCAGCGAGATGCCGCACGACGCGGCGAAGGACCTCAAGTACTGGTTCATGGACGTCGACGACGACTTCCGCCATCTGGGCCGCTCGATCGACGAGGAGCTGGCCCGGATCCCCGGGCGCGTCTCGAACGTCGGAAGCGCCATCGCGGCGGCGGCCACGCGGGTCGGTTCCGCGACCAAAGAGGGCCTGCGAAGCGCCGGGAAGCGAACCGTGGAGGGCACGAAGAACGCCCTCGCCTCCGCGGCCGGGGTTCGTCGGACCCCGATGAAGGAGTGGCACGCTCCCTCCGAGTCCGAGTCGGCCTCGAAGGACGAGGAATAGACCGGACCCCGGCCCGTCGGTTGGGGCTCGGCGGGCCGCACCCTTTATCCACTGGCCGGGAGGCTGGGGGCGGGGGCCCTCAGGAGTGACTGCCCGGGCGCTCGCGGAATGGCACCCGCTCCGCCGCGTGGTCGTTCGTTCCCCCGGCCTCGAGGCGTTCTTCGG
This sequence comes from Thermoplasmata archaeon, assembly GCA_035656275.1. Lineage (GTDB taxonomy): Archaea > Thermoplasmatota > Thermoplasmata > Lutacidiplasmatales > UBA184 > Lutacidiplasma. The sequence goes on from DASRSW010000039.1 coordinate 12,612, forward strand.
CCTCCTCGAGCCGTACTCCAGCCTCTATGAACGCGTCTTCAGTCTCGCCCGCGCCCGACGCGAGCATGATGAGCTCGTCGAGACCCTGCGCACCGGCTTCGGCGTCCAGGTCACGAGCCTCGACCAGATCCTCCTCCAGGCGGCCGGCCGGCACCGCGCGATCTCCCAGGAGCTCGTCGACCGGGTCCTCGCTACGGTCGCCTTCCACGGCCCGGGCGCACGCCGGGCGCATCGAGAGTTTCAGGAAACGGTCCGCTGGCTGGACGGCGAGCAGCTGATCCAGACGCTCATCCTCGCCCCCGAGCTGAGGTTCGAGCGCCGCCGGGGAGCCCGCTCCGTCGCGTCGTACACCACGCTACGAGTGCCGCTCACGAACCTCTTCTTCCTGCGCGACCAGCAGGCGGTCACCGACCGCGGGATCGTCCTGGGGCGGCTGGCGAAACCCCAGCGCCGGCGGGAAACGGAGATCACCTCGTTCGCCTGGCGGGCGCTCGGGGAACCGCCGGTCGCCGAGATCCGCCGCGGGACGTTCGAGGGCGGCGATTTTCTCCCCGCCGGTGACTTTGCGCTGGTCGGAACCGGCGACCGCACCAATCAACGCGGGGTCGAAGAGTTCCTGGCGAGCGGCGTCGGGGTGCCGGAGGTCGGCGTGGTCCACCAGCCCCGGCATCCCCTCCTCGACCACTCGGACCCGATGGTCAACATGCATCTCGACACGTACCTCAACTTCCCGGGGGATGGGATTGCCGTGGGGTACCGGGAGATGCTCCAGGCGGCCCGGGTCGAGGTGTACCTGCGCGACGGGGGCGTCTACCGTCGCTCCCATGAGACCCGGCTCCTCGACTACCTCGAGCGGGCCCATGGGTTCCGGGTGATCCCCATCTCCACGCTCGAGCAGCTCTGCTACGCGACGAACTTCCTCACCGTCCGCGACCGCACGCTGCTCGTCCCGGACGTGGCCCGGAACGCCGAGCAGGTCTTGGCCAATCTCCGCCTCGCGGCGGAGCGGCAGCCGGACCGGTATTCCCGGCTCTACCTTCGGGCGGCTCGGGAGTTCGGCCAGCTGCGGGCCGACGGCGGGTTCTTCCCGAACAAGCCCGAGGCCCGCGAGCTGGGACTCACGACCATCCGCGTCGGGCTAGAGAATCTCACCGGCGCCTTTGGCGGGGCGCACTGCCTCACGGCGGCCCTCGAACGGGCCTAGGCGTCAGCGGGCCGGAAAGGCGAGCCGGTGGGCCCGTCCGGCCTGGGGAATCGGCAGCTGCGCCACGGTCGACGTGAGGGCGACGACGGCTCGAGGGTAGCGCCGAGCGCGCGGGAGGGAGGTTTCGAGGTACTCCAGGAGGTCGCGTCGCGTACGCTCCGGTAACCGGCCGAGCGCCGCCATGCTGCCGGTCGCGACGGCGCGCTCCACGGGCCGCAGGAGCGCCGTGCGCTTCGTGCGACGCAGGGAGGGGAGCAGCTCGCGTCGAAGGAATCGGATCGTCTCCCGCTCCTCCGGCCCGGCGACCGGGTCCATCGCTCCGCCGACGGGGTCAGCGACGAAGGGGCCCAGCGATTCGGGAGGGGTTTCCATGCTTGACGTCGTCCTTGAAGGAGTCCACGGGGCTCCGGGCCTACTTAATCCTCGGCGCGCGCGGCCGTCGGGGGGACGGCGATCGTGTCGCCCGCGCGACACGCGGGGGCTCTAGGGCGACGAGCCGTCGGCGGGCCACGTCCAGGTAGGCGGCGTCGAGGTCGATGCCGACGAACGGGATCCCGAGGCGGGCCGCGGCGACCGCCGAGCTCCCGATGCCGACGAACGGGTCGAGCGCCAGCCCGATGCGCTCCCGACCATGGAGCCGGAAGCACTGCTCGGGAAGCTCGGGGGGGAAGCTCGCGGGGTGGGGGCGGTCCCGCCGGGCCCATCGGATCGTCTGGTAGGGGAGGAACCAGGTGTTGCCCCGGCACCGCCGGTCAACGCCGGCAGCCTTCCACCGGCGGATGTTGGATTTGTCCTGGTAGGCGACCCCCGCGGCCCGCCGGTCGAGGGGGACGTTCCCCTCGGGAGTGAAGTGGAAGATGTACTCGTGGGCGCCGTGAAGGAACCGGTCGGAGTTGAGCGGCTTATAGTGCCCCAGGATGAGGCTCCGTCGGAGGCCGTGCGCGCGCCCCGCGGCCGCGGGCTCGATGGCGATCGACTTGACCCAGTGGATGACGTTCTGGAGCTGGAACTCCTCGCCGACCGCCCGGGCCACATCCCACGGGAGCCACGGGTCCTTCGGAGGGCCGCCGACGTTGAGGAAAAAGGAGCCCTGGGGGCCCAGGGCGCGCCGCAAGACCCTCGCGACCTCGCGGATCCAGCCGAGGTACTCGCTCCGGGGCCGGCGGTCATCGTAGGCTCCGTAGCGGACCCCCAGGTTGTAGGGCGGCGACGTGACGATGACGTCGACCGACCCCGGCGAGACGAGCTCGGGGAGGAGGGCCACGCAGTCCCCCTGAAAGAGCGCGACGGGGCGGCCGGTCGCCCCTCTCCCCTCGAAGAACGGCGGGGGCGGGGCGCGCGCGCTCACGCCGGGCGCAGCGTCTTCGACCGTTCGAGCTCGGCCCGGGCCTCCTTGAGGGCGGCCTGGGGCTCCTTGTAGTAGAAGGAGACGATCCGTCCCACGTCGCGGTGGGTGAACGGCTTCTGGCGGGTCGACTGGGACTCGAGGAGCCGAAGGTACTCGAGCATCTCGGTGCGGCCGCGCACCTCCCGCTCCATCTCCCGCATCGTGAGGTTCTTCATGATCGCGACGCGCTCGTAGATGTACGAATGGCCGCTGAAGAGGAACGTGTCGTCCGCCGGGTTCCACGAGTAGACCGAGTTCGTGATGAGCTCGTTCGTCTCGGGGTCGAGGCCGACGATCTCGGTGAGCGACTGGACGCGCCGGGTCATCTTGGACCCGACCTTCACCTGGCGCTGCAGGAGCACGAGGTTGAGCGCGCTCACGAGCGAGCGCGGGAGGGTGATCGGGGGGTTCTCCATCCGGTGGACCATCGCGGAGACGCTCTCCGCGTGGAACGTGGTGTAGCAGGTCTTTCCCGTCGCCATCGCCTGGAAGACGATGAACGCCTCGGCCCCCCGCACCTCTCCGACCATCAGGTACTGGGGACGCTGGCGGAGGGCGGCGGCGAGGAGGTCGAACATGTCGATCTCCCCGGGGGCCTTCCCGCTCGTGACGTTCTTCGCGCCGAATCTGGCCCGCGTGAGGGACGGGACCCAGTTCTCGTGGGGAAGGTTGAGCTCCCGCGTGTCCTCGATGGAGACGATCTTCATCTGGGGCGGGATGAACAGGAGGACGGCGTTCAGGGTCGTCGTCTTCCCGGACGCCGTGCCCCCGCAGACCATCATCGATTGCCCGCTTTCGATGGCGATCCAGAGGTACGCCATCATCTCGGGGCTCATCGTCTTGAACTTGAGCAGGTCGACGGGCGTGAACGGGTTGTCGCGGAACCGCCGGACGGTGAACGAGCTCCCGCGCTTCGTGACGTGGGTACCGAGCGTCGCCTGGAGCCGCGACCCGTCGGGGATGGTGGCGTCCAGCATCGGGCTCGCGACGGAGATGTGCTTTCCCGAGCGCTGGGCGAGCCAGACGACGTAGTCGTCGAGGTCGGTCGAGTTCGTGAACTTGAGGTTCGAGCGGATCGACCCGTACTTGCGGTGATAGATGTAGAGCGGGATGCCGACCCCGTCGCACGAGATATCCTCGACCTCGCTGTCGGTCATCGGGACGTCCACGATCCCGTAGCCGATGAAGTCCCGCTCGAGGAAGTAGACGAGCCGCCCCTTGGTCGTGGGGCTGGGGGAGATCTCCCACTTCTGGAACAGTTCGTCCACCATCCGCCGGAGCTCGCGCCGTCGGCTCACGTTGTCGAGCTCGGGGAGCGGCTCGAACATCGCGATGAGCGCGACCCGCAGGCGGTTCAGGATCTCCCGCTCGATCGCGGACAGCGGGGGCTCGATGACCTCGTAGAGGTACTCGTTGCGGGTGTTGTGGTAGGTGATGCGGACGAACGAGAAGTTCTCGCGGATGGGGGCGAGCTCCAGGACCTGGAGGTTCGCGTCCGTGATCGGGGGTACCGGGGTGACCTCCCCCTCCTTCCCCTCGCTCGAGACACCGAGGCGCGCGAGCTTGACCGCCCTCGGCTCGCGGATGCCGCGACGGAGCGCCGCGCCGATCCTGAGCCACGGGGGGAAGAAGACGTGCGGCCGCTCGCGGCGGGACACGAGCCCGCTCCCTTCCGCGTCGACCGGGGTCTCGAGTGCTTCGCCCGCCATCGGTCCTCCTACGAGAGCGGCGGTACCACGAACCGCATGATGGCCCAGCCGGCGATGAGCATGATCGTCGCGTGCTGCATCCCCTCGGCGAGGCGGCCGTTGAAGAGCACGCCCGCCATGATGCCGTCCCCGACCGCGTGGACGATGACGGCCACGAGGAACGCGACGAAGAGGATGGGCACGTAGCTGAACTGGAGGCTCACGGCCCCGCCGGAGGAGAGGCCGCTCGACGCGATCCCCTGGCCCGCCGTGACCATCTGGGGCAGGAACACGGCGGCCATGATGTAGATCGTGACGAGGAAGACGAAGAACGCGATGTAGATGACCGTCACGTAGGTGAGCATCGAGATCTGCCGCGACTTGAGCGAGAGCTGCGCCTCCCGCGTGTCGTGCGCGACCATCGTGAGCACGTCCGCGACGTTCCCCCCGGCTTCGTTGGCGCGGGTGATGATGGAGACGACGCGCTTTACGAGGGGCGTCGGGACGCGCTCCTCGAACAGCTCGAGCGCCGTCGCGACGGGGACGCCCCACTCGAGCTGGCTCGCCATCTTCTTGATCTCCTCGGTCAGGAGCCCGTAGCGGCCGCGGCTCGCCACGACGATCGCGTCGGGGAGCGTCATCCCGAAGCGGCCCGCCTCGGCGACGTCGCGCAGGAAGTCGGGCAGCCGGTCCTCGATCCGCTCGATGCGCCGCTCCTTCGCGCTCTGCAGGAATCCGTAGGGGGCGAGGACGGCGATCATCCCCAGGACGAGGAAGTCCAGCATCGGGTTGAGCCCCGTGCCCTCGCCCGGACGGACCTGGATATTGAGGATGCCGGCGTAGAGGAGGCCCGCGACCACGAAGAGGATCGCCCCGACCGCGAGCCCGGCGTAGAGGGCGATCATCGCGACGGGGAGCTCCGCCCGTTCGACGCCGACCCCCAGCTTCGCCCCGACGACCGTGCGCCCGACGTTGGAGGTGATGGGCGTGTTCGCGGTCGCCATCTCACATCTCCTGCGCGAGCATGTACATGAAATAGATGAACCCGAACTGCGCGACGGGGATCATCCCGGCCACGATCCCCCAGAGCACCGTGATCATCGTCTGGCCGCCGCCGCCGATGATGGCGAAGATGGCGATGATGATGACCAGGAAGAGGGGGAACGCCACCACGACCGTGACGAACGTCTCCGCGAGGAGCCCCATCGTCTCGACGCGCTGCAGCATCTCGAGCTTGTTCTCCCGCTCGTACTGCTCGGCCTTGGTAAGGAAGTACGGCTTCAGCTGGCCGCCCGAGGTCGCCGTCGTGACGACGCCCTGAAGGAAGTCCTGGAATCGCTTCGAGGGGGTGCGGGCCGCGCCGTTCTTGATGGCCGTGAGGATATCGACACCGAGGAGCTCGGTATCCCGCGTGATCCACGCCGCCTCCTCCGCCACCTGGCCGTAGATCTTCTGCCGGGCGAGCTCGTGGAAGATCTGGTCAATGTTGACGTCGGCGCTCGCCATCGCCGAGACGAAGCTCATCGCGGCGCTGATGCGCCGGTCGATGTCCCGCCCGCGGGACTTGGCGGCGGAGCTGGGGAGGCTCTTGAACAGGCCGTAGACGCCGAACCAGCCGGCGAGGGGAAGCAGGATGATGGCGGCGATGGCGAGCCCCACGACCGTCGGGTCGGCGGCCCCCGAGCTCAGCGCGGCGGAGAATCCTGCGGTGAAGATCGCGGACGCGTAGGTCTCGAGGAGGATGAGGGCGAGGACGACCCCGACCAGGAGGAGGGCGATCGTCGCGATGACGCGGACCCCGTAGCCCTGGGCGAGGTACTCGTCGGGCCGGATCCGCTTGTGGGCTTTGACGAGATTCTCCTCCAGGAGGGGGTCGGGGGGCAGGCGGGAGACCCGCTCGCGGAACGTCCGCCAGGCCCATTGCTGGAACTTGGAGAGGGGGGAGTGCGTCGGCTGGTCCCCGCGTTTCACGCGGACCGGCCGTGCGACGGGGGTCGTGCCTCCCCGGGCGGCGGGCCGCAAGGCGCGCGTCGCCGTCGCCATCTAGCTGGCCTCCTCCGCCGGTGCGGTGGGGGTGGTCCCGGCCGGGGGCGGGGTCGCCTGGATGCGGGCGATGACCTCCTGCGGGTCCTTGTAGTAGGCGGTCACGAGCCGCCAGAGCTGCCGGTGGTCGTTGATCTTGTGGTCGACGAGGAAGCGGATGACGCTCGCGCGGCGGTTGAACTCCGCATCCATCTCCTCGTGGGTGTAGTTCCTCAGTTCCATGATCTTGTCGAACAGGAACGAGTGCCCCTTGAAGACGAACTTATCCGTCGAGGGGTCCCATTCGTAGACCGTGTTCGTGATGAGCTCGTTCGTCTCGGGCTCGAACCCCACGATCTCGAGGACCTGCTTTAGGCGTCGGACCACGCCCTTGTCCGTCCGCGCCTGGATCTGGATGATGACGTTGTTGAGCGCGCTCAGGAGAATGCGCGGCGTGTTGATGGGCGGGTTCTCGAGACGGTTCACCATCGACTTCACGCTGTCGGCGTGCATGGTGGAGTAGGTGGTGTGGCCCGTCGCCATCGCCTGGAACATCGTGTAGGTCTCCTTGCCGCGGACCTCTCCCACGATGATGTAGTTCGGCCGCTGCCGCAGTGCGGCGCGCACGAGGTCGAACATGTCGACCTCGCCGGCCGCCTTTCCGTCGGGGCCCCGGTCGCCGGTGCCGCTCCGCGTCGCGCCGGGGATCCAGTTCTCGTGCGGGAGGTTCACCTCGCGGGTGTCCTCGATGCTGACGATCTTCGACGTCGGCGGGATGAACAGCGCGATCGCGTTGAGCGTGCTCGTCTTCCCGGCGGCGGGGCCGCCGCAGATGATCAGCGATTCGCCCTGCTCGGCGGCGAGCCAGAAGTAGGCGATCATCTCCTCCGACGCGCTCCCCGTCGTACAGAGGTCGACCGGGGTGAACGGCCGCTCCTTGAACCGCCGGATGGTGAAGCTCGCGCCGCGGGTCGTGATCTCGCGGGCGTACGTCGCCTGGACGCGGTGCCCTTCCGGCGTCGTGCCG
>DASRSW010000040.1:0-38948 GCA_035656275.1 Thermoplasmata archaeon
TCCCCCACCGCCGGGTCGAATGCGACGTTCCGGGTTTCACTCAACGCAGGAACGACCCCCTACTCGGTCACGTGGTCGTTTGGCGATGGGGGCACCAGTTCCGCGGTCGTGGCGACGCACGCCTACCACCTCCCCGGAAACTACAGCCTCCATCTCTCCGTGCGCGATGCCGCTGGAGCCGTGGGACAGGCGAACTTCACCGTCGTGGTTCTGGGCGGAGCGCAGACGTCGCCCCCGACCCCGACCTTCCTCGGGATCACTGCGGCGGGCTGGGCGGTGCTGGTCGTCGTCCTCGCTGCCGCGGGAGTGGCCATCGTTCTCCTCCGACGGCGACGGCCTCGACGACGTCCCCCCGAGGGCCCCATCGCCGCCGCCGCGGTCGGTGAGGGCCCCTGGGAACTCGACGAAACGGGCGAACCCCGCTCCGACTCCCGGAGCGCGCGGCGAAACGCACTGCGCGGCGGGCGTCGTTAGGCCTCCGCGGCCTCGCCACTCCGGGGAAACGACCATAAGCGGGGGGCCGGCTGCCGCTCCCGTTGACGCTGACGAAGCGGGCCGTGGTGGCCCCGCCCGGGGCGATCTGTTTCGCGTGCAATCAGTCGTTTGAGGGGAATCCGGTGGCCTTCAGCTTCGAAACCGACGACCTGTTGCCCCCACCCCAGGCGTCCGAACTGCACGGGCTGGTCTTCCATAAGGGGCATCTCCTCCACTACGCGCGGCGTCGCGGGTGGGAGGCCGTCGTGGCGTTTGTCGCGTCGGCCGGGCCGTCGAACTTCTGACTCCGTGCATCGGCCTAGGCCGCCGGGCGGGCCAGGCGGTCCCGGAACGCCTTACGGAACTTGGCGACCTTCGGTTCGATGACCAACCGGCAGTACCCCTGCGACGGGTTCCGACGGAAGTACTCCCGATGGTACTCCTCGGCCGGATAGAAACGCTCGAGGGGTCGGAGCTCGGTCACGATGGGCGCCCGCCAGAGGTGCGCACCTTCCATCTCGCGGACCACGGCCTCCGCCGTCGCTCGCTGCTCTGGCGTTTCGAACAGTACGACCGAGCGGTACTGGGGGCCGGTGTCGGCCCCCTGGCGGTTTCGGGTGGTCGGGTCATGGATGGTGAAGAAGACCCGCAGGAGGTCGGCGAACGAGATCACGCTCGGGTCGAACTCGACTCGGACGACCTCCGCGTGCCCGGTCGTGCCCTCGCAGACCTGCTCGTAGGTCGGGTCGGGCACGTGGCCCCCGGCGTACCCGGGTTCGACGCCTCGGACGCCGGCGAGTTCCGAGAAGACCGCTTCCGTGCACCAGAAGCAACCGCCCCCGAGTACGACCTCTTCCTCCTGAGTCCGAGGCACAACCGTCATCCGACTCCCCTTTCCCCGATGGACCAAAAGCCCATCGAGTCCTACTCACGGCGCTGCCAGCGAGAGCTCCCGCACCCGTTCGCCCAACGGCTAAATAGGGGTCCCGTCTGGAAACCCTAACCTCAGGCTGGCGGGCGCCGGGTGTCCGTCGGCCCGTCAGTCGTAGGACCGCAGAGGGACAAAGAAGATGCCGCGACCGCGGAAACCGCAAGCTCAACGACGCGCTGCCTTGGCTGTGTACCTGCCACCGAGCCTTCTGAAGAAGCTTCAGAAGGTCGCGCTCCGGGAGCGCCGTTCGACGTCCGCGCAGGCGCTCCTCTTCATTGAGCGCGCGCTCAAGTCCGACAGCGGGTAGCCTCGGCGGGGCGGTTCGGGGCCGCCGGCGTGGCTGAGTCGTTGCGCGGCCGGCCCTGTTCCAGGTCAGCCCGGGCGTTCTCGGGCGGACCACGGGCGGCAGATTTCACAGTCTCCGCGGAGGCTGCCTCCCACGGCGACACGATCATGGTAGCGTCGCGCGGCGGAGCGGAACCGTTCCAGCGACGCACGGGCCCGATCCTCTTCACTAAGCGCGAGGTGCAGCCCTCCCATGAGCGATGCATCGGAACTGAGGATCTTTAGAATCCGGTCCAGCCGGTGCGGGTCGGCCTGGTCCCGGTCCTGGGCCCGCACCACCTCCAGGCTTCCCGACAGCACCGAGTACGGTCCGGGCGCGTCCCGTCCCACTGCGGGTCGGGGAGGGAGCTCCAGCCACCGTACCGGTCCGCTGGACGTCGCCTTCTCCATCGAGAGCATCGCGATCCCGTTCACATCCACCCAGGGGGCAGGGCGGAGTCGTCCACCTTCTAGGGGCGTATCGAAGCCGTACTCCTGCAGAACCTCGGACGAGATCCGCTCCACCAACTGTCGACGCAGTTCCGCACGGATGCGATTCCGCAGTTCGGCCGCCTGCCAGAGCTCCTCCCACGCGCGTGCGGCCGCAGCATCATCCCGAAAGTGGTCGAGGGCGAACGACCACCCTGGAAGGCCGTCGAGCGGCTCCGCGACCCCGGGACCCGGCAAACCGAGGGGGAGATTCCCGGGAGCCTCGTCGGAATAGGTCCGCTCTGCCTCGAGGAAGACGGTCTCTGGGAGCCGGGCGAAGACCGCCTGGTCCAGTTGTCGCGCATGCGCGTCGTATCGGTCTTGAAGTTGGCGCCGAGCAGCCGCGTCGTCGTGAGCGCGCGCTCGTCGGCCCTCGAGCCACCCCACCGCGAAGGGGGTCGTCACGGCGGCCGTAAGGGCCGCTGCGGCGAGCCCCAGCGTACCGGCGTTGAGGCCACGCACCGAGAGCCCGATCAGCAACCCGGCGCCCGCCCCGACGACGACGGCCGCGAGCACCCCGGCGTACCCACGCACAGGGCGCCGAAGGCGAGGCCCTCAAAAACCCGCGGGTTCGAAAGGACGTGCGCGGAACGCCCTCCGTGAAGGCGCGCCCGGGACAACGGGGCATCCCTCGGAAGCCTTAATCCCCCGTCGACTTGCCTCTCCCATGCGTCCCACCCGCACCATCGACCGGCTGCTCAAGGAACGCCACCTGCTGACCCACCCCTTCTACACGGCTTGGAGCCGAGGGGAGGTCCCGATGGAGACGCTCCGAGGCTACGCGCAACAGTACTATCACTTCGAGTCGAATTTCCCCCGCTACGTCGCGGGGACCTACGCGCACCTCGATGATCCCGCGGCCCGGCGCCTCTTGCTCGAGAACCTCATGGACGAAGAGGGCCGGTCGCCGACGCATCCCGAGCTCTGGATGGAGTTCGCCCGCGCCATCGGCGCTCCAGGTCGGCCCTCCCAGTTCGCCCGGCCATCCCTCCTTACTCAGCGGTTGCTCTCGACCTACGAACGGTTCACCGTTCGGGGTCCCGCCGCGGGGGGACTGGGGGCCCTCTACGCCTACGAGGCCCAGTTCCCTCGGGTCGCCGCGGAGAAGTCTCGGGGCCTACGCGAGCAGTATGGGATCACCGCCCCCTCCGCCCATGAGTTCTTCCGCGTGCACACGCTGGCGGACGTTGCGCACTCGGCGGCCGAGCGGCGCGTCCTGAGCCAAGCGGTGCGTGGTTCGGCGAAGGCGGGCCAGCAGGCGGTCAGTGGCGCCCGGGCGTCCGTCGGGGCCTGGTGGCGCTTCCTCGACCAGTTCGTCGGGTAGCGCGCGCGTCTCAGCCGTTCCTGGAATGAGGGCGGAGCGCCGGCGCATCGTTGCACGAAGCTCGGATTCTAACCCCCTCGCGATCAGTCCGCTGTCTCGACTGCCGGCGAAGGAGAGGCTCCCGCGGGCGGACGGGTGTCCAGCCACCCGAGGCATCGGATGAGTTCCCCCACCGGGGGGCGCGTGATCGATCCCCTCGAGCGGATGCACCGTAGGCTTCGTCTCCACCGGGACCGTCTCGCGACCATCCTGGAGAGCCTTCGGCATGGGTCCGCCGATGTCGAGGAGCTGCACGAATGGCACCGTGAGCTCAAGCGTCTGAGGCTCGACGCCCGATTGTGGGTGCGGCTCGCCCCGCGAGGACGCACCTCCGGTTACCCCGAGACGGACGCGGCCCTGAAGCGGCTGGCGCGCTCGGTCGGGTCCGTACGCAACCACGACGTGGGGCTCGAGCTGCTGTCTCGGCTCGGCCAACGGCGACACACGACGATCCTTCCCACGGACCTCAAGGTCGTCACCCGCCGTCTCGTCGAGGCCGCGCACACCGGGCGGACGGCCCTCGCCGCGTCGGTCGGAGGGTCGCCGGGGGAAGAGCTTCTCAGGGCCTTCGAGCGGCCCCTGGGCGCCGTGCTGCCCCGCGCCGCCATCCCGCGGCTCCACTCCGCTCTCGACGACGAGCTGACGGTCCGGCTCGCCCGCCTCGAGCGGGCCCTCGGCCGCGCCTACCGACGCCCCTCGATCGCCCGCCTCCATCGCCTTCGAATCGCGCTCCGCTCGGCCCGCATCGTGGAGCAGACGCGCCGCGCCGTCCTCGGGACACCGCCGCTCCCGGTTTCCCCCGCTCTCCGCAAGATGCAGGTGGAACTAGGGCAGCTGAACGACCTGGAGGTGCTCCGCCGGACGGCCGCGAGCTCGGTGGCCGGGGCGGCACGAAAGCGGGTGGATCGCGTCCTTCGCCGCGAGCGACGGGACCGACGCCGCGAACTGGAGCGGCGGCTGGGACGGAAAGAGGTCCGCCGCGACTGGGAGCGGCTCCTCGATGGCGGCCCCGGCTGACGCGCGTCCCGACGGAGAACCCAAGTAGGGCGCCTTCCGTCCGCCGCCCGGATGGAGCTCCTTCTCATCCGCCATGGGCCATCCGAGGGCCGGGACCCGAGACGGTGGCCGACCGATGACGACCGACCACTGAGCGCTGTCGGGGTGAAGGAGAGCGAAGCGGCGGCCCGCGGCCTTGCGCGCCTCGCCCCCAAGGTCCAGGCGATGGCCTCGAGCCCGGCGGAGCGCGCCTTCTCCACCGCGGTCATCTTCCAGCGGACCCTCGAGGTCCCCGGGCGGATCGACCGATGGCCCGAGCTCGCCCCGGAATCGCCGGCCTCTCCCGTGCTCGCGCGCGTCGCCCGCGAGAGCCGACGGACCCCGTCGCTCGCCCTCGTCTCGCACGAGCCGATCGTGAGCGAGCTCGTGGGACTTGCCCTCACGGGCGAGGCGGTCTCGCTCGTCCACTTCGCCCGGGCCGGGGCGGCCCTCGTCGAGTTCGAGGCCGCGGTGCGCCCCGGCGCCGGTCGTCTCGAGTGGCTTATGCCCCGCCGAGGGCTCGCTCAGCTCGACCGCTGACGGTGGGCACGGGCTCCTCCGGGAGGTCCCGGTAGACCTTTTGGACGAGCCTCCGCACGTCGGCGTGGACCTGAGACGGTACGCGGTTCGCGTCGACGCGGTGGAACCCGTACTCCGCCTCCATCCACTCATACTCGGTCCGGATCCGTTCCTGGTAGAGGTAGAAGCTCTCGAACCGGTCCCGGGAGAGGCAGAGGTCCATCCCGGACTCCCAGTAGTCGAGCGAGCCGTACTTCCCGATGGACCGATGGAGCAGGATCTCCGTCTTGGCGTCGAGGAGGATGATGAGGTCCGGCCTCAACGCGAAGGAGTAGAGCTTCTTCGCCCATTCGCGGGAGGCGCCGCGGACGATCGCTCGCGCCATGAGCGTGTAGATGTACCGGTCCGCGAGAACGGTGCTCCCCGCCTGGAGCGCCGGCAGGATCTTGTTCTCGAGCTGGTCGGCGAAATCGACGGCATAGAAGAGGGCCATCGTCGTCGACCCGAGCGTATGGCCCTGCTTCGCCTGGTCGATCTGCTCCGCGACCAGCGTCGAGCGGCGGAGCCCCGACTCCACGACCGGGTGGCCCTGAATCTCGAGCCAGTCCCGGAGCAGGCTCACTTCCGTCGTCCGGCCGCTCCCATCGGGCCCCTCGATGACGATGAGGCGGCCGGTGAGCGCCTCCCGGGGGAGCCCGGGCAGGCGGGTCCCGTAGGTGCTAGCTGGCGACTCCTTCGCTTTCATGGATCAACCGGGCATCGGTCGGAAACCCCGCGAGGAGGGGCCGGATCTCCCGTCGCAGGTCGGCGTGCACCTTCTCGACGGGCCGGGCGGCGTCGATGACGGTGAAGCCGTCGCGGGCGATGCTCTGCTCGTACTCCCGCTTGAGCCGGGCCTGGAATCGCTCGTAGCTCTCGATGAGGTCGTGGGAGAGGCCGAGGTCCATCCCGGCCTCGTAGTAGGATATCTTCTGCCGCGAGGCCACCTTTCGGCCGAGGGAGACCGCGACCGGCACCCGGAAGTAGAATACCTTGTCCGGCGGCGGCGCGAACATGTACATGTTCCGCACCCAGGTGGGGTCGCAGCCACGCGCCGCATCCCGCACGAAAGCGGTGTACGCATACCGGTCGCAGATGACGATGTACCCTGCGCGCAGCGGCGGTAGGATATTCCGCTCGAAGCGGTCCGCGAAATCCGTGGCGTGGAGGAGCGAGAAGGTAGTGGGCGTGAGGAGCCCCTTCTTCTTCCCTCGTCGGATCGTGTCGGAAACCAGGTCGGACGAGTTCCACTCCGTAAAGAAGACCCGGTACCCCCGGGCGCCGAGCCACTTGGCGACGAGGCGCGCCTGCGTCGACTTCCCGCTGCCGTCCAACCCTTCGAAGACGAGGAGCCGGCCCGGCTCCCCATGGACCCGGGATTTACTCAGCGGGAACGCCACGGATCTCCACCTCGAGGTCGAACGCTCGCTTAAGGGGCTTTCGGAGCCGACCGTAGGTCCGGGGAGAGAGCCCCCGGGCCCCCTCGGGGGAGAGCGTAACGAGAAGCGGCCCCTCCGCGGCCCTCGCGATGCGGACCTCGGCGTCGTCCAGGGTCTCGGCGGCGTAGACCAGGACCCCCAGACGTCGGGCGACGCGGACGTCGTCCTTGGTCACGATGAGCCGGAGCTCCTTCTGGGTGATCGCCGGAAGGTCGTCGCCCTCGTGCTGATAGGCGATGAGGGACGCCAGGACGAGCTCCCGATGGTCGAGGCCCACGACGGGAAAGTTCCGGACCAGGTAGCTCGAGTGGTGCGGGTGGCCCCAGAGGTCGATGGCCGCCCCCGCGTCATGGAACAGCGCCGCCGTGCGGAGGGCGCGTCGCTCCGGCTTTCCCCACCCCTCGGTCGAGGAAAGGAGGTCGAACATCTGCACCGCCCGGCTCGCGAGCAGCTCGCTCCGTCGGAGCGAGAAGCCGAAGACGCGGGAGGCGGTCGTCACGCTCCGGGTCAGGAGTTCGTCGCTGGTGGCAGGGAGGGTGAGGCCCAGCGATTCCTGGGCGAGGCCCTCTCGGATCCCCATGCCGCTCACCCGGACGGCCGTACGGCCGGTGGCGCGGACCAGCTCGAGCACCGTGTGGAGCCCGGCGACGATGACGTCCGCCCGGTCCCCCCCGATCCCCTTCACGTCCCGCCGCTTGTCCGCTGGAAGATCGGTCAGGAGCTCGGCCAGGGCTTCCAGGTCCCGACGGGTGACCGAGTACCCGTGCACCCGGGTCACCGGGTATTCCCGTAGCTCGATGGAGACGCGAGCGAGGGTCCGGATCGTTCCGCCCACCCCGTGGAGCTCGTACTCCCCTGACTCCGCGTCCGCGGGCAGGTGGTCCATCAGGAACTCCCGGACGTGCTGACGCAGTTCCTCTACCTCCCGCTCCTTGGGGGGGTCGTGTTCGAAAAACTCCTCCGTGAGCCGGAGGGCCCCCAGCGGGAGACTGACGGCCGCACCGAACTGGCCCTTACGGACCGAGACGAGCTGGAGGGACCCGCCGCCCAGGTCGCAGACTACGTCGTTACTGAGCTCCCACGCCGAAGCGACGCCAAGGTAGGCGTAGCGGGCCTCCTCTTCGCCCGTCAGAATCCGGAGCGGGAGGCCGGTCGCTTCCACGGCCCGGCGCACGAACTCGCCTCCGTCCGAGGCGTCGCGGACCGCCGAGGTGGCGACGGCGACCGTGGGAGGATTTCCGAGCGACTCCAGCGTCTGGGCAAATCGGTGGAGCGACGCGAGGCCGCGCTCGACCGCCGCGCTGGACAGTCGTCCGCCGACGCCCACTCCCTCCCCCAGTCGCGGGACCTCCTTCCGTTCCAGGATCGCCCGGGGCATTCCCCCTTCGGGGGCTTCGTACACGACCATCCGCGCGGTGTTGGAGCCGACGTCGATCACCCCGAGCCGACGGGAGGGGGCGAGGGGCGGCTCCACCTCATCGCGAGTGCGGGCCACCGGTGCCATGGGGATTCGTCCTCGGACCTGCGACCGCCTCAGAAGGAAAGGCCGAGCGGAAGCCCCGACTTGGGACGCTTCACGCGGGTCAGCCGCTGACCGGTCACCATGTATGCGACGTGGTCTCCAATATTTACAGCATGGTCTGCAAGTCGCTCGAAGTACCGGTTGATGAGGATGAGCTGGGCCCCGACCTGCGGCGTGAGGCTCCGGTCCGCCATGCGGCCCACGATCTCGTGGAAGAGGTCGTCGTGGAGCGCGTCGACCGCGTCATCCTCCTGGATGATGTTCCGAACGGGGTCCGCGTCCCGGTGGAGGAACGCGTCCAACGCGAGGTCGATCATGCGGATGGTGAGCTCGCCCATGCGGGCGAGCTTTCCGAGCCGCTGAACGGCCTTCGCGCCCTCGGGGGGAAGCTCGCGGGCGATCTCGGCGATGTCCCGGGAGTACCGCCCGATGCGGTCGAGGTCCGTCGTGATCTCGAGGGAGGCGGTGATCGTCCGGAGGTCCCGGGCGACGGGAGCGTGGAGCGCGATGATGTCGACGCATCGGCGCGTAATCTCCTGCTTCAGCCCGAAGATCTCCTGGTCGATCGTGAAGACCGCGTCGGCTTCGACCGTTTTTCCCGCCTCGAGGCTCTCGACGCCTTTGCGGATGGCCACCTTCGCGAGCTCGGCGAGCGTCGCCATGTTCTCGCTGAGCTGGTCCAGGCTCTCGGTGAGGGCCCGCCGCTCGACGGCCGGAGGGCTCATTACCCGAACCTCCCGGTGATGTAGCTCTCTGTGAGTTTCTCCTTTGGCTGCTCGAAGATCTCCTTCGTGCGGCCATACTCGACTAGCTTTCCCAGATACATGAACGCCGTGGAATCCGACACCCGCGCGGCCTGCTGCATATTGTGCGTCACAATCACCACCGTGTACTCCTTCTTCAGGGCGAATATCAAATCCTCAATCTTCGCCGTCGATATGGGGTCGAGAGCGGAGCAGGGCTCGTCCATGAGAATGACCTCCGGGGCGGCCGCGATCGCGCGAGCGATGCAGAGACGCTGCTGCTGGCCGCCCGAAAGAGAGGTCGCCGGCGCGTCGACCGCATCCTTGACCTCGTCCCAGAGCGCCGCCTGCTGCAGGCTTCGAATGACGACCTTGTCGAGCTCCTCCCGTTTCGCCCGGCCGTTGAACCGGAGCGCGGCCGAGACGTTGTCGTAGATCGACATCGTCGCGAACGGGTTGGGTCGCTGGAAAACCATGCCGATTCGACGCCGCACGACGGTGGGCTCGAGCGCGTAGATGTCTTCCTGGTCGAGAAGCACCCTCCCCTCGACACGGGTCCGGGGGGTCGTCTCGTGGAGACGGTTGAGGCACCGGATGAACGTCGACTTCCCACAGCCGGAGGGGCCGATGATGGCCGTGACCCCGCCGTCGGGCACGTCGAGCGAGAGGTTGTCGACGGCGAGCTTGGCGCCGTAATAGGCCGAAAGCCCCCGGACGGAAACCTTGGACGAGGGGGTCTCGAGCGGCGAGTCCACGCTCAACCTCCTCGCAGGCGGACGGTCATCCGCCGGATCACGAGCCGGGAGAGGAGGCTCATGCCAAGTACTAGGAGGATGAGGACGAGGGCGGCCCCCCACGCCAAGGTCTGCCAGTTGCTGTAGGGGCTGGTGGCGAAATTGAAGATGAGGAGCGGCATCGCATCGACCGGCTGGTTGAACCCTTCGAACCCATGAGCGCTTCCGAAGGCGGTAAGCAGCAAGGGGGCGGCTTCTCCCGCCGCCCGCGCCACGCTGAGCAGAATGCCCGTCACGACGCCGGGGAGCGCCGTGATCAGGACGATCCGTAAGGTGGCCTTCCACTTCGAGATCCCGAGAGCGAGCGCCGCCTCACGCATCGAGTTCGGAACCGTCCGCAGCGCCTCCTCGCTGGTTCGCGTGACGACCGGAATCATCAAGACCGACAGGGCCAGCGACCCGGACAGGGCGCTAAAGGCGATCCCCGGGTCGTACACCACGAGCAGTGAGTAGACGAAGGCACCCGCGACGATGGAGGGGACCCCAGAGAGGACGTCCGCCGTCGTGCTGATGACGCGGCCGAGAGGTCGTCCGCGGCCGTACTCGACGATGAAGACCGCGGCCGAGATACCGATGGGGACGGCGATAAGGGCGGCGAGTCCGATGAGGATCAAGGTACCCTCGATGGCGGGGGCGATGCCGCCGATCTGGCAGGTGACGCCCGGTCGAGGGCTGCACGGGTCGGCCGGCGAGTTGACGAAGAACCCCGGCGAGATGGCCGCCCCGCCCCGTACGGCGGCGGTGTAGAGGATGCTGCTCAGCGGCAGAAGGATGATGACGACCGAGAGCCCGGCGAGGGCCGTCATGACGTAGCTGACGAGCTTACGGCGCATCCGGCCATACGGTTTCATGGCGGACCTCCGGAGCCGCTCACACCCTGGAATCGCCACAGGATCAGCCTCGCTCCGATATTCACGAAGAACGTGATCACAAGGAGGACCAGTCCCGCCTCGATGAGCGCGGAGTACTCCAGGGGCCCGCTCGCCTCGGTAAAGTTGTTGGCGATGGTCGTGGCGAGCGTCGAGCCCTGCGAGAACAAGGACGTCGGAATCCTCTGGACGTTGCCAATCACCATCAGGACGGCCATCGTTTCTCCGAGCGCCCGTCCAAGCCCGAGGATGATGCCGCCGAAAATCCCGGATTTCGCGAACGGTACGATCACCCGGCGCGTGGCCTCCCAGTCGGTCGCCCCCAGGCTCAGCGCTCCCTCTCTCTGCTCGGCCGGTACAGCGGCCATCGACTCCCGGCTGATCGCCGTGATCGTCGGGACGATCATGAACGTCAGAACAAAGCTCGCGGTCAGTACGTCAATCCCAATGGGCGTGTCGGCGAACAGGCCGGTCCAGCCGAGAGCACCCTTGATCGCCGGCTCGATCGTGTACCGCATCAGCGGCACGAGGACGAACGCCCCCCAGAATCCGAACACCACGGAGGGAACCGCGGCGAGCAGCTCCACGACCTGGGAAATCGGGTCGGCGAGCCACTTCGGGGCCTGCTGCGTAAGGAAGATGGCGGCCCCCACCGAAAGGGGGACCCCGAGGAGGAGCGCGACCCCGCTCGTGAGCAGCGTTCCCGTGATTGCGGGCGCCGCCCCGTAAATGTTCCGGTTCGCGTCCCAGACGGTCGTCCAGAGGTAGGAGAACCCGAATCGCCCGATGGTCGGCTGACCCACGTTGTAGAGGATCACGAGAAGTGCGAGAAAGAGACCCACGAGGGCGAGGCCGCCCGCCGCCGTCAGCCCATGAAAGATACGGTCCCCCCACGATGACGCCCGTCGCGTCCTCGCAGGGGGTGCAGGGAAGGTGTTGGTGCCCACGTTGGTCGAACCCCTAGCTCGTGCTCTCCTAGCCCACGCAGAGCGGCACGGCCGACCCGCCGAACGTCATCGACTGCAAAGTCGTTTGGACGGCCGTCACGACGCTGGCCGGTAGCGGGATGTAATAGAGCTGCGCCGAGTACGACTGCCCCGTCGTGACCCCCCAGTCGATGAAGTCGACCAAGTTCTCCGCGTTGGCGAGCGTGTACGAGGGGAACGCCGCGCTCAGGTCCTGGTAGACCAGCAGGTAGGTGAAGGAGACGATGGGGTAGTCTCCCGCACCCGGAGCGTTCAGCGCGGAGATGTTGTACCAGTCGCCGGAGCCCACCGGCAGCGTCGGGTTCGCGTCCTTCAAGGCCGCGGCGCTGTTGTTCACGCTCGCCAAGATGTAGTTGCCCGACGGGTTCTGGACCTTCCCGTAGGCGATCGAGTTCGTCAGCGCGTAGTTGATGTCGACGTATCCGATCGCGTCCGCCGTCGTCTGGACGGTGGTGGTGACTCCCGTGTTCCCTTTGGACTTGATCCCCGTCGGCCATTGGACGACCGTCGAGTGGCCGATCTGGGTTTTCCAGGTGGCGCTCTCGGCGGAGAGATAGCTCGTCCAGATGAACGTCGTGCCGCTTCCGTCGGACCGCTCGACCACGATGATGTTGGCGTTCGGGAGGGTCACCCCGGGATTGATCGCCTGGAGTTCGGAGTTGTTCCAGTTGGTGATCGTTCCGAGGTAGATCTGGGCGAGGATCGAGCCGTTGAACTGGAGGGTCTTCGATAGCCCCGGCAGGTTGTAGATCGGGACGACCGCGCCCGCGGACTCAGGGATGGTCAGCACTCCCGGAGCGGCCGCGCGCTGGGAGGCGTTGAGCGGGGCGTCGGTGGCGCCGAAGTCCACCGTCTTCGCCGTAATCTGCAGGATGCCCGCGCCGCTCCCTACCGAAGCGTAGTTGACGGACGCCTGGGTGTACGTGGTCTCCCACTGGTACATCAGGGGGTAGACGAGGGTACTCCCGGCCCCCTTGATGCTCGTGGACGCCGGAGCTCCGCTGCAGCCGGTGGTCGACTTCTTCGCATTGAACAGGCCCACTTGCCAGCTCACGCCGACAATCGCGATGACCACGATGATCACCGCGACTCCGACGTATAACCCGGTACGAGACGATTGGGACCGCTTGATGCTGGGTTCGCTGGGCGTGGTCGTTCCGCTATTCGCGCTCGCCATGTCGCTCTGTTGCCTCCTCTTTCATAGTTGGTTTCTCGTTGTGGCGCGTGAGGGAAGTGGGGGACACTCTCTTCGGCCCCGCGTTCACCGGCGCGTCGGCTCGACCCGGTGTCCAGGACGGACGAGCCTTCGCTTCAGGCTGGGCGGAGGCCATGCCGGCTCGCACCCCCGAGTCGAGGCCCGCCTCGGCGATGTCCTCGGAGTAGGCGACCGTCCGGTCTATCGATTGCAGCAAGAGCGCCAACTCGACACGGCCGGCCTCCGGAAGCACCGGACCTCCATGGCGCGTCAAGGAGGATTCTACCAAGGTTCGATACTGGGCGTGGAGCGCTTCCCCCGTGTCGAGTACGTCGTTCGCCGCCTCGGGGTTGCCGGCGTCCGCCGCCTGAAACGCGAGGTCGAGCAGCGAGCGCGCCTGGACGTGGAAATCTGCGACCGCTCGGACGAGGCGGGCGGGGGGAGTCG
The DNA here is from genome assembly GCA_035656275.1 of Thermoplasmata archaeon. Classification (GTDB taxonomy): domain Archaea; phylum Thermoplasmatota; class Thermoplasmata; order Lutacidiplasmatales; family UBA184; genus Lutacidiplasma. The sequence continues at coordinate 13,170 of DASRSW010000040.1, forward strand.
TTTCCGCCCACCGAGCCCCGTGTTCAGCGATGAGGACCGCGTGGTCGGCGATCCGCTCGAGTGAGCGCACGAGGATCAGGGTCTGAGAGACGGAGCCGAACGGTTCTGCAGGACCCGTGCGGCCCGAAGTCTGACGAAGGGTCAAAATGCGCTCGATCAGCCAGGCATGGCGGTCGACGTCATCATCGCGGTGGGGCCAATCTCCGGGCGCGGCTCGGCCCCCCCCGGCGAAGACGCCCAGGGCCTCTTCCTGGAGGCGATGCACCACCTGGTGCATCCGGCGGAGGAGGGGCGGGAGGGCGAGATCTCCCCCGCGCGACACGTCCCGCAGGACGAGGTCCTCATGCTCCTCCGAGACGATCTCGGGTTGGATCGTGCGCCGCGCAAAGGCCCGGGCCATCGCCCGCGTTTCCGTCGATAAGCCTCCCGGTTCGTGGACGCGGAACTCCTGCGCCCCATCGAGGTAGGCGGCGATCAGCCGCCGGAAGAGATGTTCCCGGGGGCGGTCGATCCGTACGTGGATCTCCGCCACGTGCGGGTCTTGGTCGGGCGAGCGAGTCCGCACGAGGAGAGACCCGTCGTTCTGTGGTTGCAGAAACACGGGGCTGCCCACCGTGAGTCGCTGCTGCTCCACCCAGCCCCTCGGCAGCGAGACACCGACGGTGATGGCCCCCATTCGCTGGAGGCGCCGACTCCCCTCGTTTCGAGAGAACGGGGCATCGCGGGAACCTCGCGGAGCGGGCATCTCGAGGGAGGCGCTCTGGCGTCGATCCATTCGGAGGCGCGAACCGAATCCTCGAATATATAGAAACTGAATTTAGTCTATAGTCATCTCAATACCTCTCTTTTTGCGACAGGTTCGCAGACATCCTCTCCACAGATGCTGGGGGCGATTATGCGCGGTCCTTCGAAGGCCGCAGGGCGGCCGGCACGACCGCGACCAGGAGGAGGCCGGCCGATAGCGCGAAGACCAGATGGACCGAATTGAGAAACGGCCCCACGGGCAGCGAGGACAGTCCCCCGGTTCCGAGAAAGATCCCTTCGAGGCCGGGGAGGGACATCGCCCGGCTCATCGCCAGAACGGCGAACCCGAGACTGAGGGTGACGCCGGCGTTCACGAGCGTGGTCCCCGTCCCCGCCGCCACGCCCCGACGCTGAGGAGGCACGGCGTTCATCATGGTGGCCCGGTTGGGCGACGCGAACAGTCCCATCCCGGACCCCACGAGGAGGAAGGCCGGCAACAGGGACCAGAAGGACGCAGCGGCGCTCACTTCCGACAAGAGGAGGAACCCGGCCGACGAGGCGAGGAGTCCGAGCACGGCGAGGCCCCGGGACCCCCATCGGTCCGAGAGGGCACCCGACAGCGGTCCAAGGGCGGCGAGCGAAGCGGAGACGGGGATGAGAAAGAGACCGGCCGTCAAGGGGTCGAGGAAATGCGGCGGCCCCTGCAGATAGAAGACCAGGACGAACGAGAACGCTCCGCGGGCCAACGCGTTGAGGAACATCGCGATGCCCGAGCTAGAGAAGGCACGGATCCGGAAGAGGGCGAGTTCGAACATGGGGTGGGGGATCCGTGACTCGACGTAGGCGAACACACCGAGCAGCCCGATTCCGGTGACCCCGAGCCCGACGTCCACCGGAGCCGCCAGGACCTGGAGGGCACCGAAGGTGACGCCCACGAGGATGAGCGTGAGCCCGGAGGCGAACGTGACATTGCCCGCCCAATCGATGCGCTGCACGGGGTCGAGCGAGGCCAACTCCCGGAGCCGGAAATGGGCCCACAGCGTCGCGAGGATCCCAATTGGTACGTTGACGAAGAAGATCCACCGCCATCCGACGGCCCCCGTCAAAAGTCCGCCGATCACCAGGCCCGAGACCGAGCCGACGACGATCGAGATCTGGTTGATCCCGAGGGCCTTCCCCCGTTCGTTGGCCGGGAACGCGTCGGTCAGGATCGCGGCGCTGTTCGAGAAGATGAAACCGGCGCCGATGGCCTGGACCATACGGAAGCCGATGAGCTCCGGCCCATTTTGGGAGAGCCCGCAGAATAGGGACCCCACGGTGAACACGGCAAAGCCGAGGGTGTAGAGCCGCGTGCGACCGAACTGGTCCGAGAGTCGACCGAAGCTCAACAGCACCACTGACGTGACCAGGGAGTAGCCAAGGAGAATCCAAAGGAGACCCAGGATGGACGTCCCCGGCAGCTCGCGCCCGATCGTGGGAAGGGCGATGATCACGATGTTGGAATCGAGGGACGACATGAGCGTCCCGATGGTCGTGTTTGACAGCGCGACCCACTTGTAGGAGATCCGGCCGGGCGACGGAGCGGCCCGCGGGCCCCGGTCCTCCACCGCACTCCCTCCCATGGTCTCCAGTTCCGCTTACCCCACCGGGGGTTCGGCGCAGGTCACGGGAACGACGATTGCAATCGCGCGATGTCGGCGGAGATCCGGTCGACGTACGCCCGGAAGGAGCGGAGGACGTCCTTCGAGCCCACCACCCCCACCACGTGCCCCGCCTGCGTAATGACGATCCTCCGTGTCCCCTTCTCGACCATGAGGGCGATCACTTCGGCGGTCGGCGTGGCGGCGTCGCACGCGGTCACCGGGCGACTCGCAATCGACTCGAGGGGCAGGGTGGCCGGGTCGAGACCCGGAGCGACCACGCGCTCGATGTAGTCCCACTCGGTCACGATCCCCTCGGGGAGCCCGCCCCGAGTGAGCAGGAGGTACCCGTGCCGTTCTTGCACCATCCGACGGGCCCCTTCGAGCGCCGTGAGCCCGGGCTCGACCGCGAGGAATCGCGAGTCCATGACCTCCTTGATCATCAGCACCATGCCGCGTGGATAGTCGGCCGGTATTAACGGATGCGCGGGAACCCGCTCAGGAGATGCTGAGGTTCACGGACCCGTCGTAGTAACCGTGTCCCGCGAACTGCAGCCAGTCGCCCTGGCCCGAAAGCGAGGCCGTGGTCGTTAGGACGAACCGGTCGCCCACACCCAGCGCCGTAGCGGCGCCGCTCGCCCAGCTGCCGTTCAAGAAATCATACTGGGCCAACGACGATCCCGCCGAGGTCACTACGGTGAGGCCGGCGTTAGGGAGGGAGAGGTTCGTCCCGGTCGAATCCTGGACGGCGGCGCTGAGGCTGCCGATCGTGATCGGAGCGCTGAGGGCCCGGACGGTGAAATTGTACCAATTCGTCCCGCCCGACGAGCTCTCGAAGGCCGAGGTCACGGCGAGCGCGCTGCTAAGGGGCGCCGTCACCACCTGATCCAGGTAAGGGCAGGTGCCGGTGTAGTTCTGGGCGGAGTCGAGGGCGCCGGTAGAGCCGTTGACGAGCGCTTCAAAGAAGGCACCTGAGCGGACCGACGACGCCGCCGGGGGGCAGTCCGAGTACACGATGGACCATCGCGGTCCCGTCACGGGGGAGCCGAGGCCGGGAGAATTCAGGATGAACGTGACGTTCGCGGCCGCGTGGCGAGCCATGAAGGCATAGCCACCGGCGTGGGCGGCCGTTCCCGCGGCCACTTCGGGCCCACCGATAGTGTCGGGTACCGCGGCGAACTGCGGCGACGCGAAGGGGCAGCCGCTCCCGCTAAACCCCTCCGTAACCCGGGCCACGCCTCCGACGACGACCACGACCAGATAGTGGTTCGAAGTGTTCGCGAAAACGAACGTCCAGTCGGTCGCCTCCCCTGTGGACACATTGCTCGCCCGGGTCAGGTTGCGATCCGCCAGGGCGACCGACGTGATGGCGCAGGCGGGGCTTCGAACGGGGAAGTAGGTAAAGTTGTCTGGGAGAGCCATCGAATCCGATGCGGCAAAGCCGACTGCCCATCGGACGGATAGGTCAGCGGGGCCGTAGCTTCGAGCCGCCGCCTCGGCGGATGTGCGCTCTGTCGTGAAAGGAGAGGGCGAATTCGACGGCGTTCCGAACCCCGGCAGGTCGCCAAGCGCCGCGAGAGAAGCCGTCACGACGAGGACGATTATCGCCACCGCCGCGACCGCATACCAACGGAGGTGATGGCGTCCCGTCCCGTTGTTCCCCATTACCGCGGGCCGGCCGGGCTGTGGCGTAGTTTCCGGTCGGCCGCCACTCCGGTCGAGAGGGTCCATGGCGATCAGTGGCGCGCCGAGGAATGAAGGCGTCGCATCGGGTAGGGGTCGCTCCCGGCGGGAAGGGGTTGGCCCGGGCCGCCCTCAGCCGATCGGGAGAACCACGGAGATCGAGCCCGAATAGGATCCGACTCCGGAGACGACCAGGTGGTCGCTGCCGAGGTATTGCGGGACCACCAACGAAACGGTCACGGTGGTGCTCACTGCGAGGGTGCCACCGAGGACCCACGATCCCGAGGAGAAGTAGAAGGCCGCTTTCGGGGACGTTGACCCTCCGGAGAACACCCCGACGTAGGCGTACGACGAAAGCGTAACGGGTGTCCCCCCCGCGGTGGTCACCGAGAAGCTGAGGTCGTTCCAGACCAGTCCGGCCGCAGCGTTCGTAACGGAGATGTTGTACGTCCATTGCACGCCAGATCCGTTGGTCACGGTCGGTGCACCTAACGAAAGGGCTCCAGTGAGCGAACCGCCTCCGCCGCCCCCTCCCCCACCGCCACCGCCGCCGCCCCCACCGAAGCCCGAGCAGGTGGCGGTGGTGTTGGACGAACTCGTGAGCGCGCCGGTGTCGGCATTGATGTTGGCCGTGAACTCCGGCGCGGTTCCCGTCCCCGTCGCGGAGAACGCGCACGCAGAGTAGACGAAGTTCCATGTCGAGGGGGTCGAGACCCCAAAGGCACTCGCACCGGCGAACAGGTTGAACGACACGAACGCGCTGGGATGCGCCGCCAAGAAGGCCGTGCCTCCGGCGTGGTTCGCAGTTGCCGCGGCCTGAGTGGAATCTACCACGCTTGAACTCACGGTCCCGAGGTACGCGAGGGCGCCGCCGAAGCAGGCGGTGCCCCCGAGCGTGCCGAGCACCGATGCCGCGCCGCTCAGGTCTGCGACCAGGAGGACCGTGGTCCCCGCGGTGTTCTTGAACATGAAAAGCCACGAGTTCGAGAGACCACCGGACACATCCGTCATCCCCGTCACCGTGACCATGCTGGGGGCGCCAGACGCTGCCGTGAACGTGCACGACGTGCCGGCGATCTGGGAGGTCAGGTTCGCGAGCGGATAGCTCGCCGAGGTGGTCGGTGCCACGCCAGCCGCTCCGAACATCGACCATCCCCCGCCCGGGTACCCATCGGCCGCGGATTGGGCGGCCGCGCGACTCGCGCTGAACGACGAGGACCCGCCGCTGCCGTTCCCTCCCAGTTTGAAGAAGGGGAGGATGCCGGCCAAGGCGAGGGCGAGAATCAGGACGACCACGACAACGACCACGACGACGGCGATCAGGAGCGGACCGCGACTGCGGCGGGGTGCGGGGGCCGGGGGCGGGGTCATCGGCGCAGTTCCCGGGGCGCCCCCGGGGGGGTTGGTCGGAGGTGGCGCGTAGGCTCCTGGAGGGGGATTCGAAGTCGCCATGGCTCGCTAGCTCGCCCGACAAGGGCGGCTCTCAAATAACCTTCGCAGGCGCGTGCGGAAGGACCCCGGTGAGACCGAGGCTCGTCAGGCGGGAAACCAATCGCTCTCGGGCTCTTCGTTCCCCGGGTTCACCCGACGTCGGCCGGTCCTCGGCCGCGCCCGCAAGAACTCGACGGTCTTCGCTCGATGGCAGGCGCGACACAGGGTCTGGAGATTCGCATAGTCCAGGAGGGCTCCTCCCCGTGCAATCTCCAGAACGTGATCGACTTCGAGCTCCCGCTTGCGCGCACGCCGTCCGCATGCGCGGCACGTGAAGCGATCGCGGTGGAGCACGAATTGGCGGGCCGAGTCCCAGAAGAATCGGCCGTGAAAACTCCAGCGGCAGCGACGCGAGCAGTAGGGAGTCCGCCGGCTGGCCAGCGCTCGGTGGCACTCCACGCACTCCTGGCGCAGTCGGGCGGCCCGACGAGCCGCGAGCCCCTCCCGGAACCATCCCTGACTGTCCCTCAAGAGGCGACGATCAGCGAGAGTCGAGGCGAGGTCGCCGGCCATCACTCCATTGCCCGGGACCTTCCGGTACAAATGGTCGCTCCTCGAAGGGAACCGACGCCGATCTCACCCGGGGGCGAACGGGTCGCCTCCGTGGCCGCGTCGCAAACGGTTTAGCGCCGGTCGACCCCCGGAGCGCCGTGGGCTTCCCGCTGGGCGACTGGATCGATTCCCACGCCGGGGCTCGACACAATCTGGGCCAGAGCGGCATGCGCGGGAGTCTCGAGACGCCCCGACGCGCGCTCCGGGGAATGCCCGAACCCGACCTTGACGCGCTGCGCCACGAGCTCGCGCAGACCGTCGGGGTCGCTCCCACCCGGTTGTTCCTCACGCACGGCGCGACCGAGGGAAACACGGCGGTCGCGTTCTATCTCGCCCAAGGCGCGCGCCGGCGCGGGCGGCGACTTCCTCGGGTCCGCCTGCCGATCCCGGAGTATCCTCCCCTCACCGCCGCCGCGACCTGGGCCGGATTCGCGGTCACCTCTTCGGCCGCCCAGGCCGACCTCGTGCTGCTCTCCGACCCGAACAATCCTACCGGGCGACGATGGAGAGATGAGGAGTTCGATCGGTGGCGTCAACGCGGCCGCTCCATTCTCGTGGACGAGACGTTTCGCGAGTTCACCTCCGCGAGGTCTCGGGCGCGAGCGGGCCGCGCCGGACTCTGGACCACGGGAACGTTCACGAAGGCGTACGGCGGGGACGCCCACCGCGTAGGCTACGTCGTGGCGCCGGAAGAGGAGGCGGACCGGTTCGCGGCCTTCCACGGGGTGCTGCTGGACGGTCTCGCCGAGGCGTCGGTCCGGGCCGCCCGGGCGCTCCTGCGGGCCCGCCCGAAGGTCCTCGGGGAAGCGCGCGCCCTGTTCCGTTCCAACCTTCGGGTCCTGAGGGAGGCCGTGCCGGGCGTCCCCGCCCTCGATGCTCCGTTGTGGTTTGACCGGGCGGTGGGCGGGGACGGGGACCGGCTGGCCCGACGACTGTTACGCGCGAGCGTGCTGGTCTGCCCGGGTTCGTTCTTCGGCGACGCTTCCGGCGTCCGGATCTGTCTTACTCGACGTACGTTTCCCATCGACCTGATGGCCTACCTGCGGGTCCGAGACCGGACCGCCCGCTGAGCCCAGGCTAGCGCTCCAAGCGCTCTCCGGCCCAGACCGCACTGCTTCGTCGGACGGAGGGAAGGTGAGGTCGCACCGGCTCCTCAGGGGATTGGCCCGCTCGCTCCCGCAGGAAGGTGGCCGCGAATTGAGAGGCCCGGGCCGGGTCGCGATCATGGAGCAGGAGAAACCCGCGGGCGAGCTCCGTGAGCACGGCGCGTGCCGGGACGACTTGGGGCAGCGGGTCTAGGGTGACCTCCGGGCTGCGCCGGGGGCCGATCGGCCGGTCCATCCGAGCGTTTGAGCCGGCCACGGCGCTTAAACTGCGGTGCTCCAATGGAGAGGAAGCGCCTCGCGCGGGTCCGCGTCCATTGGCGCTCAGCGAAGGCTTTTCCCCCGCGTCGCGTTGGCTCCGTTGGAGCGAGCATGAGCCAGAGCACCACCCGTCCGACGTCGGCAACTCCTCCCGAGAAGACCGGCGGCCATGCGAAGGGCGTTCAGATCCGAACCCCGATCCCGGGGCCGAAAGCCAAGAAGATCGTCGCGGCCGACGACCGCCTCATCATGACCAGCACCAAGACCGCCCCGGTGGCCGCCGCCAGCGCGAGCGGGGTATGGGTCACGGACGTGGACGGCAATCGGATTCTCGACTTCACGTCCGGGGTGGGGGTCGTCAACACGGGCCATTGCCACCCGGCCGTCGTGAAGGCGATCCAGGACCAGGCGGCCCGGCTGATGCACTTCGCCGGCACCGATTTCTACTACGAGAACCAGACCGTCCTCGCCGAGCGTCTCGGGGAGATCACCCCGGGCTCCTTCGCGAAGAAGGTCTTCTACACCAGCAGCGGAACGGAAAGCGTCGAGGCGGCCCTCAAGCTCGCCCGGTGGAACACCCAGCGCCCGCTCTTCGTGGGTCTCATCGGGGCGTTCCACGGTCGGTCGATGGGCGCGCTGACCATGACCGCGAGCAAGTCGACCCAGCGCCGGGGGTTCCTACCGTTCGCGGGGGGCGGCCACCACATCCCTGCCCCGAATTGTTTCCGCTGCCCGTACAAGCTGGAGTACCCGAGCTGCGATCTCTACTGCGCGAAGATTCTGAAGGAGATGTACTTCGACACGACGATTCCCCCCGAGGACGTCGCGGCGTTCATCGCCGAGCCGGTGATGGGCGAGGGCGGCTACATCGTCCCGCCCAAGGGGTGGTTTGCCGAGATCAAGTCCATCCTCGACGAACAGAAGATCCTTCTCATCGACGACGAGGTCCAGGCCGGGATCGGCCGGACCGGCACCTGGTTCGGGATCGAGCACCACGGCGTCGTGCCGGATGTCGTCACGATCGCCAAGGGGCTGGGGAGCGGTCTCCCGATCGGCGCGATCGTCGCTCGAAAGGAGCTGGACTACACCTACCACGGCGCGCACTCGAACACCTACGGAGGCAACCTCGTCGCCGTGGCCGGGGCGCTGGCCACGCTCGACACCATCGACCGGGAACACCTCCTCGAGAACGCCCGGGTGCAGGGCGAGTACCTGCGGACCCGGCTCACCGAGCTCCAGGGAAAGCACGAGGAGATCGGCGACGTCCGGGGCCTCGGCCTCATGGTCGCGACGGAGTTCGTCCAGAGCCGGTCCGACAAGACGCCCAACGTCAAGCTCAAGGACCGGGTCCTGGAGGAAGCCTACCGGCGGGGACTCCTCCTCCTGCCCTGCGGCCGCTCCTCCATCCGCTACATCCCGCCGCTCGTCATCCAGCGGGAGGAGATCGACGAAGGGGTCGAGATCCTGGACGCGGCGATCACCGCCGCCCGCCGGCGGGGATGAAGGTCGGCCTCCTCGACGCCCCCGGCCACCTGGCCCTCGTGGACCGCCCGGAGCCGAGCGCCGGGCCGGGGGAGCTCGTGGTCGAGCTCGCCGCCTGCGGCGTGTGCGGCACGGACCTCGAGAAGCTCCGCGGCAACTACCAGAGCGCGGGCCGGCTCGGCCACGAGCCCGTCGGCCGGATCCTCGAGGTCGGTCCGGGCGTCGAGGGCTACGGGGTCGGGGAGCGCGTCTTCGTCCACCACCACGTTCCATGCCTCCACTGCCCCGTCTGCCAGCGGGGTGACACCACCTTCTGCCCCGAATATGGCCGCACGAACATCGACCCGGGGGGCTTCGCCGAGCGGTTTCGGGTCCCCGCAGACAACGTCGAGCGCGGGGCGGTCCTCCATCTGAGCGATACCGTCGACTGGTCCGTGGGGACGCTCCTCGAACCCGCGGCGTGCGCCCGGACCGCGCTCCGCCGCGTCGGCTTCGCTCCGGGAGACTCGGTCTTCATCGTCGGCCTAGGGCCGGTCGGGCTTCTCTACGCGAGGTTGGCCCACGCGCTGGGTGCCGGGTGGGTCGGGGGGGCGGAGCTTTCGCCCCGGCGCCGGCGGGCCGCCGTCGAAGGTGGCGCCGCCGTCGCCGTCGATCCCCGCGAGGAGGGGGCGGCGGAGGAGGCGGTCCGGCGGGCCACCCAGGGCGCCGGGGTCGACCTCGCCGTGGTGGCGACGGGGGCGACGCCGGCCGTCCGTCTCGCGAGCGCGCTCGCCCGACGAGGGGGCACGCTGAATCTGTTCGGCCTCCCCGAGGCCGGTAGCCAGCTACCGGTCGACCTCCAGTCCCTCTACCTGCGGGGGGTCCGGGTCGTTCCGACCTACGCGACGACGGAGCCGGACGTTCGGGACGTGCATGACCTCCTGGTCGCGGGCCGACTGGACCTTGAGGGGCTCGTCACCCATCGCGTGGCGCTGGCGAGCCTCCCGGAAGCGTTCTCCATGGCCGCGCGCCCGGAGGAAGCGTTGAAGGTGGTCGTCACCGGACCCGCGTTCGGGCCCGCTTAGGCCTCGCCGTTCTCTCCAATCACCTGATGGTTCACGGCATGGCCTGCGGCGATTCGGGCGTGGGGCCCGAGGAGCGAACCGACCACCGAGGCCTCGCGGCCCACCACCGCCCCCTCCATCACGACCGCGTTCTCAATGTGTGCACCCCGCTCGACCGTGACGGAGTCCCCCAGGGTGACATACGGCCCGAACGTGGCGCCATTGACTTGACAGCCGGAGCCGGCCGCGACGGGTCCTTTCCCCAGGGCCCCGGGCGGAACGTTCCCTCGGCCCCCGCGGCCGCCATCAAAGAGGAGCTGCTGCGCCCGGAGGAGACGGTCCGGGGTTCCCGCATCTTCCCAGAAACCGGAGAGGCGGAAGCCGAAGACGCCCCGGCTCAGGAGCGGCGGGAGGATCTCGCTCTCGAAGCTCACCGGCCGCCCGGGGGGGATTCCGAGGACCACCTCCCGGTTCCAGACCGAAAGGCCGGCGTTGATCCAATGGGAAGGGGCCGCCGCGGGGGCGGGCTTCTCGATGAAGCGGGTGATCCGGTCGTCGGGGTCGAGCGCCGCGACGCCGTAGGGCGAGGTGTCCTCGACGTGGGCAAGGGTCATCGTGCCGAGGCCCCCCTTGGTGCGCTGGAACTCCACCACGCGGCGCACGTCGATCTCGGCGATCACGTCCGAGTTGAGGAGGAGGAACGGGTCGCTGACCCCCTCCGAGGCGTTCCGCATGCCGCCGCCGGTGCCGAGGGGTTCCGACTCCGGCACACACCGGACCGGGATGCGCGGCGGGTGGGCCGCGACGAAACGGGCGATCTCCTCGGACTTGTAGCCGGTGGCGAGGACCGCCTCGTCCACCTCGGGGGGGAGGAGGTCGAGGACGTGGTAGAGCATCGGCTTACCCGCGATGGGGATGAGCTGCTTCGGGACGGAGTAGGTGATCGGGCGAAGGCGGGTCCCGAACCCCCCGATGAGGACGATCGCTTTCACGACGAGCCCTTCGGGCGGTACCCGCCCGCCGCTTTAACGGCTCGTCAGGGGGTACTGCGATCGTTCGGTCGCAAGGGCGTATTCGCGCTCGACGGCCCGCTTCAACAGTTTCGCCGGCGCGCCCCAGATGGTCAGGTGCCGGGTCGTCCCCGACGCCGCGTTGCGCCCGACGGAGACGATCGTCCCCTTCTCGCGATATCGGTAGGCGCGCAGCGGCTTTCCGAACCAGCGCGCGACCAGGTTGGCGCCCGCCGTCGACGCCTCGGAGAGGGCCGCCTGCGCCGTGGCCGGGGCCACGAGGTGCGTCTCCGGGTCCTCGAACTCGACCGTGTCCCCCACGCTGAAGACGCCCGGATGCCCGGGGACCTCCAGGGTCGGCTCGACCTTCAGCCGGCCGGCGTGCCCGTGCGGGAGGGGGAGGTTCCGAAGGAGGTCGGGGGCCTGGACGCCCGCGGCCCAGACACACAGGTCGAAGGGGAGTTCGGTGACGCGGTCGTCGAGCTGCAGACGATCCGCTTCGACGCGGGCGACGTTTCGACCTTCGACCATTTCGACCCCCGCCCGGCCGAGCAACTCTCTCGCGTGGCGAATGAGCGCCGGGTGGAGCCCCGCGAGGAACGGGACGGACCCGGTCACCAGCCGAACCTGGGGGGTGCGGACGTCGTGACCGGCGATTCGAGCCCAGGGGACAGTGGCGATCTCCGCCGCCACCTCGGTGCCGGTCGACCCACCCCCCACGACCACGACCTCGGGGCGTCGGCTCGTAGGCCAGGTCGCCGACGTCGCCTCGAGCTCCCGGAGGGCGGACGCGAGGCGCTGGGCGGCCGGGAGCCGGTAGACCATGTGGGTGAATTCCCGCGCGCCCGGGACCCCGTAGTACGCAGGAACGCTCCCGAGGCAGATCGCGAGCGCGCGGAACGGAAGATCCTCGCCGCCCACGCGCACCCTCCGGGTTGGGAGGTCAATGGCCTCGACCTCTCCCTCTCGGAACCGGACCCGGGTGCCTTCGAGCACCCTCCGTATCGACAGTGTGAGGCGGTCCGCGGCCCGGGAGTCCCCCGCGAGTCGGCCCACCTCGTAGAGCTCGGTCCGGAGCACATGCATCGGGTGTCGATCGATCAGGACGACGGGGATCCGGCCGCGACCCAGACGGTCGACGGCGTGGGCGAGCCGGACCCCGGCGTAGCCGGCCCCGAGGACGAGCGCCGGCCCCGTCCCCTCCGGGTGCGATGCTCCGGGCGTCATGCCCCAACTAGCCCGCAATGCCCCTTGAAGCTCGCGGGCGCCGGCTCCCCGACAAGCGATTTAGCCGCCTCCGCGTCGAGGGGGGGGCGGCCATGGCGCTGATCGGTGCGGAATCGTCCGTCTCCGCCGAGGTCCTCCAGCAGATCTACTCGGAGAACGTGGAGGGGATCCAGGAGCTGACGAAGACGCTCGACGCCCCGCCGTTCCCGGTCACCGACGCGTCGAGGGTGATGCTCGCCCGCTCCTTTGCCCAGGATATCGTCGCGGCGCTCACGGCCTCCGAGGCGCTCCGCGACCGCCCGAGCCTCATCCGTCGGGTAAATCTGAGCTACGAGGCGATGCTGATCCTTATCGACTATCTCAAGACCTACACGGCCGGCCCGCGCGTGCCCGGCCGGCGGGCCCCCACGACCTAGGCCCGCGACCGGCGGCGCGACCTACGTGAACTCCTTGCGTTCGAAGAGGTATAGCCCGACGACGGCGCAGACGACGAAGTAGCTGAGCAGGATGACGACCCCCTCGGGGACCGACGCGCTATAGATGATCAGGTTCCCGGCCTCGGGACCGGCGTGCACCATGTGCGCGGGGTACGGGTTCATGAGCGAATTGCCCACGATCGACCCGCCGTAGGTCAGGATGAACCACGGCTCCACCCCCGCCAACGTCGCGAGGAGCTCATCGATGATGCTGAACCCGAACAGGAGGAGAATGGCGGTGACCAGGATCGACATCGCGCTCGACTTGAAGAGCGAGCTGAAGAGGAAGGTGAACGCCAGGACCGCCAACAGGTAGAGGAGGCCGAGGCCGATCGCCACCGCCAGCTGGCCCGGGAGGTTGGGGCCGAAGTAGTAGATCCCGTTCGCGATCGCGATGAGCGTGTAGAGGACGAAGACGACGACCGCGGCGATGAGCGCGGCGAGCCACTTCCCGATGTAGATCGAGATGCGACGGATCGGGTGCCCGACCGTGAAGTAGCCCGTCTTGTTCTGGAACTCCCCACTGATCGCGTCGCCCCCGAAGAAGATCCCCGCCAGAATGACGACGAAGTTGATCGACAACCCCCACCAGCTGGCGTAGAAGGCGAGCGGGCTCGAGAGGAGCCCTCGGGGGCGATAGTACCCGACGAGCACGGTCAACAATAGGCTGATCGTGACGCCGATGCCGAGCAGGATGTAGAAACGACGGGTCCGGAAGTAGTTCAGGAGTTCATACTTCATGATGACGAGGGTGTGGCCCAGGCTGTCGGGAAGCCGCGCGGGGTATCGTTCGTTCTCGGCCATGTTCTACCGCGAGTCCTTGATGAGGTCGAGGTACGACGCTTCGAGCGCGGAGGAGGAAGGCTGGTAGCGGACCACCCCGGTGCCCCGGGTCACGAGCTCCCGCAGCACCCGTTCCTGGGTATCGACCCCGGGACTCAGCGTGAGCTGGAGCGTCAGGGTATCCAGCCGGTCGACGCCTTCGACGCCCGGGATCTCGGTCACCTGCTTCGTCCCCGTCGCGTCGACCGCCCGGGAGAAGCCGACCTCCACGATCGTACGGGCGGTGTTCGTCCGCGTCATCACGCGTTCGAGCGAGTCGTAGACGAGGAGCTTCCCCCGATTGATCATGGCGACTTCGTCGCAGACGTCCGCCACCTCGCCGAGGAGGTGGGAGCTCATGAACACGAGTTTCTGGCGCCGCTTCAGGTCGCGGATGACGTCGCGGACCTCCGCCATGCCGCGCGGGTCCAACCCCGTCGTCGGTTCGTCCAGGATGACGATCTGGGGATCCGGAAGGAGCACGGCAGCGATGTTGACCCGCTGTTTCATCCCCTTCGAGAACTCGCCGATCCGCTTGTCGATCCATTCGGACATCGCGACCTCGCCGAGCACCGTTTCGATCCGGCCCTGCCGCTCGGCGGCGGGGATCCCCCGGATCTCGGCGATGAGGGACAGCGCGTCGCGCGGGGACATCGCGGGGTAGATCTCGGGCGTCTCGACGAGGACACCGGCGCAGTCGAGGGCGCGACGTTTCGACGCGTGGACGTCAAGCCCGTTGATGAGCGCCTGGCCCTTCGTCGCGAAGATCATGTCGGAGAACAGCTTCAATGTGGTCGTCTTGCCGGCACCGTTCGGGCCGAGGAATCCGACGCACTTCGCCCCCGACACCTTGAGGTTCAGGTCATCGAGGGCGACGAACGAGTTGAATCGCTTCGTGAGGTGGATGGCTTCGAGGCTCGGTTCCGACATTGTAGCTCGAACGGCGAGGGGCCCGGCCTCGGGACTCGTGGGGGAACTTAACCTTCGCTTCTCCGCTCTGCGGCGTGTCCCAGCGTCGCGTGTCAAGGTGCTGCGGGGCGGCTGGGCCTAGGGTCCGGGGCGGGGAAAGGGTTGGCCCAGACCGCCGGGTCCCGGTCGGGGCGGTCGAGTTGGTCCAGCCTACGCGGGGGCGGGTTCGGGGGTCGGCTCGGCGTTTCGCACCGCCTTCCCGGGGGAGCCGAAGCGCCTCCGCAGTTGTCCCAGCGACCTCCCGCGAGCGCCCCCACGTGGGGACTCGGCGCGGCATGGGGCGACGACCCAGTGGTAATCCTCGCGAGGGAACTCGCCGCGGGCGAACTCCCTAGCGTCGGGTCCCCCGAGACGGGGGACCGCCGGGCGGCGGGCTCGGTCGTTCGGCCCGTACCCCGATTTCCCCCTCCTGGGTCATGGTCAAAGTGCATTCGACGCGGGAGGGGTATTTGGCCGCCCTCCGACCCTGCGCCCCCCCGGGACCCGGCGGCAAGACGGTAGCGCGGTCCCGAAAAGGGTCCCGGATACCGGGGACCGGAGTGCAGTTCCCGGTCGAACCCTAGTTCGCCAGATCCGGGGTGCCGCCGCCCACGGGAAGCCGAGGGAGGGAATCGAACCCCCAGGAAACGGATCTGCAGTCCGTCGCATTAACCATTCTGCCACCTCGGCGCGGCGCGGGGGGCAACTGGAACCGGCTTAAAGCTCTCGGGTGGCCCGTCCCACGGGTCCCCCTGCCCCCCGCGGGACGGGCTCGTTTATGCTCGGGAGCGGGATTTAACGAGGGAAGACCTCCCCATGGCCGGCACCAGACCTGCCGAAATCCGCTCCCCCCCGTGGATCGAAGACTACGGGGTGGTGGGGAACCTCCACACGGCGCTCCTCGTCTCCCGAAACGGGTCGGTGGACTGGGCCTGCTTTCCCCGTTTCGCCTCCCCCAGCGTCTTCGGCCGTCTCCTGGACTGGAGGAAGGGAGGCTTCCACGAGATTCGACCGGTCGCGCGAGCGACCGGGCGGCAGACGTACCTTCCGTCCACGGCCATCCTCGACACCACCTTCTCCCTGGGCCCCCGCCGCGCCCTCCGCGTCCTCGACTTCCTCCCGCTCGGCGCCGCGACGACCCCGGAAACTCCCTCTCCCCTCGTGCGGATCGCCGAAGCGATCGGCGGCCCCGTCCGCATTCGGGTCACCTGCGAACCCCGATTCGACTACGGTCGTCACCCGGCCCGCTGGGAGAGCGCGGAGGCGGACCTTTGGACCGCAGCCTCGGGGTCGGGGTCGATCTCCTATCGCCTCGGGGCGCCGTTAGAGTTCGACGGCGGCGTCGCCTCGACCGAGCTGGTCCTCCGGCCCTCGGAACCGCTCTCGGTGGAGGTTGGCTGGGGTCGAGATCCGCTCCCGCGCACTCCAGCGTCTGAACTCCTGCGGTCCACCGAGACGTTCTGGCTCGAGTGGGTTCACCGGGCGGATACCCCGCTTCACGTCCTCGCGGGGCGCTGGCACCGGTGGCTGGAGCGCGCCGAGATCACGCTGAAGCTCCTGAGCGATGATTCGACGGGGGCCTTCATCGCGGCCCCGACCACGTCACTTCCGGAGTGGCCCGGTGGCCACCGGAACTGGGATTACCGGTTCGCCTGGGTTCGGGACGCCGCATTCACGGCCGAAGCGCTCCTCCTGCTGGGCCACGTCGCCGAAGCGTCCCGGTTCCTGCGTTGGGTCGTCGGACGCATCGACGCGAGAGCTCCCGGGGGGCCGCTGCGCGTCGTCTACGGTGCGGACGGGGGCACCGAGCTCGCGGAGCGGAGCCTCCGGCACCTCGCGGGGTTCTCGGGCGCCCGGCCGGTCCGGATCGGAAACGGCGCGGCCGAGCAGTTCCAGCTGGACATTTACGGCGAACTCGTGGACGCCGCCTACATGCTCTCCTTCGCGCAGCCCGCAGAGGTCGGGCGGCTCTGGCCCGAGCTCACCCATCTCGTCGAGGAGGTCCTCGAGCGCTGGCGCGAACCCGACCGCGGCATCTGGGAGTCCCGCGGCCCGCCGCGAGCCTACGTCCACTCGAAGCTGATGGCGTGGGTCGCCCTCGAGCGCTCGGCGCGGCTGGCCCGCCGATTTGGACTTACGGCGCCGGTCGCGGGCTGGGAGTCGGCCGCCGACGAGGTCCGGGAAGAGATCCTCGATCAGGGGTACGACGCCGAGCACCGCACGTTCGTGCAGGCGTTCGGTCGGAAGTTCATGGATGCCTCGGCGCTCCGCATCCCGCTCGTGGGGTTCCTGCCCTTCCGCGACGACCGGGTGGTCGCGACCGTCGACGCCGTCGACCGGGAATTGGCCGACGGGCCCTTCCTCTACCGGTACCGGGCACCGGACGGACTCGCCGGACGGGAAGGGACGTTCATTCCGTGCGCCTTCTGGATGGTCGAATGCCTCGCCCGTCTCGGCGAAAAGGACGAAGCGCTGAAGCGGTTCGAGGCGGTCCTCCGAGCGGCCTCGCCCCTCGGGCTCTTCAGCGAAGAGTTCGACCCCCGAGCGCGGCGCCTCCTGGGCAATTACCCGCAGGGGCTCTCGCACATCGCGCTCCTGCGGGCCGCCCTCGCGCTCGGGCTCGCCGAAGTGCCCCCCACGCTGGAGTCGGGGAGCAGCGCTCCGGCGGGGGTGCTTCGGCTGCGGCGCGCACTCCAGCGCGGAGTGCCGCCGGCGTGGGAAGACTGAACGACTAGATCGGGCGGAACCCGCGCGAGACCCGCAGGAGGCTCGTCCGGACGCCCAGCCGGATGCGGGCCGCGACCGAGAGCGGGCGACCCGCGCCCCGCGTGTGGCGGGCGCGCAGGTGGGCGAACAGGTCGTCGAGCGAACTCGTCTCGACCGGGAACTCGGTGTACGCCCGGCCGACGTCGGCACGGTCGTGCGCGTCGCTGCCCCCGGTCGCCGCCAGACCCCGTCGGGCGGCCACGAGCTCGGCGCGAGCATTGGCGATCTCGGCGTTGTGCCCGTTCACCGCTTCCACGCCGTCCACGGCCGCCCGCGCGGCGACCCGTCGTCCGACCCCGTGGGCCCAGCGGAACGGATGCGCCAGGACCGAGATCCCCCCATGGGCGCGGATCCACTCCACGGTCTCGGCGAGCGGGCGGTGGATCGGGGGCAGGGCGTGGACGCCGTAGGCGAGAAGGTGCCCCTCCCGGGTGGAGACTTCGACGCCCGGAATGAACCAGTACATCGGGTACTCCCGGGCCAGGGACGCGAGCTCCGGGTGCCCGGCGACGGTGTTGTGGTCGGTGAGCGCGAAGCCGTTCAACCCGGCGTAGCCCAGCTGCTCCACGATCGTTGCGAGGGCGAGCCGGCCGTCGGGCGAGTGGCGGGAATGCACGTGGAGGTCCAATCGCAGCGACGCCGTCATCGGATCCGGGTCCCCGCCGGTAGGTCCGGCGGCGGTTCCAGTAGCCCACCTTGGCCGAAGGAGAGGATAATCCCTTCGCCCGCATCGCTTCCCAACCTCCGCAGGACGACGCGGGTTCCCACCGGAGCGTTCCCCGGGGCCCGCACCGACGTCGTTCCGATGTTCACCTCGACGACCCCCTCCGCCAACGGCCGGTCGACCACGCCGACGAGGAGCGGCGTCCGTTCGAACTCCTCGTAGCGGATCGTACGGTCCGACAACGAGGCGCCCTCGATCGCCGTGCCCGCGGGGACGGACTCGGGGGGCCGCAGGAGCACCGCCTTCTCTCCCGCATCGGCGGCGAGGATCATGCCCTGCGACGTCATCTTGCGGATCGTCCGGGGTTCGAGATTGGCCAAAAGGGCGACCCGTCGGCCCTGGAGCTCCTCGGGGGTGTAGGAGGTGCGCATCCCGGCGACGACCGTACGCGGCCGGGGGCCGCCATCGTTCACGGTGAGCACGTACAGCCGGTCCGCCGAAGGATGGTTCACGACCGTTTCGACGACGGCCGCTCGGACCTGAAGAGGCGCGAGCTCCGGGCGACCCGCGGGCGGTGTGGCCGTCGAGTCGGCGGGGGCGGCCGGGGCAACCGGGGCGACCGCCGGCGGTTCCTTCGGGAAGAGGGGCCGGATCTCGCCGAGCGTCTGCCCCGGCGCCGGCGGCTCCAAGGCCGATTCCCAGCCTCCGGCGGAGGGCCCGTCGGCGAACCCGAGCATGCGGTAGACCTCGCGCGACGAGAAGGGAACGTATGGAGAGAACCACGTGGCGGCGGCCTTGAGGAGCCACAGGGTCTCATAGAGGACGCGGCGGCGGACCTCGTCGGACGCCGCCCACGGTCGCGCGTCGTGGAACCGCCGGTTCCCCTCCCGTACTTCGGCGAGGATGAGCTCGAGCGCCTCCTTGAGATGGACCAACTCCAGCTCCGCGGCGATCCGCCGGTGGGCTTCCTCGATCCGGGGCCCGATGGAGTCGCTGGAACGCGTGTCCCACCCCGCCGGGGGCTCGGGGACGCGGTTCTGGTGCCGGTCCCGGGTCAGGACCAGCGCGCGCTGGACGAGGTTGCCCCACTGGTTCGCGAGCACCTCGTCCGCGAGCTTCTGGACCTCCTCCCGGTCGAACTCGGTGTCGTGGTTCTGGGGCGCCATCACCGCTGCGTAGAATCGGATCACATCCGGGGGGAACTGCGCCAGGAGCGCGGGGAGGGTCGCCTCCTCCGCACCGCCGCGGGACTTCGAGATCTTCGCCCCTCCGAGCACGAGCCACTGGTTCGCGGGGACGTCGTACGGGAGCTGGAGGCCCCCGCGACCGAGGAGGATCGCCGGCCAGACGATGGTGTGGAACAGGATGTTGTCCTTGCCGATGAAGTAGTACTGGCGTACCCGCTCCTCCGGGAGCCAGTATCGTTTCCAGGCGTCCGGTCGGCCCGAGCGGATCGCCCACTCTCGGGAGGCCGACAGGTAGCCGATGACCGCGTCGAACCAGACGTAGAATCGCTTGCTCGGGTACCCCTCCACCGGCAGCGGGACCCCCCAGTCCAGGTCCCGCGTGATAGGAGTCGGGTGCAACCCCTCTGAGAGGAAGTTCTGGGTGACGCTGCGCACGCTCCCGCGCCAGTGATCCTTGTCGGCCAGGAACTGAGTGAGCGACGGGGCCAGGAGGTCGAGCGCGAGGTAGAAGTGCTCCGTCGGGCGGAACTCCGCCGGCGTCCCGCACAGGACGCATCGGGGCTGCCCCAGCTCGCGGGGCTCCAGGAGCCGCCCGCACCGGTCGCATTCGTCTCCGCGGGCGGACTCGAATCCGCAGTGCGGGCAGGTTCCGACCAGATAGCGATCCGGGAGGAATCGGGCGTGCTTCGGGCAGTAGGCGATCTCTTCCGTCTTCCGGACGATGAACCGGTGCTCGAGGAGCGAGAGGAACATCTCCTGCACCGTCCGCTCGTGGACGACCGTGTGGGTGTGGGTGAACAGGTCGAACGAGAACCCGAGCTGCGTGAACGCCTCGCGGTTGACCTCGTCAAACCGCCGCGCGACGGCTTCGGGGGTCGACCCCTCCTGCTCGGCGGTAACGAGGATCGGCGTTCCATGCATGTCGGACCCCGAGACCATGAGGACCTCGTTTCCGACGAGCCGGTGGTAGCGGGCGAAGATCTCTCCCGGGAGATACGCGCCCGCGAGGTGGCCTATGTGGAACGGACCGTTCGCATACGGCCACGCAATGCCGACGAAAATGCGGGCCACGTCGTCCCTCCGGCGTCCAGCACGTGGGGGCCGGGCCTAAACGTTTTGCCGCCGGTGGACCGCGCTCCCGTCCACCCTATAACCCGGCCGCTCCCTGCGGCGGCGATGGCCACGGAGGAACCCCGCTGGGTGCGGCCGTCGGTCCCCGAGGCGGAGGGCCTCATCGGTGTGAAGCACCGGGTCCTCTCCCACGGGTACGTCGTGCTGGTCGACTACATGGGCAACGACAACGCCATCGTGCAGGCCGCCCGGGTCTCCTACGGTATGGGGACGAAGTCGGTGCGCGACGACCGGGGGCTGATCCGCTACCTGATGCGACACCGGCACACCACGCCGTTCGAGATGGTCGAGTTGAAGTTCCTCGTCCGGCTCCCCATCTACGTCGCACGCCAGTGGATCCGGCACCGGACCGCGTCCGTCAACGAGTACTCCGCCCGGTACTCGGTCATCCCCGACGAGTTCGACCTTCCGCCCCCCGAGGACGTCCGACGCCAGTCCGGGCGCAACCGGCAGGGTCGGGGGGAGGAGCTTCCGCCGGAGGCCGTGACGGCATTCCGCACCGGGCTCGACCAGGTGAGCCGGGAGGCCTACCAGGTGTACCTGAGGGCCCTCGAGTCGGGAGTGGCGCGGGAGACCGCCCGCCTCGTGCTTCCGCTCGCCTACTACACGGAGTGGTACTGGAAGACCGACCTCCACAACCTGTTCCACTTCCTCTCGCTGCGGCTCGACCCCCACGCCCAGGAGGAGATCCGCCGGTACGCCGCCGAGCTCGCGCGTATCGGCCGCGCCGTCTGCCCCATCGCGTTTGAGGCGTTCGACGAGTTCACCCTGGAGGGGCTCAGCCTCAGCCGGCGCGAGCAGCGTGCCGTGCGCGCGATGCTGAACGGCGCCACCCCCGAAGCGGCCTGCGCCGAGGCCGGCCTCCCCCTGCGCCGTGAGGACGGGCGTCCGATGACGACCGGAGAGGGTGTCGAGTTCCTGGAAAAGCTCGAGCGCCTTCGCGCGTCGGCGTGAGCCGGCGGACTACCAGCGGGGGTTCTCCCCCGGTTCCAGGGTGAACCCTGGCGTCGGGGCAAAGGCGGCGGGCGTTCCCGTGAACCGGCTCGCGTCGGCGGGGCCGAGGAGGGTCCGGGCCTCCTCGCGATCCCCGTCGTCCACGATGAGGTCGGCGAGCCGCCGGGCGACCCCCCCGGCCCGCATCACGCCAAACCCATTGAACCCGGCGAGGACGAACAGCCCGGGGACGCCCTGGACCCGCCCCACGATCGGGTGACGGTCGGGCGTCGAGGTGCAGACCCCGGCCCAGGCCGAGAGGACCTCGCTCTCGGCCCAGCCGGGGAAGCGGGACTGGAGCGATTCCGCAAGGTGGGCGAGGAAGGAGGGATCCCCGCTCGGTTCGAACCGCTCGGGGTCACACTCGACCCGCTCGGTTCCGTCGCCCCCGAGGATCCGTCCCCCGTCCTCGAGACGGAGGTAGACGTCCGTGTCGAGGTCGTGGGCGGTCGGGAACGGTGACGGCGGTTTCGGGGGACGGAGGAGCGCCGCCTGGGTGCGGTAGGGGGCGAGGGGAAGCGGGTGGCCGAGCTCCTGGAGGATCGCCTTCGACCAGGCGCCCGCGGCGATGACGAGATGCCGGGCCCGGACGGACCGAAGCGCCGTCGCGAGGTGCCAGCCGTCCCCATCGCCGCTTAAGGCGACCGGGGGGACCCCGAAGTCGAAGACGGCCCCGGCGCTGCGGGCCCCTTCCGCGTAGATGGTGGTGAGCGAGCTCGGGCGGACCGCGGCGTCGTGCGGGCTGTGGAGGGCAAAGCGCACGTCGTCGAAGCGGCCGGCGGGAAACCACCCTTCGAGCCGGGAGGGCGCGGCCTCGTCGACCACGACCCCCCAGGAGCGGAAGCGATCCCTCGCCGCCTCGAGCGCCTCCCCGCAACGCGCATCGCGGGTCCAGCGGACAAATCCGTGCTGCTGGTAGGCGTCCGGCTCCCAGCGGCGGCAGAGTTCAGCGTACTCCCGGTGGGACTCGCGGGTGACCTCGACGTCCCAGCGGTCCCAGAGCTGCTCCGTCACCACGCCCGCCGCCCGTCCGCTCGCCCCGGCCGCGGGCGTGCGGGGGTCGTAGACGAGCACCGATCCCGCCTCGCGGCGTCGCAGGTGGTAGGCGAGCGCGCACCCGGCAATCCCCGCCCCGAGGACCAGGACGTCGACCGGGGGTTCCTCCACGGTCGGGGGAACCGCCCCGGGATTAATACTGCGGTTTCGCCCGCGAGTAGGCGTCGCGCAGCGCGGTCGTGTCGACGTGCGTGTAGATCTGGGTGGTCGCGACGGACGAGTGGCCGAGCAGCTTCTGGATGTAGCGGATGTCGCAACCGCGAGAGAGCAGGGCGGTCGCCAGCGTGTGCCGCAGCATGTGGGGGGTGACGCGACGGGGGATCCCGGCGCGGACGGCCGCCTTGCGGATGAGCCGCTCTACCGTCACGGGGCCGACCGGGAAGAGACGGGTGGTCCCCTCCCCGGCGAGGGTGCGTTCGGTCAGGTAGCGGTCGATGGCAGCCCGGGTCCGCTCCTCGATCACCACCTCACGGTCCTTGTCGCCCTTTCCCGAGCGGACGTGGAGGATGTTGCGTTCGAACTCGATGTCCTCGAGCTCGAGATGGCAGACCTCGCCCACGCGAAGACCGCCGAAGGCCAGGACGTGGACGATGGCGGAGTCGCGAGGGGAATCGCGCACGGCCTCGAACAGTCGGTGCGTCTCCTCTTCCGTCAGATAGTGCGGGAGGCGCTCCGGACGTTTCGGCGCCTCCAGGCCCTCGGCAGCGGTGAGCTGGAAGGTGCGGAACAGGCAGGTGAGCCCCCGCACCGTCGTGTAAAGCGAATTCTTCGAGTAGTGCCGCTGGAGGACCAGGTACTCGCGGAATCCGTCCAGGTCCCGGCGGGTCACCTCATCGAGGGGTTTTCCCACGAACCCGAGGAACATCCGCGCGATGTGGGCGTACTGCTTCACGGTCCACGGGCTGCGCTCTTGCGACTGCAAATGGCGGGAGAACCGGTCGACGACCTCCTTCACCGCGGCCAGGTTCTCGGCGGCCAGAAGGCGGGCCGGGCGCCGAAGCGCGCCCGATCGGTCGCGAGAGACGACGGCGGAGGCCATCGGTCGTCTCTGGCCGGGACGTTCCTAATTAATGGTTGACCTCCAACGGAACGCGTTCGGCTCGGTGAACTAAATACCCGCGTCCCTCTCGCGCGGAGCGTGCAGTGCGCGCGCTGTGAATCGCCCGCGGTCATCGACCGCCCCTATGCGGGGGATCATCTCTGCTCCTCCCACTTCCGCGAGAGCGTCGAGGACCGGGCCCGACGGGCGCTGCATCGCCAGCTGCCGCGGTTCCACCGCGGGACCGTCGCGGTCGCCCTGTCGGGAGGGAAGGACTCCGCCGTCACGCTTCGCCTCGCCCACCGCTATTTCGCCCGACGCCCGACGGTGCGCCTCGTGGCGCTCACGGTGGACGAGGGGATCCCGGGCTACCGGTCGGCGACCGTGGAGCGGGCCGGCGAGCTCACCGCCGCGCTGGGCGTCGAACATCGCATCCTCTCGGCGCAGGAACGCTTGGGGACCACGACGGCGTCCGCGGCGAAACTGTTACCGGGAATCGCGCCGTGCTCCTATTGCGGCGTCTGGCGCCGGCAGCTCCTGAACCGCGGGGCCCGCGAGGCCGGGGCCGACGCGCTCCTCCTCGGGTTCAACTTGGATGACCTCGCCCAGACGGTCCTGATGAACGTCGCCCGCGCGGACATCCGCCGGATGCCGCGGATGGCGCCGCACCGGCGCCGCCAGGCCGGTCTCGTGCCCCGGGTCGCTCCCCTCGCCGAGGTCCCCGAGCGCGAGGTGTTCCTCTTCGCCTACCTCACCGAGACCCCGTTCGACCACGGCGAATGCCCCCACGCGGGTCGCGCGTCGCGCAATGTGTTCCGGAACGTGGTCTACCAGCTGGAGGAGGCGTTTCCGGGCACCCGTCAGGCGCTCCTGAGCGCCCACGCCCAGATCGTGGACCTCTTGGCGGACGGGGACGCCGGTGCTCCGGGCCACTGCGTCGACTGCGGGGAACCCGCGACGGGTCCGCGGTGCCGCGCCTGCGAGTACCTGGAATCGGTCAAGACGCTCCGCCCGCTTGCTCTGGAGGCCCGATGAGCGAGCCCGGCGACGCCGTTGCGAGCGACCCGCGGGCGTCCGTGCGCCATCGCGTCTTCGTCGTGGGCGCCGGTATCATGGGGAGCGGCATCGCAGCCCAGGCGGCGCTGGCCGGCTGGGCCGTCACGCTTGAGGACGTCAACGAGGCATTGGTCCGCCGGGGCCGGGACAACGCGACCCGGGCGCTCGAGTCGGCGGTGCGTCGCGGGAAGGTGAGCGAGTCCGCGAAGGCGCTCGCCCTCGGAAGCATGGAGGAGGCGATCGGGCTGCGCCGGGCCGACAGCGCCGATGTCATCGTGGAGGCGGCGCCCGAGAGGCTCGAGGTCAAGCGCGCGCTCTTCACCGAGATCGAGGGGATCGCCCGACCGACGGCGCTCCTCGCGACGAACACCTCGTCGCTGCCCATTACCTCCATCGCCTCGGCGCTGCGCGAGCCGGGCCGGCTCGTGGGGGTCCATTTCTTCAACCCCGTCCTCCAGATGGACCTGGTGGAGGTCATCCCCGGGTTCCTCACCCCTCCCGAAGTCGTCGAGCGCGCCCGACAGTTTGCCGCCGCATTGGGGAAGACCGTCGTCCTGTCGAAGGACACCCCGGGGTTCGTGACCACCCGGGCCATGGCCGTCCTCATCAACGAGGCCGCGTGGATGCTCTACGAGGGGACCGCGACCCGGGACGAGATCGATACCGCGTACAAGCTCGGGTTCCACCACCCGATGGGACCATTCGAGCTGGTCGACCTGGTCGGCCTCGACACCGCCCTCCACATCCTGGACGTGCTGTGGGAGGGGTTCCATGACCCGAAGTACCGAGCCTGCCCGCTGCTCCGCTCGATGGTGGAGGCGCAGCGGCTGGGTCGGAAGACCGGGGAAGGGTTCTACCACTATCCCCCCCCATGAGCGACCTCGTCAGCGGCCTCCTGGACCTCGTCCTTCTCGTCATCGTCGCCCTGGTCCCCGCCCTGCTGTACCTCGCGTGGCTGCGGGGAAGTGAGCGGTACCAGGTGCTTCCCTGGGGACCGCTCATCGGGACGTTCGTCTACGGCGCCATCATCGCCACCCTCGTGGCCGTCGTGCTGGAGGCGGTGCTGGTGGCGCTCGGAACGGCGTTCAGCCAGAGCTACCCGGGGCCCGAGTTCGTCTTCCTGAACGGCAACTCCACGGCGGGGGCGTTCTTCCTCGTCCTCGTCATCGCTCCGTTCGTCGAGGAAGCCCTGAAGGCGACGGGGGTCACCCGTTCGGCAGCCCGACTGCGCCTGGTCTCCGATGGCCTCGTCTTCGGCGCCGCTGCCGGGCTCGGGTTCGGCTTCTTCGAGACGTTCCTCTACGGCGTGGGAGCCTTCGCGACGGGCGGGCTCGTGGCCGGCATCGTCCTCATCCTCGTCCGGTCGATCTCGAGCGTGGTGCTGCACGGCAGCACCACCTCCAAG
>DASRSW010000041.1:0-23343 GCA_035656275.1 Thermoplasmata archaeon
GCCGCAAGGGGAGCGGGAGGCGCTCCGCGCGAAGCTGACCGGCGGTTACCAGGCAGAGTTCCTGAACCCGTACCTCGCCGCCGAGCGGGGGTACATCGACGAGGTCGTCGACCCGAAAGAAACGCGCGCGCGCTTGGTCGCCGGGCTCCGCATCCTGGCCTCGAAGCGCGAGGACCGGCCCCCGCGAAAGCACGGGAACATCCCGCTCTAGGGGGGCGCGTGGTCGGACTCACCGAAACGGTGCTCCGGGACGGCCACCAGTCGCTCATCGCGACGCGGATGCGCACGAAGCACATGCTCCCCGTCGCGGAGCGCCTCGATGCCGTCGGTTACCGCTCGCTCGAGGTCTGGGGCGGCGCGACGTTCGACGTCTGCCTGCGCTTCCTCCGCGAGAACCCATGGGAGCGGCTGCGGGAGCTCAAGCGGCGGATGCCTAGGACGCCGCTCCAGATGCTCCTGAGGGGCCAGAACCTCGTCGGGTACCGTCACTATCCGGACGACGTCGTCCGCGCCTTCGTCGCCGCGGCCGCCCGCGAGGGGATCGACATCTTCCGCGTCTTCGACGCCCTCAACGACCCCCGCAACATGCGGACGGCCCTCGAGGCGGTGAAGCGGAGCGGGGCGCGGGCCCAGGCCACGATCTGCTACACGGAGTCGCCGGTCCACACGCTCGAGGCGTTCGTCGCCCTCGGTCGCACGCTCGCCGAGATGGGCGCCGACGAACTCTGCGTCAAGGACATGGGCGGGTTCATGCCGCCGACCGCCGGAGGCGCCCTCGTGCGGGCGCTGGTGAAGGAGGTGGGGCTCCCGGTCGTGGTCCACACCCACTCCTCGAGCGGGATGGCGACGCTCACCTGCCTCGCCGCCGTCGAGGCGGGCGCGGTGGCCGTCGACAGCGCGCTCTCCCCGTTCGCGGGGGGGACGAGCCAGCCCCCGACCGAGACCCTGGTGGGGGCGATGCGCGGCGGGCCGTTCGACCCGAAGCTCGACCTCGCCGAGCTCGCGTCGCTCGCGGAGTACTTCCACGGCGTGCTCGAGCACTATCGGCCGCTGCTCGACCTCCGCTCGCTCCAGACCGACCCCGGGATCCTCCTCCACCAGGTTCCCGGCGGAATGCTCTCGAACCTCCTCAATCAGCTCAAAGAGCAGGACGCGCTCCAGCGGCTGGGCGAGGTCCTCGAGGAGATCCCGCGGGTGCGGGCCGACCTCGGCTATCCGCCGCTCGTGACCCCCACGAGCCAGATCGTCGGCATCCAGGCGGTCCTGAACGTCCTTACCGGGGGCCGCTACCGGGAGGTGACGCGGGAGGTCCGCGACTACGTCCGCGGCCTCTACGGCCGACCGCCGGGGACGATCGACGCCGCCTTGGCGAAGCAGGTCCTCGCGGCCGAGACGGCGATCACCGGTCGCCCGGCCGACCTCCTCGCCCCCGAGCTCGCGACGGCGGTCCGCGACGTCCGCGCCCTCGTCCCCGCCGCCGACGAGGCGGAGGCGTTGAGCTTCGCGCTCTTTCCGCTGGTCTACCAGCAGTACCGATCCGCCGTCGACCGCGGGCTCGACCCCGCGACATTGAACGCCGTCGCCGTCGGACTCGTGGCGGCCCTCCGGGCTCCGCCGCCCCCACCCGTTTCCGCGCCCTTCGTCCCGAGCCCCGCGGGTGGGAGCGCGTGGGCGCACGAGGGGCGCTCCGCGCTCCTCAACAACGGGAGGTGGGTCGATGCGCATCGCCGTCCGGCTCGGCCCTGATACCGCGAGCGTCGAGGTCCGACCGGACCTCACGGAGGTGCGGGTCGGGGAGCGTGTCTTCCCCGTGAAGGTCCTCGAGAACGGCTACGGTCGGGTGGAGCTCGAGGTCGCGGGCGAGCGGGTCGTCGTCGAGGAGTGGTCGGCAGGGTCGCCACCGCCCCCGAAGGTCGTGGTGAACGGCGAACGGTTCCCGCTCACGCTCGAGGTCCTCGACTCGGGCCCCGCCTCCTCCGCTCGTCCCGCCGCTCCGCGGGCGGCGGAGGACCGCTCGACCGCTGCCGGACCGTCGGCCTCCGGGGGGACCGCCATCGTTCCGCCGATGCCCGGACGGGTCGTGGAGCTCAAGGTCCGGGAGGGAGAGCAGGTCACGAAGGGCCAGGTGCTGCTCGTGCTCGAGGCGATGAAGATGCGCAACGAGGTCGCGACCCCGCGGGACGGCATCGTCCGCCGCCTCACGGTCGCGACCGGCGCCAACGTGCGGGCGCGCGAGCCGATGCTCTGGATCGAAGCCGAGTGAGGGCGGACCGCCTTCGGGCGGCCCACCGCTTATTACCCCGACCGTCTCCCAACCGCCGTGGCGAAGCTCCCGACGCTCATCGCTCGCGACCCGTTCACCTACGAGATCCCCGCCACCGAGGTCGCGGGGATGCGGGTCCCCGGCGTGCTGTTCTCGAACGCCAAATTGCTCGCGGCCGTCGAGAACGACCCGTCGCTGATCCAGCTCGCCAACGTCGCGACGCTCCCCGGGATTCTTCTCAACGCCTACGCGATGCCCGACATCCACTTCGGCTACGGCTTCCCCGTCGGCGGGGTCGCGGCGTTCGACCTTACCGAGGGCGTCGTGTCGCCGGGCGGGATCGGCTACGACATCAACTGCGGCGTCCGACTCCTGCGCACGTCGCTGACCCGGGAGGAGGTCCGGCCCCGGCTGAAGGAATTGATCGATGCGCTCTACCGGGCGATCCCCTCCGGAGTTGGGTCGAAGGGCGGCGTGACGCTCACGGCGAGCGAGCTCGACGAGGTCCTCGCCGGGGGAGCGGGATGGGCGGTTACGCGCGGCTTCGGCCGAACCGAGGACCTGACCGTCCAGGAGGAGAACGGCACGATGCCCGGCGCCGACCCCGCGCGCGTCAGCGACAGCGCGCGGCACCGGGGACTTCGCCAGCTCGGGACCCTCGGCTCGGGAAACCACTTCCTCGAGGTCCAGGCGGTGGATGAGGTGTTCCATCCCGAGTTCGCCGACCGGCTCGGTCTCTCGCCGGGACGGGTGGTCGTGATGCTCCATACCGGCTCGCGCGGGCTGGGCCATCAGGTCGCGACCGACTACATCGCGACCATGGATTCCCGCCTTGCGAAGGACGGCGTCGCCCTCGTCGACCGCCAGCTCTCCTGCGCGCCCGTCGGCTCCGAGGAGGGGCAGCAGTACCTGGCGGCGATGGCGGCGGGGGCGAACTTCGCGTGGGCGAACCGCCAGCTGATCACGCACGGGGTCCGCCGGGCGTTCCGCGAGGTGTTCGGCCGCCCGGATCCCGAGCTCGGCCTCGAGGTCGTCTACGACATCGCCCACAACATGGCGAAGGTGGAGGAGCACCGGGTCGATGGGGGCCTGCGCCGGGTCCTCGTCCACCGAAAGGGCGCGACCCGCGCCTTCCCGGCCGGGCGCGAGGAGGTTCCCGAGGCCTACCGAGCCTTCGGCCAGCCGGTGCTCATCCCCGGCGACATGGGGACGGCGAGCTACGTGCTCGTGGGGCTTCCCACCTCCCTCGAGCGGTCGTTCGGCTCCTCCTGTCACGGCGCGGGCCGCCTCCTCTCCCGGCACGCCGCGGTCCGCAAGTTCCGCTATGACGACGTGACCCGGGGCCTCGCGTCGAAGGGGATCGTCGTGCGCGCGGCCTCCCGCGAGGGCGTGACGGAGGAGGCGCCCGGGGCGTACAAGGACGTCGAAGAGGTCGTGAAGGTGGCCGAGGGCGCCGGCCTCACCCGTCGCGTCGCCCGTCTGGTGCCGATGGGCGTCGTGAAGGGCTAGCCCGGTTCTGCCGCCACGCGAGGCCGAACCCGGCCGCGAGCACGACCCCGACCGAGACTCCGACGAGGAGCACCGACAGCGGAGGCAGCGTGAACGGGAGGAGGGCGGCCGTCCCCCCCGTCGACCCGAAGATCGTCACCGGGACTTCGACGCTGCCGGTAAAGTTCGCGCCCACGACGGTCGCGTTGAGGAGATAGCCCCCGGCCACGGTCGGCGTCGGGAAGGCGAGCACGAGCCCGCCGGTGATCCCCGGGGTTGCGACGCCGAGTGGGATGGGGGCCCCGCCGTCGAGGGGCAGGTAGGCGAACCGCATCTCGACCGTGTTCACGACGCAGGGGGGCGGGCTCAACGGCGTGCACGTCACGGTGGCCCACACCGTGAGGCGCACCGTGGACCCGACGGAGGCGGAGGTGGGGAAGACGGACGCGGCGAGCGCGACCACGGTGGGGGCGTAGGCGGTCAGCGGGAACGTCGTGGTGTTCGTGCTGTCGAGGGCGTCGGTGACCGTGACCGTGGCGTTGAAGAAGCCCGGGGCGGCGTAGGTATGATTGACCCGGGCGCCGGCCGCGCTCCCCCCGTCACCGAACTGCCAGGCGAAGGAGTACGGTGGCGAGCCTCCGGTCGCGCTCACATTGAATCCGACCGGGAGCGGGGCCAGGGCGTGGCTCACATTCGGCCCCCCCGTCACCGAGGGGGGGGTCCGCGCCGGCCCCGTGACCACGACCGCGTGCGTCCGCACGAGGGCGTCGCCCGAGGGATCCTGGGCCGTGTCGGCGAGCGTGTAGTTCCCCGCGGTGTAGTACGTGTGGCTCGCCGCGGTTCCCGCGGCGCTCCCCCCGTCGCCGAAGCTCCACCCGATGGCGAGGCCGCTCACCCCGCTCGCGTTCGCGCTCCCGTTCACGTGCAACGGGGTGGGGCCCACGAGCGGCGCCACCAGGTCGGCCAAACTGACCGCACTGTAGCGCCCCTGCACGGGTTGGGTGAGGTCGATCGAGGTGCCCAGGGTCGTCCCGCCGGCGTCCACGACGCTCAGCGCTACGGTAAGCGGGCAGGTCCCGTTGGCGAGACAGGCGGACGCGGGGAATGTCTGGGTCAGCGTCGGGCCGAAGCCCGAGTCTCCGTCGCCCAGGTTCCAGCGGTAGGTGTAGGGACCGCCGACCCCGCCGCTCGCGCTCGCGGCGAACGCCACCTGCAAGCCGGCGGGCACCTTGACCGCGGGGGTCACGCTCGCCGTCAGGGCGAGAGGGGACAGGATCGAGATCGGGAGGACGTCCACGAGGAACGCGGCGCTCGTGACTCCCCTCGCCGAATCGTTGAGCACCCCGAGGACCAGGTAGAATCCCGGTGAGCCCCAGGTATGCGTCACGTTCGCTCCCGTCGCGGAGCCCCCGTCCGCGAACGTCCACTGCGTGCCGTTCGCCGTGGTGCCGTCCCCGCCGATCGCCTGCGCCGAGAAGGTCGCCGTGAACGGGGCCGGGCCCGAGAGCGCGCTGTGGCCGAACGCCGCCGAAAGCGCGGGAAGGATCGTCACGTTGATCCGCGCCACTCCCTCCCGATTGACGCTGTCGTTCACGAACGCCGTCACGGTGTGGTTGCCCGCGCGGTGGAAGATCCCGCAGTTGCACGCCCCGACGTACGGGTCGTCCGAGACGTAGCGGACGGAGAACGGCGGGGTTCCCCCCGCCGTGGACACGCTCAACGGCAGGTCTCCCGGGACGTCCGCCCGCAGGACGGAGGAGGTGAAGTTGACCGTGAGCGGCGCCGCGTTGTCGCAGGAGCGGGGAGTCCCGCCGCCGACGGTGATGGCGAGCCGGTCGGAGAGCCCGGCGTTGGGCGGCTTGGCCGCGTCCGTCGCGACGACGGCCGTGCAGAAGTCCCCCGCGAGGGGGAAGGTATGGACGACGCTCGCGAGCGACGTGTTGTCGAGATACGTCCCGTCGCCAAAGCTGAACCAGTACCGGTAGGGAGCGAGCCCTCCCGCCGCGGAGGCGCTCAACGTGACCGACTGCCCCGCCGGGAGGCTCACCCGCGACGCAGTGAGGCTCACGTTCAGTCCGGAACCCCCGACCCCGATCACGACCGGCGGGGAGGTGGAGGAGTTCCCGGCGCTATCGAAGACCGTGGCACGTCCCACGAAGGCGCCGGTCTTGGGGTAGCTGTGGTTCACCCGCCCGTTCTGCGCGAAGGCGGCCTGTCCGTCGCCGAAATCGACGTCGACCATGCGGTAGCCTCCGCTGCCGCCGGACTCGTTCACATAGAACGTGACGAGGAGCGGCGCCGACCCGTAGCGCGGATTGGCCGCGAGCCCCACACTGATGCTCGAGGGCGGCAGAATCCCCGTGGTGAGCTTCGCCGAAAGTCGCCCGACGTCGGGGGAACCGAGACCGGTGACCGCGTCCCAGCCGGTTCCGGCGGAGTAACCGTTCCAACCGCTGGTCACGTCATGGAAGTAGGCAGAGGCGGAGGGGCTGGCCGCGAGGCGGTAGAGCGCGGGGTTGAGGCTTCCGAGGGCGTGCCCCACCTTCTGGTCCGCGATCACCTCAAAGGCGGCCCACATCGGACTCCCTGCGCTCGTCCCTTCGACCGCGGTCCCAAAGCCGTTGTAGGAGATCGATACGGGGCTGCCGCCGACGAGGGCCACGTCGGGAACGCCGCGGGTGGCGGGCGCGCTCGGGACTCCGGGACCGGTCTGCCAGAAGGGCCGCCCGAAAGGCGCGAACCCGCCGCCGCTTCCGCCCTGGTTCTGGCAGCCGCTGCCGGAGGCGCCGCTCACATTGCCCGACCAGCCGCTCTCCGAGCTGTAGGTGCCATTCTTCAGCACAAGGACCGTTCCCCCGACCCCGGTCACGGCCGGGTCGCTGGCAGGGTAGCTCGTGGAAACCCCGCCGGTCCCGTCGGCGGCCCCGCAATCGCCGCTCGAGGAGAAGACGCCGATTCCCTCGGCGGCCGCCTCCGCGAGGACCGGATGCAGGAGGGTGTAGGACCCATCCGACGTGGCGTTGCACGCCACACTGCAGGGTGAGCTGACCGAATTGTAGACCCCGACGTCCGGTTCTCCCCAGCTCAACGAGAGCGCGTCCACCGCCTGGTGGGCCACGAGCCAGTCCACGGCGCCGTAGAGCCCGGCGGTGGGGTCGGGAGCGAAGGTCATCTTGACCGTCGCGCCCGGCGCCATGGCGTGGCTCCACTCGATGTCGAGCGACTCCTCGAGCCCCCACCCGGTACTCGTCGCGTTGAGGTTCGCGCCCGTCGGGACCGGGTAGAGGTACTGGACCGTTCCTCCTTTCACGCCGTAGGCAGAATCGAAGCCCGCGAGATCCCGCGCGAGGGTGGTCTGATTCTCGCTGCCATCGTACGTATCGACGACGCCGATCCGGTAGCCGGTCCCGTTTGTGCCGGCGGTGAGCAACCCCGAGGTGTTGTAGGCCTCCTCGATCGCGCAGGGCGCGAACGGGGCGCTCGACGAACAGGTCGGGAGCGCGAGCGGCAGAAGGGAATGCACCGGTGCGATCGCGGGAGTCGGCGGTGTCGAGTTCCCGAGTCCGACCACCCCCGCCCACGGCAACCCGGCCGGCAACGACGCTGCCGTCGGATGGGAGAACACGAGCTTCCCGCCAACCGAGTACTGCTCGAACTGGGTGTGAAACGCCGCCGCGACCGACCGAGAGGGGCCGGCGACCACCATCATCATCCGGTCCGGGCTCGTCGTGACCGTGAGCCCCTGACCTTCAAAGTACGCCACCGCCGCCCGATAGGAGCGGGTCGAGGGACCGTACTGGTCGGCCAGGTAAGACGTCGATAGGAATCGGTGAAACGAGGGGGACCCGGGGGCATACTCGAGCGCGGTCCGTGCCGCGAGACCGGTCGGGTCCTGGAGGGCCAGTGCGACCGCCACGTCGATCGTGCGCCCCGAGGGAACCGCCCCCAGGTCCTGGACACCGGGCCCGGGAACGAACGCCGGCGCGACCTGGATCGACCCTCGGGAGAACGGGCCCCCGGAGGCCGCGCTAAAGGCGCTGGGAGCGGAAGCGAAGATCCAGACCCCCGCGGGGAGCGCGGTAAGGGCGGCGACCAGCACGGCTTTCGCCGCCAGCCCGCGCTGCGACGGGCAGTCCCAACAGGGCCGACGGCCCCTCCGAGCGGCCTCCACCATTTCGTACCACCCCCGGCCACCCTATTAAGCCGCGTCCAGTTTTCGCGTCCGCTTCGCGGTCCCCAGAGCGTCGTTCAGGGCCCCCGGAGGGGGACGAGGCTTTTACCGCCCCCCGGCTGACTCCCTAGGAACTTGGCGCTCTCGTCGCTGGACGGCTGGCTCATCGCCGGGGTCCTCATCGCCCTCTACGCCGCCTTCGTCGCGTGGCTCTACCTCACCCACCGGCTCGGCCCCGACCGCACCTTTTCGCTGTTCGGACCAGCCCTCATGGTCAAGACCCGCCGGGGCCGCGGGCTCCTCGATCGCGTCGGTCGATTCCAGCGGTTCTGGTCGGTCGTCGGGAGCTTCGGCGTCGGTCTCGCGGCCGCGGCGATGGGGGTCATCGTCTTCGTGCTGGCGTTGGACGCGATCGTCGCGACCCAGATCCCGGCGAGCGCCGCGCCGTCACCGGCCGAGGCGCTCGGGATTCCCGGGATCAACCCGATCATCCCGCTCGGCTACGGCCTCGTCGCGATCGTGATCGGGATCGTCTTTCACGAGCTCGCCCACGGGGTGCTCGCCCGGTCCCAGAAGATCGGGGTGAAGAGCATCGGGGTTCTCTGGCTCGTCGTTCCCATCGGCGCCTTTGTCGAGCAGGACGACGACGAGATGACGAAGGCGCCCCGACGGCAGCGTCGTCGGGTGGCGGCGGCGGGCGTGCTCGCCAACTTCGCGCTCGCGCTGCTCTTCTTCGTCTTGCTCTCCGCGCTGCTCGCGACGTCCATCGCCCCCAACGCCGACGGGGTGGGGATCGCCTACGTCGTGCCGAACAGCCCCGCGGCCAACGCGAGCCTCACTTCGGGGGACATCATCACGGCCATCAACGGGACGCCCACGCCGACCAACGCCGTCCTCCTCAACCTCCTGGGCGCCCTCCCCCCGCATACGACGGTGAACGTGACGGTCTATCGGCCGTCCAACGACACGACCCAGACGCTTCCGATCGTCCTCGCCGCCCGCTCCTCCTTCTCGGGGGACCCGACCCAATCGAAGGAGGGCTTCCTGGGAGTGGCTCCGCTGTTCCTCACCCCGACGACCCTCAAGGGGGCCCTGGTGTCGCCGCTCCAGAGCCCCTCGGGCCCCCTCATCGGGGTCACCGATTGGATCGTCCTGCCGCTCGCCGGACTCGAGCCCATGCAGGGGGCGACCGCGGGCTGGTACCACCTCACCGGCCCGCTGGCGGGGCTGGGGACCGGCAACTTCTGGATCCTGGCGAACGTCCTCTACTGGCTCGCCTGGATGAACCTCCTCCTCGGGCTGTCGAACGCCCTCCCGCTGGTCCCGCTGGATGGGGGCCTCCTCTTCCGGGACTTTGTCGGCGGGGTCGTGAGCCGACTCAAGCCGATGTGGGATGCGGAGCGCCTCAATCGATTCACGGGCTCGGCCACCGCCGCGGCCTCGGTCGCGGTCGTTCTCCTCCTCGTATGGCAGTTCGTCGCTCCTCGACTCTAGGCGAGGCGGAGCTCCTCGCCGAGTACCCGTTCCTCCCGGGCGCCGAGGCGCTCGTGAAGGACCTGGCGCCGTCGCTCCGCGACCTCCTGACCGACCCCGTGTATGCGCGGGCCCGGGAGCTGGGCCGGGAGCGGGTCCGCGTCGCCGCCGACGACCCGACGGGAGCCACGACCGTCGAGGAGCTCGCCCGGGCGTCCCCTGCGGAGCGGTTCCTCTCCTTCTACTACGCGCGGCTGCTGCTCGCGGCCGCCCCCACTCCCGCCCCGCTCCGACGTTGGGCCGTCGCGGAGGCAAAGCAGGGGTACGGCCGCTGGCGCTCCGCCCCGCTCGAAGAGCTCGTCGAGGTTGCCGCGAAGCTCGACCGCCCTCTCCTCCCCGGGGGCGACGGGGTGTCCCTTTCCCTGACGGACTATCTCCACCTGGCCACGCCGATCCGGGAGGCGGATTTCCGACTCGCGCGCCAGGGCGTCGGGGCGGGCCGCGTCCACGTCGACCGGGACCGCGCCGCCCGACTCCTCCAAGAGGCCGTGCGGCTCGCCCTGGCGCAGGCGATCCCCCTCACGAGCGAGGTGGTGAGCGCGCTCCGGGAATCGGAGCGGGAGTTCCTCGAGGAGGTATCGCGGCGGCTGCCCACCCCCGCCCGCCCCGTCGGCGCCGGGAGCCCCGGGTTGCTTCCCGCGCGATTCCCTCCGTGCATCCGCAAGATGCAGCGCACGCTTCAGGCGGGGGAGAACCTCTCCCACGCCGGCCGGTTCGCGCTGGCGGCGTTCCTCCACCGGGCCCAGGCCGATTTCGAGACGATCGTCGATGCGTACCGCGGAGCGCCGGACTTCGACGAGTCGATCACCCGCTACCAGGTAGAGCACATCACGCAGCGCGACGGCGGCCTTGGGTACTCGGCCCCGGAATGCGAGACCTTGCGCAGCCACGGGCTCTGCGTTCGGGAGGGAGACCCCGCGGCGCCGCAGGAGGTGGACCGGCGACGGGACGCGCTCTGCTTCGAGCCGCGACTGAGGCACCCGCTCCAGTACTACCGGATCAGGGGGGGCTCGGTGCGGGAGGATCCGGCCCGGGCGGAAGCGAGCGGTACACCCGGACGGCCCGGCTCACCGCCGTGATCTGACCGGCGAGGATGAAGTACAGTAGCGCCACGTCGATAACGGTGAACCCGACGCCGTACAGCGTCAAGTGGGCGAAGGGGGCCGAGGGGGCCCAGGGCCAGGGGAGCGAGAGGTCGAACTCGAGGAACGTCGCGAGCGCGAGGAGCAGGAGCCGGTCGGCCCGAGACAGGAGCCCGGCGTACTCCCGGGAGACCCCGAGGGCCTGGGCCTGCGTTCCCATGTAGCTGGTGAGCAGAAGGCTCACGAGGGCGAGCAGGGCCACCAGCGCGATCGCGAACCCGGAGGCGGCCAACCCGAGCAGGATCGCCACATCCGCGTACCGGTCGAACACGTGGTCGAGGAGGTCGCCGCGCCGCGAGCTCACCCCGGTCCGCCGCGCCACCTCGCCGTCGAGGACGTCGAACACGCCGCTGAAGAAGACCAGGACCGCGACCGCGAGGAACGGGAGCGGGCCGAGCCAGCGCGTGAGCGCCGCGAGCGCTCCCGCAGCGACGGCGAGGCCGAGGGCGACCGCCGAAAGGCGCGCCGGTGGCCAGGGGAGGAATGGTTCGCTGAGGCGTCGGACGTACGGCGCCACTCGCGCCCGGTACCCCTCCGCGACCATCGCGAGGGTCAGGGGCCCGGGCGCAAAAGTAAGTCGGTGACGTGCCGGTCCCGCAGCCAGTCGACCCGACCGAACCGGCTCGCGGGCCGAGTGCGAAGCAGGGTACGGACCGTCCGCGCGACCGAGACCGCGGATCGTCCCGAGGTGTCCACCTCCCAGAGCGGA
The DNA here is from genome assembly GCA_035656275.1 of Thermoplasmata archaeon. Classification (GTDB taxonomy): domain Archaea; phylum Thermoplasmatota; class Thermoplasmata; order Lutacidiplasmatales; family UBA184; genus Lutacidiplasma. Next base: position 11,307 of record DASRSW010000041.1, read on the forward strand.
ATCCCCCGGGCCTGACACTCGATGAGGAGGAGGTCCACCGCTTCGGCGGTCACATTCTCGAACTGGTCCTGGCGGCTTCCTCGCCGGGCGCTGCGGAGTCGGCGCGCAAGCTCGATCGGGTGGCAGCGCAGCAGCACGATGGCGTCGACGGGGAGGAAGTGGGCCAGGTGACCGACCCAGAGGGTGGGGAAAGGTTCTGGGCGTTTCCGCGCGAGCGCCCGGCGAAGCCGCGGAAGGTCCACCTCCACGGCAATCCCGCGCTTACGCCCGGCTCGGTGCCGCAGGGCCAGGTCAGAAACCTCCATCGGCGCGAACTCCAAGAGCCTTCGGGCCGCGGAACTCTTGCCCGTACCAGGAGTTCCGGTGAGTGCGAAACGACCCCCCGGCCGGCGGGGCGAGACCAGCGACGAAACCCTCCCGGCCGCCGCTGAGCGACTACCGGCCGGCGAGGAGGGGGCGAAGGTCTTTAAGGAGACCTCAGTATGGCGCGGCGCCCTCGCCGGCCGGCGGGGGCGCGAGTGGAGTGAACCTGTCATGAGCTTGGGCGCCACAGTGACCCGTACGCTAGCCCATTCTTGGCTTCGCCCGGCGGCGATCCTGGCCGTCGCCTCCCTTTCGATCCTGAGCGGCTTCCTGTTCGCCATGGCCGTGTACCCGGTGGGGCAGCCGGCCGCGCCCCACGCCGTACTCTCCCTCGACGCGAGCGCCTCGGGCGCATTGACGGGTTCGCAGCTCCAGCACTCCCAGTACGCCACGTCACCGGGAACCCCTCTCCAATCTCTGGTGAACTCGACGGTCGAAGGACCCGTGCCCAGCACAAGCCCCATTGCGTTTACGGTCGGCTTCCAGCTGCAGAACGAGAGCGTTCTCGAGCAGATCCTCAACGAGCAGCAGATCCCCGGCTCCCCGCTCTATCACCACTGGCTCACGGCCCAGCAGGAGATGCAGATGTTCGGGCCCAACCCGGTCGTGGTCCAGAACACGATCAACTACTTCACGTCGCTCGGATTCCACGTCGAAACGCAGGGTCCGATCTCGATCTCCTTCACGGGCCCCGCCTACGCCGTCAACTCGGCGTTCAAGACGCAGATCGTGAACGTTCGGCTCTCGAGCGGCGTCTTGGCGCGGATGAACAGTGAGCCGCTCTCCCTCCCGAACGCCATCGCGGGGTCGGTCGCCTCGGTCAACGGGATCGACACCTCGACCATGGCGAAGCCGGCCCACTTCATTGATCCCACCGCGTTGAACGACATGGTCAGCCCGACGGCGCTCCCTGCGACGGCCCTCGGACAGGCCCTGGCCTCCGAGCCGTGGGTGAACATCTCGCAGGCGTACAACTTCACGAACCACGCCTTCCTCTGGTTCCAGTACTTCTCGCACCGCCAGAATCGCGAGATCACGTGGCAGACGCTCACCCCCGCGGCCCTGGACGTCCTCTACAACGGCACCCAACTGCTCAACCAGGGGTACAACGGCAACTCCACCGGAACGCCGATCCGGATCGCGATCGTCATGGCGGGCGGGATCAATCCCGGCGACATCAAGGGCTACGGCCAACTCGTCTTCAACAATCCGAACGCGATCTGGAACCGCCTCGTCCCGAAGCCCGTCGACGGCTCGTTCACGACGAACGGGACGCTCACCTACACCGACGGGGACTCCGGCGAGATGGCGCTGGACATCGAGTACTCGGCCACGATGGCGCTCGGCGCGACCATCATGCCGGTCTATGGTCCGTGCCTCTGCACCAACGTCCTGGACGACGACTATGCCGCCATCTGGGCGCTTCCCTCGAACCAGCTCCCGAACATCATCTCGAACTCGTGGGGCGGGGACGAGGACACCTTCGGCAACCTCTACGGGCCGAACTGGCAGAACACCCTCACCATGCACCACTACTTCATGCTCCTCGACGGTCGCGGTTCGACCATCCTCGCGTCGAGCGGCGACGGCGGAGGGTTCGACACCGGCACGGGGATGCTGGCGGGTTCCTTCCCGGCGAGCGACCCGTACGTCCTCTCGGTCAACGGGGTTCGAACGAGCGCCTCGGGCCCGTCGGGGTGGGTCTTCCCGACGACCGACTCCATCGGACTATCGAACATCACGATCTACACGCTCTACAACTGGCCCGTCCACGTGGACACCGCGACGCAGCTCACATCCCAGTCGTTCTGGTACCAGCCGATCTCGAACACCACCCTCTACAACGCCCCGCCCGAGGCCTCGGGGGGGTTCGGGACGAGCTACTGGTTCAACCAGACATGGTTTGAGCACGGGTTCCGCGTCCCCGACCTGGGCCGGTCCCTGGGCAGCGGCGTCGCCGCGGAAGCGGATTTCAACGAATCAATCTTCTTCGCCGGGGGCTTCCAGTTCCTCTACGGCGGGACTAGCTTCGCGTGCCCCACGACGGCCGGCGAGTTCGGGCTCATCGAGGATTACCTGGCCGCCCACGGCCACAGCTCCTTCCTCGGCGACGGGAACATCCCCGTCTACTGGGTGGCGAACGCCTTCTGGAACGGCAACCTCACCCTCGTTCCCTTCTACGACATCGCGAGCAACGGAACCAGCTACTGGGGGAACTACGGAGTCCACCAGCAGTACTCCTGGCCCCCTGGGCAAAAGTTCCCCCTCTCGGCGCAGGGTTACTCGGTCTACGGGAACACGACAAAGGGGTACGACTTCCCCACGGGCTGGGGTACGCTCAACGTCTACAACTTCGCCGTCGACCTCAACACGCTGGAGTCCCTCCCCGGGAACATCTCCACACTGAACGCCGGCGCGACCGCCTTCGACGGTGGAAAGTGGGCGTACATGACGCTCAACAAGACGTACACCTTCCACTTGAACGCGTCAAGCGCTTTCGCCGCAACTAATCCACATGTTACCGTGAAGTTCATCGGCGAAAACGGGGTCAACTCCACGCTACACCCCACCGTGACGTTGGTCGCGACCCCGACACTCGGGTACAATTTCCAGCTCGATACCAGCATCTCACCATTCGACTCGCCAGGTCTGATCGTTTTCGAGGTAAGCAATGCGACGAGTCCGTTCGAGGGCTTCGCCTACACCTGGATCTCCTACCCGATCCCGGCGGGCAATCTCACCGTCCAGGTCGTCGCCCCGAGCGAATCGGGGATCGTCGGTGGGTATGCCCAGTTCAACCCGTGGCCCGGCGGCTACTTCGCTCCCATCCAGGTCTCCCCAAGCTGCTGCACCCGGTACCCGAACAGCTTCACGGTGAAGGTCTCGTTCAACGGGCAACCGGTCTACAACGCGCTCGTCGATGCGACCATCCCCAGCCCCACGCTCCTCGCGTGGCAGGGCTCGAGGGCCCAGGGCGCGACGGACTCGCTCGGGAAGGGGAGCGCCTACATCACCACCCCGCTCGTCTCGCAGACGTTCACGAACGAGAGTGGCTACGCGCTCGTCGATACGTGGAACGTGATCGCCCCGACCACGTTCAACGTCTCCGCCGCGTACGGGACGGCCACGGCGTACACCAACTACCAGGTCGTCCCGGGCCCCAATATCCGGACCACGGACAGCTACGGTGGGAACTACTCCCAGATCAATACCGTCGCCTTCATCCTGAAGCAGCTGCGCCAGCCGATCAGCAACAGTTCCCTCAACCTCTGGGTTCCCAACTCGGTGGACCAGAGCGCCCTCTACACGATGCTCTACGCCTGGGCGGGTGAGCTGCTTCCCGTCCACACGAACGACTACACGGGCAACACGACGAGCGGGCTCCACGTCTGGTTCGGGAACATGGACCTCGGCGGGGAGAACAAGTTCTACCACTACGTGCCGAGCTTCGGCGCGGTGGGTGCCACCAACACGTCCGGAACGAGCGCCGTCACCGATGGAAACGGGAACGCGCTCCTCTACATCCCCCAGAACCAGTCGCTGAACTTCTTCGTCTTCCCGAACGGAACGAACTACGCCGGCTTCGGCTACGTCGCCGCCGATGTTCCGGGGGCGGTCAACCGCACGTTCAGCTACACGGAACCGTGCGCTCCGACCCTTCCGAACCCCAAGAAGACGATCACATGCCAGTTCAACGACACGTTCGAGCGCAACTACACCTCCGTTCCCGTGCTCGTGATGCCCGACCCGGTGAAAGCCTGGACCCAGACGACCTCCAAGGTCACTCGCGACTTCTTCGGGGTCGGCGCCTCCATCAACGCCGGCGTCCAGGTGAACCTCCCGTCCAACGACCCGTGGATCAACGGATTCGGCTATGCGTGGTCCCAGGGCGTCGAGCACGTGGTGAACGCGAAGGCGTACGTGGACGGCGTGTACGCGGGCTCACTGACCCCCGACGTTCCTCCGGACTTCCAGTCGTACAATTCGTCCGTGAACCTCACGGGCACGTACTCCCCCGGCGTCCACACGCTGGAGGTGGTCGTGAACGACAGTGTCGGCCACATCTTCACGGCGAAGCACACGTTCGTGATCGGGCAGATCACGGTGAACAGCCCGGTCCTCGGTTACACGCAGATCCCGTTCAACCTGACGTGGAGCCTCGACATCCCGGCGAGCCAGATCAACAACCACACGTTCAACCAGAGCCTCGACATTCGCTACGTGAGCGGCAACTGCGGCGGCTCGTTCCAGCCGTGCCCGACCGTCGTCAACTTCACGGAGCGGATCCGCGACGGGGTGGACGGCTACTACCAGCTCCTGAACATGACCCTCCTCAACCTCAACCACTTTTACTCCGGGGCGGCGACGCTCCCCTCGGGGCAGTACCAGGTCATCATCTGGCTCAATGCGAACCATAGCGGCAGCATTGCGACTCAGGTGAACACGTACTTCGTGTTCAATCCGATCCAGGCGTTCCTCAATGGGCCGACGGCCAATCAGACGGTCCCGCTGGGGAACGTGACGATCTCGTACTCGTACACGGGCCAGTACATCCAGAACGCCAACCTCACGGTGTATCGGGCGGCGGACACCAAGACCCCGATCTTCAACGTGCTCGCGTTCATCCCGGGAGACGGGCTCCGGGGCGGGGCGGCGAGCTGGACCGCCGTCCAGGGAGGGAAGTACATCGTCAACCTGACCCTCGGCACGCCCTACGGCAACTACTCGGTCAACGAGAGCATCTACGTCGTGGAGACAGCCGGTCTCGTCTTCCTCAACCAGTCCTCGGGCCAGTCGCCGCTCGGTCACATGAACCCCGCCGTGACCGCGGTCGTCCTCTCGCTCGTCGCCGCCGTGCTTGGGCTCTTGGTCGGGCTCTGGGCCGCTCCCGCGTTCCGACGGATGCCCAACGGTCCGGGTGGGCCGGGGAAGGCGTCCCCGAAGCCGTGGGAGGAAGGTCACGACAAGACGGCCGGGATCATCCGGTGCCCGGTCTGCAAGGACGAGTTCTCGACGGAGTTCGCCCTCCACGAGCACCAGAAGATCGTCCACGGGATCGAAGAGTAGGCCCGCCCGGCGCTGCCCTGGTCTCCCGACCGGGGCAGCGGTCCCCCTCGGCGGGAACCCCCGCTTCAACGGCTGTTCTACGTGACATTTAAGCCATGTAAGTTGTCAGGGCCTCTATGCTCCGAGCGACACGGAAAGCGATCGGGACGTGGACTATCGCCGCCGTACTTCTGACCACGCTGCTGGGACTCGTCGTCCCCGCGGCGCTGGCCGTCCACGCGCCGACCGTCCGAGCCCCCTCCGCGGGAGCGTTCGCTCCGAGCCATGCGAGCCCGGCGGTCGCCGCCCATCCGGCGGGCGCTCGTGGGCTCGTCGGACCCAGCCCGCCCATCGAAGCGACCGCGACCATCACAAGCACCTACACGGGCCCCCAGGACGTTCCCGTCATGGTCGCCTGGACGATCAGCGTCAACAACACCACCCTCGACCCGAAGAACGTCTCGATGACGCTCCTCGTCACGAACGGCGCGAACACCATCGCGAACCTCAGCGAGGCGGTCACGGCCGCGACCACGAACTATAGTGCCATGGTCGACTACGCCGCGCTCTCCCAATTGAACTACAATGGGGGGAATCTCCCGACGACCCCCTACACCTTCACGGTGTGGGTGACGGCCTGGAACACGTCGAACGGGTCGGTTCCCTGGGTCAACGACAGCTCGAACTCGGTGAGCGCGACGCTCTCCATTACCAACGTCGGCGCCCTCATCACGAACGCGATCCCGCTCTACGACTCCCTGCCGTTCTGGCTCAACTTCACGACGAGCTATGGCGGGAACACCGGCGCCCCGGTGAACAAGTTCAACGCGACCATCTCCGTGGAGCTCCGGTTCATTGAGGCCGGGTGCAACAGTATCTTCGGCCTCGGGGCCCCCTGTCAGTCGATCGCGAACAACTCGGTGACGTTCAATTCGACCAACAGCTACAGCCTCTCGGTCGACTCGTCGTACTTCACTTCGTCCAACTTCGCGAACGGACAACTCCCCGTCGGCGAGTACCAGGTGATCGTCTGGAACACGTACTCGAACTTCACCGACCCGGCCTCGCAGCCGCGGACGGTCGCGGCGGCGGCGTACCTGTACCCTGTCCTCGACCCCAACGCCGCGACGTGGCTCAGCCCCTCCGCGACGCAGCCCTCCTCGACCGGGAACGTGACGATCTCGGTGAAGTACATCGCGGACTACCTCTCGGCGGCCAACGTGACGGTCTATTCCGGTGCCACGGGCTCCGGGACGGTCGTCTACTCGGCCGGTGTGTTTGACGCGGGGCTCTCGACCCACGCGGCGAGCACGGTCTGGCAGGACCCGACGGCGGGCGAGTACACGGTGGTCCTCACCATCGCGACGGCCGCGGGCGCCGCCGCCGGAAGCTCGACCTTCGCGCTGACGTTCAACGTCACCTCGGGGTCGGCGGGCGGCGTCGTCCACTACAACCAGACGACCTGGGTCAACACGACCACCTCGGGCGGCGCCCTCATCGCGGGCCTCTCCTCGGGCGTCTCGGCGGCGATCCTCCTCGTCGTGGGGCTCATCGTCGGGATGATCGTGGCGATGCTGCTCGGCCGGATGATGTGGGGCGGACCGAAGGCGGGCCCCGCCCAGCCGTGGCAATCGAAGCCGGGAACGAACGAGTGCAGCGTCTGCCACCAGACGTTCCCGACCGAGGCCGACCTCAAGGACCACCAGAAGCAGGCCCACGGGATGTAGGGCCGGCGCTCCGGCGCCCTTCGGCCAACCCTTTCCTTCTTCTTCTTTTTCCCAAGGGGGCGGACGCCGGGTCAGGCGAACCGCAGGGTGCGGAACGACCGTCGCCAGGCCAGCACCTCGGCCGCGACGCGCTCCTTCTTAAGACCGGATCGCACGAGGAGCCCGGCAAGACGTGGCATGTCGGCCGGGGTCAGGCCCAGCCGGGCGACCTCGGCCGTCCCGACCCGTCCGACGAGGTCGGTCAGGAGGCGCTGCTTCTCCCATCGTCGGGCCAGCGCCCCCGGGCGGACCTGGTGCCGGGCCGCGAGCGCGGCCCGGTCGAGGTGGATCTGATGGGACTCGGTGAACCCCTCCGATTCGGCCGCGATCGGGAAGCCTTCCGCATGGAGGGCCCGCCCGAGCGCCTGGGCGTTCTCGACCGTGGTCTTGGCGTACTCCGGCCCGATCCGCTCCAACTCGAGCAGCGTCTGGCCGAGGCTCGCGATCCGGTGCCAGTGGGCGTTGTCGAAGACCCGCCAGACGAGCGCCGGGTCGAGCTGCTGGAAGAGGTCCTCGCGGTCGGTGACGAGGAGGCCCCCCTGCGGACCGGGGAGGGACTTGTGCGTGCTCCCGTAGAGGACGTCCGCGCCCTCGCGGAGCGGGTCCTGGAAGCGGCCCCCCGCGACCAGGCCGAGAACGTGGGACGCGTCGTAGAAGACGAGCGCGTCGTGGCGGTGCGCCTCCTCGGCGATCGCGCGGAGGGGGTAGGGGAAGAGGAAGAAGCTCTGGCCCAGGATGACCGCCTGGGGACGCTCGCGCCGGATCTCCTCGATGGCCCTCTCAGCCGAGAGGCGGGCCGACGCGCCCGCGAGCGGGAGCGGCCGGGCCGTGTAGCCCAGCAGCGCGGGGATGTAGCCCGGCGCGTAGCCGTCATAGCCGCCGCTCCCGGGCTCGATGGCGAGCAGCTTTGCCCCGCGGGGGAGGAGGGGCGCGAGGGCGCTCAGCGCGGCGATGTGACCGGAGAGCGGGCGCGTCGTCGCGAACCGGCCGTGGAAGAGCCGTGCGGCGGCCGCGTTCGCGAGCGCCTCGATCGCATCCGTGTAGCGCGTCCCGGCGTAGCTGTTGTCGATCGTCTCCCCCTCGAACGGTTCGTGGACGGGGAGGGTGTAGCGACCCGCGAGGTCGCTCGAGAGGTAGCGCCGGGCCGTCGGCGAGAGCGCGTTCTCGCTCGGAAGGAGGTTGAACACCTCGCGGCCGCGCCAGCGGTCGTGGGCGCGAACGAGCCGGGCGAGTCGAGCTTCCTCAGTCCCGGGGTCCGGCATCCGGGGCTCTCGCCCCCGCGGGGCGGCGCGCGACCTTTCGGCGTTCGCGATGACCGCAGCGCGGGCAGACGAGCTCCTTCCCGCCCATGCCGAGAAGGGCGTGGCAGACCTGGCAGCGCGCGGAGACCACGCCGAGCGACGGGTGGGCCGTCGAGAGCTTGATGGTCGGGCGGCTTTGGAGGACCCTCGCGAGGACCACGTCGCCCGGGCAGAACTCGCTCCCGAGGCTCTCCGTGTACTCCTCCTTCGCCTTCGAGATGTGGATCGTCCCCTCGGGTGCTCCCGGGACGGCCCGACGGCCGCCCGCCAGGGAGAGGATGTTCGCGACCACCATGGCGCTCTTGACCTCCTCGACGCGGGCGTAGACCTCGTCGCCCTCCTCGAGCTGGGGGATCGCGTTCAGGGCGACGACGCGGATGGCGCGGTCCTTCGGGTCGACCGCGCGCCGTCCGAGGAGCGCCGCGTAGATCTTGCCGTTGTCCTCATAGGTGCCGTGTCCCGGGACGAACTCCTCGGCCGTCCCCAGATAGTCGCCGGGGAGGACCAGTTCCCCCGCCGCCGTTTCGTTCATCGTTCGTCGCCCAGCCGAAGGGTCCATCGGTCGACCGCGAGCTCCACGGACCGCTGGCGATGGTGGGGAAACGTCCGCGGGAACCGCCAGGCGACCGGGAGGGTCTCCTCGATACGGGCGCCCCGCGCGACCGCGCGACGCGCTATAAAGGTTCGGGAGTCGGGAAGCGCGAAAGCGTAGACGGCGCTCCGCGCCAGGTCGAACGCCCGCTCCCAGAACGGACGGTCGGCGTGCCGGTGCTGGGCCCCGAATGGGGGGTTCATGAGGACGGTGTCGACGGCCTCGGTCGCGAGCCCGACGTCCCCGAACACCCATGTCACGCGATCCTGGAGCGTGGTGGACGCCCCCCGGGCGATTTCGAGGGCGGCTGCATCGGACTCCACGCCTGTCACCCGGGCGGCCCCGCAGAGCGCCGCTCCGATGGCGAGCACCCCCGTGCCGGACCCCAGGTCGAGGACAGTTCGCCCCGAAAGGTCGCCCCGGGCCAGCGCGGAGAGGAGGAGGTCGGCGGCGACCTCGGGGGGGGTCATCACCTGCTCCGTGTCCGGGCGAGGTGTGGGAAGGGGAGGGATGGCCGCGAGCCGACGGATAAGGTCGGTCCGCTTCATGGGCGCCCGAGGGACGATGCGGGGAGCCGGATTTGAACCGGCGAACGCCTACGCGGCAGGATATCACCGGGAGCCGGGAGCGCCCCCGCTCCCGTTTAAGTCCTGCGCCGTTTCCGGGCTTGGCTATCCCCGCTCCGTCAGCGGGCGGGGACGGCGGCGGCTTCCGCGGGCGGGGCGGCGCGAGCGGCGCCGCGCTTGAGGGAGACCCGCTTCGGGAAGTACTTCAGGAGGACGACGTCGTTGACCGCCGCGACCCACCGGTACGGAACGTTGACGGGCTTCGAATCGTCCACTAAGAGGGGACTCGTCTCCTGGACGAACAGGCCGTCGAGCTTTGAGCCCTCCACGTCCACGACGAGGTTGTCGACCTCGCCGAGCAGTCTCCCATCCGGCGTGTAGATCTGGCGACCAAGGAGCTCCGTCATCTCGACCAGCATGGATCGTCCCGGGAGGTGCGACGGCGGGCCCCCCTTTTAGTCCTTTCCTCCGAAGCGAACTGCCGGGTGCCCGAGGCGGTCAAGCCGAGTCGATCTCGCCCGGGCTCACCTGCTTCACCTGGGCCCGGTAGAGGTGGAGAAGCTCCGTCGAGGTGGTCGCATCCGTAGCCTCCTTGTCCTCGCGCCAGCGCCCCGTAAACCGGGGGAATCGCAGAGCGAGGCCCGCGTCGGGCCGCACGCTCCCCATCGCCGCCCGATGGATCGGGCTCAGCGTAAGTTCGGCGCCGTTGACCTCCATCACCAGCCGGGGCTCGACCCACTGGTCGGGCGTGAGCCCCGAGACGACCCCCTCGGGCGGAGTAGCCCGCTCGAGGGGCTTGAGGCGCTTCGGGATCTCCTCGAGGGTCGCGTCGTCGAAGCCGCTTCCGACCTTGCAGAACGACTCGTACTGGTCCTGCTCCGGATTGTAGACGGCGAGCAGAAGGGCCCCATACCGTCCCCCGCGGCGTCCTCGCCCGTGGAAGGCTCCCACCACGACCCCATCGATCGAGTCGGCGAGGCCCGCGGTGTAGTCCCGTTTGTACTTGATCCACCAGAACCCCCGGGCACCAGCCCGATAGAGGCTCCCCTCGGCGACCGACTTCGCCATGATCCCCTCGCATCCGTCGGCGATCGACTGGTCGAAGAACCGATGGGCGTCCTCCGCGCTGGTCACGACCTTCTGCTGGGCTACGCGAACGCGCTCCGACGGCGTCACGAGCCCCAGGAGCCGCTCGCGTCGCTCGGGGAACGGCCGGTCCATCATCGGCGTGCTGCCCGCGAGCAGGACGTCGAACAGGAAGAGGCACACCGGAACCTCCTCCTGCATTCGCTCGAGGTCGTACTTCCGGCCCCGTCGTCGCGAGATCTCCTGGAACGGGCGGATCTCGTCCGTCTCCGGGTCGATGGAAACGCATTCTCCCTCCACGATCGCCGGCCCCTGCCGGATCGCCTTTGGCAGTTCCGCGACCAGCTCGGGGACCTGGAGGCTCAGGTCTTCGAGGCGACGGGAGAAGAGGCGGGCGGGACCGCGGGCCGGTAGGTGGGCCTGCACCCGCAGCCCGTCGTACTTGTACTCGAGTGCGGCCTTGCCCCCCATGCGTTCGAGCAGCGCTTCGAGGGTCGGCGACCGCTCCGCGAGCATCGGCCGGATCGGGCGCCCGACCTCGATCGAGACCTCGGCGAGCCCGTCCATTCCGCTACGGTGGAGCGCTTCCGCGACCAGGCCCAGATCGCTCGATAGGTTGAACGCCCCCTCGACGCGACCGCGGGCCTCTTTGGTACCGCCACCGAACTTTTCCGCGAGGGCGTCGAGGATCGTCATCTCCCGTACGCCGAGGCGGAGCTTTCCGAGGACGAACCGCGCGAGAAACTTCCCCTCGTCGGGCGTGGCCCGTTCCAGTAGCTCGCTGAGGCGCTGGACCTTCATCTCCTGCGACCCGCCGCCCGAGGACCGGGCGATCTCGAGAAGTCCCTGATAGACGTCGGAAACTTCGAGGGCCGGGAGGCTGGACCGCTCCCGCTTGGCCAATAGCTCCGCCGCGGTCGTGCCGAAATCCCCCGACCGTTTCGCAAGCCGGCCCACCTCGACGTCCGCCGTGCCCGTCGCGAGGGCGATCGCCTTCGACGCGAGCGATTCTGCCATTCCGAGCTCTACGGCCTCGTATTCGGGTCGGAGAAGTCCTTGCGAGAGGTAGAGAACCTCCGAGAGTTCGGGCGGCTCGAGCCGACCGAGCAGCTCGACGAGGATCGCGCGCATTTCGAGCCGTTTCGTCGTCCGCTCGAGGCGGTCGTAGAACTGGGCCAGGTCAGCGAACCGCATCGTGCGCTCCCCGGTCGATCGCCGCTCGGAGTTGGAGCAGGTTGTCCGGTATAGACCCGCCAGTGAACACCGAGTTCCCGGCGACGAAGAAGGTGGCTCCACAGCGGGCGGCCTCGACGGCGG
>DASRSW010000042.1:0-1871 GCA_035656275.1 Thermoplasmata archaeon
TCCGGAGGATCGAGAGCAGAATTCGGCTCCCGTCGTGGAAGGCGCGCAGCTTGGCCTCGCCGGCCCGGGTCCGGTAGCTGATCGGAAGCTGGACGACCTGCAGGCCGGCCCGGAAGCTCTTGAGGAACAGCTCCGATTCGACCTCGAAACCCTCGGACTCGAGGGGGACGCCTTCCATACTTTCGAGCCGGACGCCCCAGAAACCGCTGCAGACATCGAGCAGCGGCTGGCCGCTGGCCTGGGCCGCGGCGTAGTTGAGGATCCCATTCCCGACGCGGTGGACCACATCGCGGAGCGTGGCGGCGGCGGGGCGCTCGGGCCGTCGCATCCCGATGACCAGGTCGGCGCCGAGGTCGAGCAGTTCGAACAGCGCGGGGAGCGAGTTCGCCGGATAGGTGTTGTCGGCGTCCATCACCGCGACGCTGCGATAGCCCTGCGCCCTGGCCGCGGTGAGCCCTTCGCGGATCGCGGCGCCCTTGCCGCGTCCCTGTTGAACGAGCACCGGCACGCCATACTCATCTGCGATGGAGACCGTCCGGTCGGTGGACCGGCCGTCCACGACGAGCACTCCGGGAAGCGTATCGGAGCCACCGAACGCGACGCGATGGAGCTCGGTCAGTGTCGGACCCAGCCCTTCCTCTTCGTTCAGCGTGGGCAGCAAGACGAGACGCGGCGATCGCGGTGGACCTCGCGGTGGCGGAGTGGCGGCCCCAGGGTCGCCGGTCGTCTCGTTGAACTCCATGAGCGCGCTCTCGGGGACCGCTCCCAGCGGCGATCCCTGCTGAACCCGGGACATCGGGCGTTTTATTCGTGAACCGGATTAAGAACCGACCCTATTACGCCCGTAATCCGATGACTCATCGGTGGAGAGGGTCGCCGAAGATCCCCGGGCGACGCGCACTTCGCGTGCCGAACTCGCCCCGAGGGATGGGGGCGCAATGCGGGTAAGGTCGTGGTCCCATCCGTCCGGGGGGGGACCGCTCGGGGCACGGCAGTCTCGACGTGGAGAGACCCGGGTCCGCTTACCGTTTCATTAGTGCCGAATTATAACCCATGAATGGCATCATACTCATCGAGTTGTGCCATGCCGAGCTCAAGTGCATCGCCGGCACGTACCCCCCGCAGCGCTCCGGCACGCGCGGCGTCGCCCGAGGACGATATCGAGCGTAGCTTCTCGGATTTCCGCGAGTCGGCCGTCCGGCTCGTCGAGCGCGTGAACGACCTCCTGGGCCCCAGCACGGACCCCGCGGCCGTCGCCCAGGCCGACCTCAAGATCGTGCGATCGATCTTCGGCAAGTGGTCGGCGGACGTGCTCCTCGCCCTCCACTCCGTTCCCTCCGTGGGCTTCGAGGAACTGCGGCGGAGCATGCCCGGCATCAGTCCCCGCGTCCTCTCGCTCAAGCTCAAGGAGCTCGAGCAGAACGGCATGGTCCAGCGGGAGATCATCGATACGCGCCCGCCGCGGGTCCGCTATTCGCTGACCCAACGCGGCTGGACCGTGGCTTGGCTCGCGCAACCGATCTTCCTGTTCTTGAGGATCACCGAGCCTCCGTCGGTTCCAGAGACCGACGGAGCTCCGGTCGCCGAGCTCGCCGCGAGCCGGTAGCATCCACTCGGGCGTTCCCGACGCCGGAACGATGGATTCCCTCCGTTTACCGCGGCGTTAGTTCAGGCCTAACCCCGGCCCTGGCGGACTATCGTTCGGGTTAGCCCGTAAGCTTTCTATCACGACCGGGGCTTATAGGCGGCACCCAAGGTCGATAGGTGGTAACGGTGGAGGGCAGCCGTCCGCCGTCCGAACGGCGAATGACCACCACAGCACGGTTCGAAGGGATTCCGGACTACCGGGCTTTTCTCCAGAATGTCCTCGA
>DASRSW010000043.1:0-8931 GCA_035656275.1 Thermoplasmata archaeon
GCGCGAAGTAGCAGCCGAAGATGTAGATGTCCGCGACGATGACGTTGTTGTTCGGCCCGCTGGCGATGGTCGGGCTTCCCCAGTGGATCGACCCGTTCGAGGGGTCGCCCGTCGTGGCCCAGTGCGTCGTGTTGATGGAGAGGAAGGTCGACGCGGGCCACGTGTGGCCCCCATCGGTGCTCCGCGCGACCTCGGTGACCCCGCTCTGGGCGAACGCGGGGCTCACGGAGAAGGTGTTGCAGAGGTTGCCGCCCGTGAAGTTGTAGGCGCCCTGGAGCGAGCCTCCCGCGGCGACGAGCGTGCGGTTGGAACCGCTCGCGTTCGTGATCGCCGAGCCCGCGAAGGATAGGGGGAACTGGAAGCCCGCCGTGGTCTGGCCCCACCCCTGGCAGTCGGAGCCGTTCACGAAGAAGTTGGAGGACGTGGAGCTTCCCCCGAGGCCCGACGGGGCGGCGGCGACGGAGTGCGAGCTGACCTGGGGGCGGGCGAAGGCGGAGGCGGGGAACCCGGTCGCGGGGACGTTCGTCCCGGCAAAGCGGCCGTTCACGACGGGGAGGCTCGTGAGATGGGTGGTCGGGGAGACGGGGCTCGCCGCGACCTTCGCATGGGTTCCGAGCGGAGCCCACGCCCCGGCGGAGTTCCCGGTGGTCGGCGCGGCGACGAGTCCGGGCAACAGGGGGATCGCCAGGATCGCGACCAGCGCCACGAGGCCCACCTGGCCAAGGCTGCGCCGTCGGGAGGAAACGGTCGACGTGGGGACCCGGGAATCCAATACCGCGTTCATGGAGGCTCGCTCGGTGTGCTGTTCACTACTTATCATGGTTTCGTTCCGTCTCAGGAGAGGGAGGGGCCGGCGCTGGTCCCGCCGCGCCCTCGGGCGCGTCGCGCCCTCGGGCGGAGCGGCCTCGCAGGTAGGCGACCGCGAAGACGAGGAGAAGGGCGGCGCCGATGACCCCGAACGCGGCGATCTGGAGGGAGGAGAGCGTGACGGCCTGCGTGCCGCCGACGGGCAAGACGCTGATCGGGGCGCTCGCGTTCACCACGCGTCCGAACGGGTCATGGACGCTCACGGCGACGGTGTAGCTCCCCGTCGAGCGGAAGGTGTGGCTCGTGAAGTTCGCCGGGGTGGTGACGGACGGTGTTCCGTCCCCGAAGCTCCACGTGTAGGTGTAGTTGAAGGGGGGCACCGGCACCGCCACGGTCGCGAAGAGCTCGACCTCCTGACCAACGAGCGTGCTCGAGAAGACCGACAGCGTGACCGAGGGGGGCACGGGGAGGAAGACGGCCGTGAGGTTCCCGGCGCCTCCCACCGTGAGCGTGGCGCCGCTCACCGAGAGATTCCCCACGATCTCCCAGTGGTCGAGGTGGTCTCCGAGGCACGGCTGGGGAGTGAGGGGATAGCTCCCCTGGGCGAGGTGGAGGAGCGTGCCGTTCGTCGTGCGCGCGCCGTTCACCAGGATGTCCCCGCATGACGGCGGGTTCAGGGTCACGAGAATCGAGTACACGATTGGGACGAACACCGCGGTGAGGACCCCGCCGCCGGCGACATAGATGCTCCCGGGCGAGATGAGGAGGCTGCTCGTGTTCTCCCAGTGGGAGAGCGTAAAGCCACTGCACGGCACCGCGACGAGGCTATAGGTGGCGAGCTGCGGGATGAGGATCGTCACGTTGTTCGTGTAGCTCTGGCCGTTGAGCACAATGGAGCCGCAGCTCGCGGGCACCGTGTTGAGGAACAGCTCCGCCAGCGGCTCGAAGACCGCCTCGATCGCCCCGCTCGAGTTGAGCCAGGCGGTCGTGCCGACGATGGAGATCGGCCCGAACGTAAGCCAGCGGACGAACCCATATCCGGCACAGGATTTCGCCGTGATCGTCACGACGAGCCCGGGCGCCACCGAGGTGAAGTTCGCGTTGTAGTACGGCTGGTTGTTGAACCAGATGGACCCGCAGTTCGCCGGGCTCGTCAGGAAGGCGATGGTATCGGACGGGATCCCGACGGCGAACGACACGTCGACCTCGCCCGAGCCATTGATGACGGCGTAGTTCCCCTGGAGCGTGATGCCCCCCGTCGCGCTCATCGCGATCAGGTAGCAGTTGCTCGCGTTCACCGGGTAGACGGTGTGCGTCGAGTTGTTCTGCACGGAGACGACCTGACCGTCTGAGAAGCTCGTCGTGTCGAACAACACCGTCCCGCAGGAGGAGGGATTGATGCGGAACGTCACCTCGGTCAGGTGGTAGTTCACCTCGGTGATCGATCCGGCGCTCGTGACCGTGAGATTGTTCCCCGAGACGCTGAGGCCCCCCGAGAGCTGCCACTCGAGGAAGCCGAAGTGGGCGCACGGTCCCCCGGCAATGGCGTAGGTGCCCGGAAGCACGCTCAGGGACTCCCCGTTCGTGTAGCCGGCGCCGCGGTAGAGGACGCCGCCGCAGGTCGACGGTTCGGTAAAGAACTGGATCGAGACGGCCGACGAGGAGGGGACAAAGTTCGCGGTCAGCGTGCCGTTGCCGTTCGGGACGAAGGAGGTTCCGAGGATCGTGAAGTTCCCGACGAACGTGTAGCCGGCGAAGAAGTAGCTCCCGCAGGTCGTCACGCCGAGCCCGTGGGAGAGGCCGTCCAGGAGCTGGACCGTGGCCCCGTTCGAGTAGTTGTTTCCGTCGAGGCCGATGAGCCCGCAGATGGTCGGGCTGGTGGCGATGTCGATCGTATCGATCGGCCGAATGTACGCCCAGACCGCGTTCACGGAGCCGTTCCCGTACACTTCCAGCATGCCGCTGCGCACCGCCAGGTTGGGCGTGATGGCGGTCCCGCCCGTGGGCACCCACTGCGTGAAGTTCCACGGGTAGCAGCCGACGGCCCGCAGCGGGAAAAAGCCGGGGTGCGTGACGAATTGGCTTCCCGACGTGTAGTTCACCCCGGCGATCTCGACGCGCGCACAGCTCCCCCCGTTCGTCGTGAGGTTCACGGTGAACGTAGGCAGCGGGCCCCGACGGATGTGGTACGTGGAGAAGGGGGGATCCCGGAGAGACGAGCCCGCGAGGTCGGTCGCGTTCAGCGTGTAGTTGAGCTCCCCATTCCCGAGGGAGCTCGGAAGCGCGACGGAGTACGTGGCGTTCGTCGTGCTGCCGCTCTGCTTCGCGAGGCTTCCGCCGGTCCAGCTTCCCCCGTTGAGCTGGTAGGAATAGGTGACCCCGCTCACCGAGCCCAAGGCCTCGGCGGTCGCGTTGAGGTAGATGGTGCTCGCCGGCGGGGAGAACCCGGCAAGGCTCGAGTTCGACCGACTGAAGAACCAGAGCGGGGTCAGGTCGTTCGCCGCGCCGTTCGCGAGGAACTGCCCTGTGGGCCCGCCCATGCGAATGCTGGTCCACGGCCAGTCCGACCCGTAGTTCATCTGGCTGCCGTTGAAGGAGAAGAACGGATAGTAGCCGGTGCCGCCGTTGATGAGGAAGTTCGCGCAGCTCGCCACCGTCGCGGGCGGCGCGAGCTGGTTACACACCCCCGAGGTCGACTCGGTCGCGAAGAGCGGGAACTCTCCCGCGTAGGTGGTGGACGAGGGGGACCAGTACCGGGGCACCCCGATCGCGAGCGGCGGCATCCCCCGGATCGTCGGCTCC
Organism: Thermoplasmata archaeon; assembly: GCA_035656275.1. Classification (GTDB taxonomy): domain Archaea; phylum Thermoplasmatota; class Thermoplasmata; order Lutacidiplasmatales; family UBA184; genus Lutacidiplasma. The sequence continues at coordinate 3,610 of DASRSW010000043.1, forward strand.
GAGTAGGAGACGGGGAACGCCCCGAACCCGTTCCCGTACGGGAACGCCCACTTGAGGAAGCACGCATCGGGGCAGGAGGCGTTGTAGAACGGCTCGAAGGTGTTGGAACCGGTGTTCGTGGAGCTGAACGTGTAGCTGGTCGAGTCGGCGGAGTTCGTGGAATCGTTCGAGTAGACCGTGAGCCCGCCGGAACCTCCGGCCTTCCCCACGAACGTGACGTTGACGAAGGAGTTGCCGGCGACGCTGACCCCGAGGCTCGTCGTGGAGACCATCTGCACGACGCAGAAGAACGACTCGTTCCAGCTCAACGCCATGGAGTTGGTCGGGCACGCCCACGTGCTCTCGGCGGTGCTCCCCCCGTAGAGGGAGTCGTTCCGCATCGACCAGACGGCGACGTCCTCGGACCAGGCGTTGGAGCCGGGGGTGAACGTGAGCTCGGCGTACGACTGCCCCCACGCCGAATCGGAGTCGCCCGCCACGACGACGCCGAGGAGCACCTCATACGTGGCGCTCGACTGGGAGACGGACCCGTCGGGCGGTAGCCAGAGCGGGACCGTGAACCGCTCCCCCGAGTACGCTTGATTGGACGAGAAGGTCGCGTGAACCTCGTCCTCCGAGACCAGGTTGCAGGGGATCTGGTAGAGAAGCGTGGGGGAAGGGGGCGCGAGGCCGCCCACAGTCGTGTAGGCCGGCGTGGGGGGGTTGGTGTTCGGGCAGCCGACGGCGGGATGGGGGACGAGCGGTAAGGCGAGGAGCGACGCCGGAGATCCTCCCGCCAGGGGGCGGCTGGGGGCCGGAAGCGCCCCCGGGACGACAGCCCCCGGGGTCGGGAGGGCGAGGACGAGGAACCCGAAGAGGACGGCCACGGCGAAGGCGGCCTGGGACCAGCGGCTCCTCACTGCCGGTCGCCCTCCCTAGTCATCCTCGTCGGGGTGCCCCTCTCCCAGCGCCGGTGGGCGGACCACGGGCTCGGGACGGTAGACCTCAAAGCTGGGGGCGATGCCGATCTCCTTCGCGCGCCCCTTGAGGGGGCGTTGCGGCGGGTGCTTGATCTCCTCGGCCCGGGAGTCCCACCAGAAGCTGAGGCCGACCACCGTGATGGCGCCGCCGAGGATGGCGACGGCGATCTGGAGGTCGGCGGAATACGGGAAGCGCGCGAGCGCGGGTCGGTAGATCCCGAGGAGGAACACCGCGAGCCCCACGACCCCGACCCCGAGCCAGCTGGTCGCCGACATCGAGCGCCGGACCGACTCGATCGTGGCCATCGGGGGCTCCGGGCTACCCGGGCCTGGGCAGGGAGCGCGGGGGCATGACGCCGACCTGCGCGCATCGTTTCCCCGCCTCCATCCGCGCCCGCGGCCTTCCCTACGTCCTCGTCCCGTAGGACTTGATGAACTCCTGGGCCCAGGCGAGCGTCTCCGCGGTGATGGACGACTTGGTCCGGCCGATCGCCTCGCTCAGGTTCGCCATGCGAACGCCGACGACCTTCGAGGCCGGCTCGATCTTCTGCGCGGGCGTGGGCGTGCCCGCGCCGGCGGTGAAGAGCCCCATGCCGCCCGGGGTCTCCTTCGTCTCGGTGACGAGCTGCTCGCGCAGCGCGATCAGCTTCGCCTCGTCCACGACGGACGCGATGTCGGCCCCCGAGAACCCTTCGGAGCGCCGCGCCAGGTCGCCGAAGTCGATGGCGCCCTCGGTCGGGACCCCTTTGAGGTGGATCCTAAAGATGTCCTGCCGGGCCGTCACGTCGGGGGGCGGCACGTAGAAGATCTTGTCGAACCGCCCGGGCCTCAAGAGCGCCGGGTCGAGCGTCTGCGGCCGGTTGGTGGTCGCGATGATGATCACCTTGTCCTTCGGCCGCAGCCCATCCATCTCCGTCAGGAACTGGCTCACGGCGCGCGAGACCTCGGGGGTCTTCATCGAATCCTTGCTCGCGAGCGCGTCGATCTCGTCGAAGAAGACGATGCTGGGCGCGTTCTCGCGGGCCCGATAGAGGACGTCCCGGACCGCGGCCTCGGATTGGCCGGCCAGCGCGCTCACGAGCTCGGGGCCGTTGACGATCTGCATCGGCACGTTGAGCTCGTTCGCCGCGGCGCGCATGACGTGCGTCTTGCCGCATCCGGGGGGACCGAAGAGGAGGATCCCGCGCCCCGTCTTGATCTTGTAGCTCTCCATGAGCTCGGGGCGCGTGAGCGGCAGCTCGACGTACTCGCGGATCGCCTGCTTGATGTCGGTGAGGCCGCCGACGTCGTCCCACCGGACGACGATCTTGCGCTCCATCCGCTGGACCTGGTGCATCTTCCGCTCGTAGTCCATCTTCATCGTCTCGTAGTCGGAGATCATCCGGAGCGAGATCGACGGCTTGATCCGCGGCATCACCTGGCGGAAGTCGTCCATGGTGATGGGCGTCGAGACGCCCGTCATCATCTCGCGGCGCACCGCGATCGTCGCGGCCTCCCGCACGAGGTTCGCGAGGTCGGCCCCGCTGAACCGCTCCGTCTTCTTCGCGATCTCCGCGAGGTCGACGTCGTTCGTCACCGGTCGCCCGACCAGGTGGACGTGGATGATCTCCATCCGCTCGTTGAAGTCGGGCGGCGGGACGTAGATGATCTTGTCGAGGCGGCCCGGGCGCATGAGCGCCTGGTCGATGAGGTCGGGCTTGTTGGTCGAGCCGACGACGATGACCCCGGCGGACTTGTCGATCCCGTCCATCTCGGAGAGAAGGATCGAGAGCAGGCGGGGCGTCACATCGTCCGCCGTGTACATGTCCCGCCGCTTCGCGACGGCGTCGATCTCATCCATGAAGAGGATGCACGGGGCCCGCTCGCGGGCGGTCCGCAGGAGCTCCGCGACGCGGTTCTCGCTCTCTCCGTACCACTTGCTCATGAGGTCGGAGCACTTGATGGAGATCATCTCGACCCCGAGCTCGCTCGCGAGCGCCTTCATGAGCATGGTCTTCCCGCAGCCCGGCGGTCCGAACAGGAGGATCCCCTTCGGCGGTTCGAGCTTGAAGCGGGTGGTGACGTCCTTCCGCATCAGCGGGATGATCATCGACTCCTTGATGTCGGCCTTGACATCGTGGAGACCGCCCACCATCTCGAACGTGACCTTGGTGAGCCCCTTCATCTCCGCGACCCGCGTCCCGACGGCGGTCCCGCCGAGCCGGCTCGTGAAGAACGCCTCGAACGCGTCCCGGATGATGAGCGAACCCGCGACCGCGGTGATCATTCCGGGGATGAGCCCGAGGACCGCGATATCCGACATTCCCGTGTAGCTGAACGAGACGAGGGAGATGCCGGTGACGCCGGCGAGGATGGCCCCCGACGCGACGGAGTACTTCATCAGGTTCTCGTACGACTGGTTCTCCCGGTCCTTGAGCGCGTAAGTGACGAGCCAGGTCGCAAGACACCACGCGCCGATCTGGGCGAGCGGGATCGCGATGAGGCCCACGCCCGATCCGCCGAGGGCGAGGATCTGGGTGTTCGGGTTCAGCATGTCGCCGTAGGCCTGGCCGATGCTGTTCGCCGTGAAGTAGGGGAGCGGCAGCGTGGGATTCTGGCTCGCCGCATGCCCCGCGATGAGACTGGGGCTCCCCACCGCCCCGGGTCCGACGAGGTAGCCCAGGACGGGCAGGTTCCCGAGCGTGACAAACAGCGTCACGAGGAGACCGCCCGCGACCGCGACCGCGAGACCGAGGTAGAGGGAGAAGATCATCGCGAGGAACACCGGGACCGCGAACGAGAGCCCGACCGGCGCCAGGAAGAGCGTCAGGAGCGCCCCGACACCGAACCTAAAGTCGAGGAGCGCCGCGAAGAGCACGGGGATCGCGGCGAAGAGGAAGATGAACCCCAACGCCCCGGACTGGTAAGCGACTTCGGGGGCCACGAAGAGGACCAGCACGAGGAGCGAGAGCTGGGGGAACTTCCAGGCGATGAGCATCACCGCGCCGGCGATCAACAAGACCCACGGCCACGGGTAGAACGGCATGAAGAAGCCGCCCAAGAGCGCCGTGAAGCCCATGACGGCGGTCGTGAGGTGCTTCGGCTCCTTCGTCTGCTTGAGGAGCCAGCGCTCCACCTGCCGGTCAAACAGGAACGCCAGCGCGACCATGAGCGCGCCCACGCCCATGAGGAAGAAGAACAGGTAATCGTAGAGCGGCGCCGGGTACGGCTGCAGGAACTGTTGCCCGATGGCGACCTGCTGCGCGCCGTTCAAGCCGTGGTTGATCGCATTGTACGTCGCGTCGGCCGCGGCATCGAGCGTGATGTAGCTCAGGCCCCCGTAGACGCCGGTGGGAAGATGGGCCTGCACGACCGTGAACGTCATCACGATCGTCTGGCCGGCGGAAAGCCACGTCACCGGGCCGGAGATGGTGGCGAACAGGTCGTTCGCGAGCGTCGACTGCGCTGAGCGCTGCGCGGAAGGGAGGCCCGCGATCGACGTGAACGTGAGGACCGTGGTCCCCGTCGACGCGTTGTAGGCGAGGCCCTTGACCGTGTCCTTGATGACGACGGTGTTCCCCGGCTGATACGACGAGCTCGACAGCGTGACGATCGTCGCCGCCTTGTTGGAGGAGACGGCGGCGTGGGAGCTCGTCAGGAACTGGGAGGCGGTCTGGGCGTTCACGATCGCCGGGTAGAACGCGACCCAGAGTCCCGCACCCGTTCCGACCAGGATGAGGCCCACCAGGAGCAGCGTCCAGAACGTCCGTCCCCGCTTCTTCGGAGGGGGAGGGCGGCGGGCGCCGGCGCGGGCCGGTGGCCGGGGCGGTCCCCGGGCCGCAGGAGTGCCGGGCCGCGTCGCGGGGCGGATCGCCGTCGTGCCCGTCGGCGCTGCCCGCGGAGCGGGCTTCGGAGCGGGCTTCGCGGCCGGAGCGACGGGGGCCGGCTTCGCTGGCGCCGGTGCCGGCGCGGCCGGCTGAGGGGTCGGCGTCGCGGGCGGTCGGGCTCCCGGTGGGCTCGTGTTCGTACTCGGTGTTCCCATGCGTTTCTCCTTACTCGTTTACAGCGTGATCCGACGTTGCTCGGCCTCGGCCTTCTTCCGGCGCTCGCGGAACCATCTCACCACAGGGAAGGCGGTCACGGTGGCCCCGACGAGGCCAACGATGGCGGGGAGGGCGACCGTGCTGGGGAGATTGACGGTGGTCGTAGCCGGGATCGGCTGTGACGCGAAATAGAAGGCGACCGTGAACGGAGAGGAGCCGCTCACCGTGAACGTGTACGTTTGCTTCGCCCCGAAGGCGGAAAGCGTCACCGTGTACGACCCGAACGCCACGGGGAGGTAGCCGACGCCGCCCAACGGAACCGGGGCCACGAATCCGAAGAC
>DASRSW010000044.1:0-30144 GCA_035656275.1 Thermoplasmata archaeon
CCGGAAGCGACGGCCGGACCACCTCGTAGCGCGCGCCCGCCCACTGGACGAGCCGGCCCGGCGGTTGGCCGATTTCCCCGGTGAGGTCGACGACGCCCCGCCCCTCGACGCTCTGGGGCCCGCGCCGAAGACGCAGGAGGACGGTGTCCCCCTCCCGGCGTCGTAGCTGGACGACCTCATTTTCTTGGAGGGGCGGCGGGGTGGACATCGCGATCGCCGCGGGGATGTGGACCGACCCCTTTAGCCCCGGCGGGCCGTCTTCGTTCCCCCGGACCGTCGGGAGCCCGAGCGTGGCAGGAGGGTTTCGGAGGACCGTCGGGCCTTTGCTTCCGTCAGAATCTCCCAGAGCACCCGCGCGTTCGAATGCTCAGGATCGCGAGCGGCGTAGAGGAGGGTCAGTGGCCCTTGCTGGGCCGCCGAGGCGAGCTCCCTCAGCTCGGAGCGGTGGGCCGAGAGCTCGACCAGGTAGCGTTCACGAAACTCAGGGTACCGCTCGGGGTCATGGCCGAACCAGCGACGCAACCCATCTGTCGGCGCGATTTCGCGCATCCACCGGTCGACCCGCGCCTGGCGCTTGGAGACACCCCGAGGCCACAGCCGGTCAATGAGGACGCGCATCCCGTCCGTCGGGCTCGCGGGCTCGTAGACCCGTTTCATCGTGATCATCAACCCTCCCGTCCCCTAGGCTCCCTTCGTTGCCTCTCCGTCTGGCGGCTTGCCCGTAATCACTCCCTGCCGACCGGGTGGCCCGTTTCTCGAGTGAAACGGTCGCCCCCCGGGTATATCATCAAATAGACCCCGCACTAGAGCGGTTCGGGCTGCGGGTATAGTGTAGTCTGGTTATCACATAGGCTTGCCAAGCCTATAACCCGGGTTCAAATCCCGGTGCCCGCATCCCCCCTTCGCTGCCGTTTCCCGACCGTCTCGCGGTCTCCAGCCTCTCCAACACGACCGCCTCGTCCCATCGACCCACTCTACCCCGCGCAAACCCTAAAGCGGCCGTTCGCCGCAGGGCCGCCGCGATCATGGCGGAGCCCGCCGGGGAGCGCCCGAGCTACCGACGCGTCCTGGCGAACCGTTCCTTCTCTTTCCTGTGGTTGGGCCAACTGGTCTCTCAATCAGGGGATTTCATCTTCGACGTTGCGCTCCTCTGGCTCGTCCTGGACCTCACTGGATCTGCGTTCTACACGGGGGTCACCGTCGCCGTCGAGCTCCTCCCCACGGTCATCGTCGCTCCACTGGCGGGCGTCTTCGTCGACCGATTCGACCGAAAGAAGCTCCTCGAGGCCACCATCGCCCTCCAGGGGGTCACGGTAGGGCTCCTCGCCCTCCTGCTGGTCGCCCACCTGCTGACCCTCGGGGCCATTCTGGTCCTGGTCTTCCTGCTCAATGCCGCGGCGCAGTTCCCCCGCGCGACCGTCCCTGCGCTGCTGCCGCGGCTGGTCGCCTCCGACGACCTCATGGCCGCCAACAGCCTCTACTCGTTCAGCACCTCGTCCAACCAGCTCGTCAGCCTGTCGCTGGGCGGATTAGTGGTGGCGGTGTTCGGCATCGCCTTCCCTCTCTACTATGACGCCGCCACTTTCTTCGTCGCCGTGCTGCTGGTCGCGTTCGTGTCGGCGGCGTACACACGTGCGCCGGTAACCCCGGAGGGCCCGCCGTCCAGCCTTGGACGGGACCTCGTGGAAGGATGGCGTTTCGTTCGCTCCGACCGGGTACTGTCCGAACTGCTCCTCCTGGGCCTGACGCTCAACATCTTCGGGGGAATCCTCCTCGCTCTCCTGGCGCCGTACGCCAAGCTGTCGCTGGGGGGTTCCGCGGCGACCTACGGGTTCCTTCTGGCCTCCCTGGCCGCCGGGTCGATCGTCGGCGCGGCGGTGCTCGGGGCCGTCAACATCCGTCGCCACGTCGGCCGACTCCTGTTCGTCGGCATCGCCGGGATCGGGGCCAGCATCGGCGCCTTGGGCGTCTTCCCCATCGCGGCCTTGGCCATCCCGATCACCGGGGCGCTAGGGGTCGCCCTCATCGTCGCCAACCTGCCGCTCGGCGCCCTCTTCCAGGTGAGGGTACCCGATCATCTCCGGGGGAGGTCGAATGGGATGATGATGGCGGTGCTCACCGCCCCGCAGCCCATCGGGGCACTCCTCGCGGGCGCGTTCTCGCGCCTCCTCAGCCTCAACGGCGTGCTGGCCGTGAGCGGCCTTCTGGTTCTCGGGATCACCGGAATCTTCCTCGCCACCCTCCCGCATTTGCGTCGAGCAGCCTACTAGCCGGGAAGACCCCAGGAGCCGAGCTTAAGCCCGGAATCCCCTCGCGGACCGGATGGCGAGTGCGCGCACGCTTCGGCTCCCGAACGGGCGACGGTTCGAGTACGTTGTCGCCGGCCGCGGCCCCCGGACCCTCATCGTGCACCCGGGCGGCCCGGGGCTGACCTCGGAGTATCTCTCGAACCTACTCCGCCTCGCGGGGCGCGGACGGCGGGTCGTTCTGTTCCATCCCCGTGGGGTTGGCCGCTCGTACCGCCCCCGTTCGGCCCGCGCGTACACGCTGGCCGCCCTCGTCGAAGACCTGGACGCGGCGCGCAACGTGCTCCACCTGGATCAGTTCGACCTCCTCGGATTCTCCGCGGGTGGCTTCGTCGCGATCGAGTACGCGCTCGCCCACTCCGAAGCGCTCCGGAGCCTCCTACTGTGCGGGACCGCCGCGAGCGCGGCCGACCTGCGCACCGCCAACCGCCTCATCCTTCGCCGGGCGACGCGGATACAACGGAAGCAACTGCGCGAGCTGGAACGGGCCCGGGCGTTCCGGACGCGGGCCTATCAGAAGTTGACCGAGGAGCTTGGGCAGCCGTTCCAGACCCGATACCTTCGAGCTCCCTCCTCGGACCTCGCCGCCAGCCGGCTGAATCCGGCCGTCTACCGAGCCATGATGACGCGCACAGGAAACGAGTTTGTCGTGGACGGGACCCTCGCGCGCTGGGATGCCCGTCCGCGGCTCCGCCGCCTCCGGCTGCCCACGCTCGTGCTCGTGGGGCAGGACGACTTCCTCTACCCGTCTTCCCGCGGGATCGCCCGCCGGATTCCGGGCTCCGTCTTCGTCGCGCTCCCGCGCGCGAGCCATCTTGCCAATCTCGAGCGACCTCTGGCGTTCCGCTCCGCCGTGCGGAAGTTCCTACGGTCGGCCCGGGTCGCTGGACGACCGGGCCATCCTCGCTAGAGAGCCGACGGGACTGGAGTGAGCGCCGGATCTCGAAGATTCCCGGCGACCCGTCGGAAGAGGTAGCCGCCAATGGCGGTCGTGAGGAGCGCCATGAGGATGATGGCCCCGAGGACCTGCTGGTCGAACGCGCCGATCGAGTAGCCGATCGCCCCCACGATGAGACCGATCTCCGCACGGGGAATCATCCCGAGGGCGATCGACCCCGCCACCTTCCGCTCGGGGAACCGGAATCGGGCGATGACGAAGACCCCCGCGACCTTCCCGAACGACGCGATGACGACGAGAAGGAGGGCGAAGACGATCACGTGGTAGTCGAGGAGAGTATGGGCGTCGAACTGCGCCCCGATCACGATGAAGAAGAGCGAGCCGAAGATGGCGACCAGGATGTCGGCGATCCGCTTGGTCCGGGTCGCGAGGAGGCTCTCCCCGACCGCGAGCCCGGCGATGAACGCCCCGATGATGGCGGAGAAGCCGAGCCCCACCACGATCGCGACGAGCGCGAACAGGATGACGAACGGCACGTCGTGGGAGGCCCGCGAGCTGAGCGGCCGCAGGATGCGCGGAATGAGGTAGACCGAGGCGAAGAGAATGACGAGCCAGGCCACGACGGAATAGACGATGCCGCCGCTGATCGCGATGATGTTCGGGTTGGACGGGTTAAGGTTCAATGCGACGGAGAGGAGGAGGAGGGCCACCACGTCGTCCAGGGCGGCCACGTTGAGGAGGAATTTGCCAGCCGGGGCGCGTCCGAGCTCCTCGGAGCGCAGGAACGACGCCACCACGGCGGTGCTCGTCGCCCCGGCGGCGACCCCGATGAGGAGGGCGGTATGGACCGGGACGAAGAGCGAAAAGACGACGAACGCTCCGGCGAACGGGACGAGGTCCCCCAGGATCGCCGCGCCGACCGCCGCCGCTCCGCCTTCGCGGAGCGAGCTGAACCCCCCCTCGAGCCCGGCCGCGAAGATGAGGAGGATGACCGAGAAGTCGGCGAAGAGGAGCACGAGGTCGTTGATGACGAACAGCTGGACACCGAGGAGGCCGTTGAGCACGCCGCCGAGGGCCCCCATGCCGAGGACGACCCCCGCGATCACCTGACCGACCGTCGGGGGGAACCCGTAGCGTTCGGCGATGGAGCGAAGCAGCTCGGCGAAGGCGAGCAGGATGAAGATCTCGAGGAGCGCGTAGTACTCGACGCTGCTGACGAACCCCGCCATCGCCGGTACGGCGACCGACTTTTTCCATAAGACCGTACGCTTGGACTCCCTCTTACGGCACGGGAGGGTCCGACTCGGTAGCCCGGTTGCGACCGCTGCCGCGCGGGCGGTCCCCCCGGGGTCTACCGACCCTGGTTACGACCCCACCATCGGCGGAATCTGCGAAGGTTCTCGAGCGTGCCGATGAGGAGGAGCGCATCCCCAGGCTGCAGCCGGTCGGTCTGCGGTGGATTGAGCCGGGGCGTGAACGTCCCGTCCGCCTTGGCCCGCGCGTAGCCGACGACCAGGCAGTCCGTCGCGTCGCGGACGATCCGCTCGGCTTCGACTACGCTCTGCGAGGAGAGGCGGGTATCGGCCGCGAGCATGTACTGCGCAATGTCCGACGTCACGTCGGCGGCCGTCAGGTCCTCGAGCGCGAGCGCCACTTCCGGCTCGAACGCCGCACTGGCGCAGAGCCGGCCCCCCATGTCCCCAGGCGAGGCGACGAACGTGACTCCTGCCGAGCGAAGCGTCTCCTTGAGCTCGGGCCGTCCCACGGAGACCACGACCCGGGCATTGGGGGCGTGGGCGCGGAGATTGAGCACGGCGATGAGATTGACCGCGTCGTCCCCGGTGGCGACGATGACGCTGTGCGCGTCCGCGATGTTCACGCGGGAGAGGATCTCCCGGTCCGCGGCGGCGCCGTAGGTGACGAAGAGGCTCTCTTCGGGGAGGGTCCCTTTCGCGTTCGCGACCTCCTCGGCGCGGTCGACGACCCAGGCGACCTTGTACTCCGCGTTCAACAGCTCGCGGACGGCGGCGTGGCTCACGGCGGAAGAACCGAGGACGACGATGTGGTCTTTCATGTCGGTGCCGAGCGTCCCGAGCGCCCGTCGCTGCGCTTCCTGGCTCACGGTCGAGCTGATCACGCTGATAAGATAGCCGAGGAGGAAGATCTGGGTGAAGAGCACCCCCATGGTGAGGAGCTTCGCGGGTGCGTTGGTCGGGACCACGTCGCCGTAGCCCGCCGTCGAGAGCGTGACGATCGCCCAGTAGAAGGCATTGAGCGGGGAGCCGCTGTACCCTTCCAGGAAATAGAAGGCCACGGCGGCCACCAGATAGACGGCGGCGAACAGGGCAAGGAATCTCCAGATCCGGAGGAACACCTCACGGAGGAACCGCCGTCGAATCCCCGGCACGACCTCCGGATTGACAGGGTCCTCTAAGGGTTTCTCCGACCCCGTGCCCTACACGGAGGTACTGTTTTTCAAGGGCCCGTTCTCCAAGGATCGGGGCGATAGCGCCGAGCCGCGGGAACGGAACGCCGAGATTCTGTTTCCCGGCGGCGTTTCGAATACGCGGAGAGCGACCCTAGCGCGGAAGTGCACGAACGATAGGCGAACCGGAGACTCTCCCTCAACCCGGGATCAGGTTGACCCCACTTCCCTGCCCTTCGAGGGCTCCCCACAGCATGGCATTCGATAGGGTGCTGTTCGATAGGAGTCCGGTATCGAGCACCACCGGAACCTGGACGTTCTGCGGCAGGATTGCCGTCGCCCCCGCCGACCACGCCTCGGCGGAAACGTTCCATGTCGCGAGGACACCCCCGGTGGGATTGAGAACGGAGATCTCGGCGCCCGGGCCCAAGGGCAGTGGGGGGGCCTGCGGGTCGGATGCGTTCCCCACATTCCAACGCAAATCGCCCACGCTCCGGCCCCGGTACGCGGTGATAAACCACGCGGAATAGCAGAGATTGCCGCTGATGGCCCGGCACCCAATCGCCCCGGGAGGAACGCGGCTGACGGGGCCCGTCAAGACGAATCCCGACGCCCCGGGAAGGAACCCGTTCTGAACGTAGGGACCTACCTCGAAGACCCAGAGCAGCCAGACGATCAGCCCGACCAGCAGCGCGAAGTAGAGCCCCAAGAGCAGCCGGCGACGTCTCGAATTCCAGGGGCTCGAAATTGGACCCCTCGCCCCGCTCACCGCTGCCATGGAGCGCCCCCCGGCCCCGGGTTCCAGCAGCCCGATCGGGCTCATCGTAGTATCGCCCGACTCGCCGGCTCGTTCTCCGGACGGAGTCGGAAGTCCATCCCGGGCGTCAGGGCTTTGCCCAGAAACCCCCGGGCCGCGCAGAAACTGAAGACCGTGCACAGAAACTAGGTCTGGCTTCTGGAGCCTCCCCGAGTCGCGGTCCAGGTTGGACCGGGTGTAGCTCAGAGTGCGGCAGGGGCGGCCTGTCGAGTCGGTCTCGGCCGACGCTGAGTCCGCATAGCAGAAGAACTCGACCGCCGTACGGCTCTACCGAGAGAAGCCGAGGAGCCGTTCGTCGCGCGTACGGGAACCATATTTACCGGGGGTCGGTAGCTCCGGCGTGGGGCTTCCCGACCGGACGGGTCGCGTCTGGGTCCGGAACAAGCGTCTATTTTATCGGCGGGTTGGCGAACCGAATCGAGGTACCGTCCTTGTACTCCACGGTGGACCGGGCTCGACTCACGAGTACCTGACCCCGCTGGGGGATCTCGTCGGGGCTGGTTATGAGGTCGTATTCTACGACCAAGCCGGCTGCGGTCGCTCCGAACGCCGCATCTCCTACCGAAACTACACTATCGCTTCGTCAGCAGACGACGCAGATCAACTTCGACTCCAACTCCAGCTCGGACGGGTTCACCTTTTTGGCCACAGCTACGGGGGAGCGCTGGCCCTTGAAGCCGCGATTCGGCATCCGCGGTCCTGGCGGTCCCTTGTCGTTTCTAGCGGATACGCATCTATGCGGTCGTTGTGGAGGTCCCGCCGTCGAAGGGTGTCGCAGCTTTCTCCCGCAAACAAACGCGCGTGGCTCGAGTTCGAACGAACCGGGGTGATGACGCGCACCTCCATCCGAGCGGCAGAAGAATTCAGGCGGCGCTTCACAGAGCGAACGGAAAACCGTGTCTTCGAGGTTCTCATGACCTCTCAGCATTCGAACCGCCGGATCCTCGAAGCCATGGGGTACTCCGCCCCCCGGCTGTTCTACGACGGCTTTCAGACCGGAACGATGGCCGGATGGGACGTAACGAAGGAGATTCCACGCATTCGGATTCCCACCCTGATCACGACCGGTGAGCACGACCACATCACTCCCGATTGCGCACGCGAGATCCACCGGGCTATCCCTGATTCTCAGCTATTCATTGCACGAGGCCGAGGGCACCAGCTATTCTTTGAGGACCGGGACAGGTACATTTCGCTGGTCCGGCGATTTCTAGACCGAGTTGAATGAGAATCTACCTGCCCACCCCCTGGCTCTCTATAGCTTCAGAAACCGCGACGTTGCTACCCATGCCGGACCCGCCCGTTCTTCACCCCTCCGCGAGTCGGCGTGAAATAGCCCAGACGGCGGCCTCGCCGGCGATCCCTCGCGGCGAACACAAACTCATTTCGTCCATGAGAACTCCCCAGACCGTACGCACACCAGAAGACCCGAGGAATCCCCAGTGCGGCCAGCCTCGTCTGGGTCAACACTGTATCGAGACGGCCGTTTCGTGATGTTCCCAGGAGCGCTATGTTGGCTGAAGCAATCGAGTGGACTATGACGCGGTCGAAAAAGGGGTCCCCTGGGTACCGAAACTCGAAGATTCGAGTTCTTTTCGTCCTAGGGTTTGGCCCAGTTGCCCGGGATCCCGGGGCCAGCCGGCGATTGTACGCGGAGACCCTTGGGCTCGAGTTCGAGGATGCCGATGGCTATCTTCATACCGAGGGCCTGGAGGGCGCAAAGACCTTCGCCATTTGGCCACTCACTCAGGCGGCAGAATCGTGCTTCGGGACTCGAGAGTGGCCGAAGGAAGTCCCGATTCCCCAGGCATGGCTGGAGTTTGACGTGGAGGATCTAAGTCAAACGACCAAGATACTCGTGGACCAGGGGTATCGGCTCCTCGTACAGAACCGCAAGGAACCTTGGGGGCAGACCGTGACGCGCCTTCTTTCTCCCGAGGGACTCTTGGTCGGGGTCACGTTCACACCGCAGATGCGGAAGCCATAGGAGTTCTCGCTCAACCATCCCCCACCCCCGTCGCACCTTCTCGGGCGCGTGAGGTTGAGTGTAGTCCAATGCAGGCGGCGCCGGCAGAGAGCATCGTTTTGATGATCGGCAGAACACGGTCCTTCGTTCCGTACCTGCGCGGTGCCGCTCAGGTTCGCGCCAACGCCGCTCCCGTTCGATGCCTCGGGGACCACATCCGACAGGCTGCCGGAACATCTCAAACTCCAGAGCCCTGATAAACCCCAATTGGCCGATAGGGTCGTAGGGAGGCACACTTCAAGAGAATGGAGTCAGGTAGTCGAGCCGGTCATGACTCGCTCAACAGCAGGCGGTAGCCTCCGTCATACTCGGTCTGCTCTTTGAGGTGGGCGTTCTTCCGCGCCCAACGCCCGCTGCGGAGGTCCGAGGAAAGGCGGGTCAGTCCTCTCGACAACGAAACGGCATCCATCATGGCGAACGAAGAGATGCAAGCGCGTTTCGCGGGGTCTAGGTAGGCGGCTGGCCTCCTCCAATAGGCGGCTAGAAAACCATCGACACAATCATGAGGAATCAATATTGGTTCCACAACCGAGGGCCGCATCTCACTTAGGATGTCCTCAAATCGTGCCGCGGTGAACGGAACGGAGGTCGCAATCTCCGGAAAGTAGTCGGAGACCAACCAGAAGCGGTATTCTGCTTGCTGATCGAAAGTAAGTATAAGCTGACGGCGAGAGACTCTCCGCATTTCGCTCAAGCCTTTCCTCAGGTCCTTCCAGTGATGAATAGTGAAAACAGCCATCGCCACGTCGAATGCCTTATCGAAAAACGGAAGAGCCTCCGCCACACCTCGGACGACTCTCGTACTTCGCCCACGTCGTTGGGCGATCATTACGCGTGAAGGTTCGGTGGCGACTACTGGGAGACCCCGCGGTTCGTAGGAGCCCGACCCCGCGCCTACATTTAGGACTCGTTGCGCATCCGCCAGCGCAGTATTGATTCTAGCTGCGATGCGCGGATCGGGGCGGCGGTGGATGGAGTAGTTCCGTCCAATCACGTCGTAGGTAGGGGAAGATCGTCTCATCGTAATCGAAGAGTCCTGCGCGAACCTCAGTTTGAGTGCAGCGAATCCAACTTTGTAACATTCTCGAGTTTAGGGGCAGAGTTTCTTCCGAGTGTAACTGCCTACAAAAGGCTCACACCGCAATTGGAAGCACGATTCTGTTGAGGTCCGATGCGCCCTGAAAAGCGGCCCATTCGTGTTGTGTTGACTGGACCGGCTCTATTGGATACGGCAGTCTCTTCAGGATGGGCAGCCGCCCATCTGAGGTCGACCCCCTCTCCCAGGAGACGTTCGTCGAGAAGTGGGGCGCCTCCGGTCGATCGACCAGCACCTTTCCGTAGGTGAGCCTCCTAGCCCGCGTTCGTTGCACACCATCGGTCCTTAGGAAGCCGAGCGAAGCCCCCGCGGCCGCACCGCCGACAAAGGAACTCCCGTTCCTGCACACAAACGTAACCTCCCGGGCGGGTTACGGGCAAAGGCGCGCGTCAGGCAAAGGGTATATAGCGACCCTTAAGTCACGGCAACCCTTGTCAATCCCTGAGGTACTTCCGGTGCCCTCTGCCTCGCATGCAAGCCCAGGTCGACCGGGCTTGACGTCCGAGGAAGACTATACCCGGTTTGAGCGCGCCCGGATCCTGGGCGCCCGCGCCCTACAAATCTCTCTCGGCGCCCCGATCCTCACCGATGTCCGGGCGGGACTCATCGACCCCGTCGAGATTGCGGAAGTGGAGTTCGCCGCCGGAGTGATCCCTATCACGGTCCGGCGGGGCCCGCGGACGACCTAGATCCCTGCGTCGTCCAGCGCCCGAGCGCACGTGCACGTCGGGAGCGTTCCGATTCGCGGCAGCAGGTCGATCACCACGTTTCGCATCGCCGCCACGTTCTTGTGCATGGTTTCAACGATCTCCCGGGCCTGGACGGGCTTGTCCGCCCACACGTCGAAGTCCGTCACCATGGCGAGGCACACGTAGCAGAGCCCCCGCTCCCGGGCGAGGGTGACCTCGGGGACGAGCGTCATCCCGATCACGTCGGCGAGCCCGCGGAAGAAGTGCGACTCGGCGCGCGTGGAGAACCGAGGGCCCTCCACGCATACGTAGGTCTTGTCCGTCGCGAACGGATGGTTCACCTCTATCCCGGCGGCCGCGGCCGCGCGGAGCAGGTCGGGACAGAACGGGTCCGCCGTGGAGACGTGGAAGACCTTGCCCCCGTCGAAGAACGTGGTCGGCCGCTGCTTCGTGAAATCGATGAACTGCTGGGGGAGGACGAACGACCCGGGAGGGAGCTCCGCCTTGAGCGAGCCCACGGAGCTCACGGTCACAATCGCCTCCGCTCCGAGAGAGCGCAGCGCGTCGATGTTCGCGCGGTAGTTCACCCGATGCGGCGGTATCGTATGCCCGACGCCGTGGCGCGGGAGGAACAGCACGCGAAGAGAGCCCACCCGCCCCTCCTGGATTGGAGCCGAGGGGGCTCCCCAAGGGGTCCCGACCCGGTGGGTCTCGATCGTCGTGATGAAGTCGGCGACCCCGGAACCTCCGATGAGGCCAACCGTTTGTCGGGGCGCGCTCATCGGATCACTCCGGCCCGGTCGAGGGGCGCGCGTGGGTCAGGAGATGGGCCATCGTCACTTCGCCCCGGGTCCGTTCGAGGAGGGCTCGCGCCGTGTCCTGCTTGGGCTTCAGCTGGACAATGGCCCGTGTGGTATCGAACCGCAGGAGCGTCCGAAAGATGTCGTCCATGAGGGCGAGGTAGCCATCCGCCCCGGCCAGGTCCCCGTCGTTCAACCGCCCGAGGACCAGGCGGCGGAGCTCGCCGACCAGGTCCCCCAGCCCGAGGAGGTAGAGCTCCGGCTCGACGGCGAGTTCCGAGGGTCCCGGGAGCGGGCGACGCCCGAGCACCGCCCCGAGAAGGGAGGCTTCCACGCTCTCCTGGAAGGCGTCATGGGCGATCGCCTCGTCGCCGCGGGCCTCCCGCCGCACCCACTCCGCGAGCTGGCTCGTCGCCGAATGGATCTCCTCAAGCTCGCGCTCTGAGGGCTGCCCGTCCAGCAGGTGGATCATGGTGGATTGGGCGAGCCGGCGGAGCCGGCGGGCCCGCTCGTGGAGTTCCTCTCGCCGGAGTTCGCGCGCCCGCAGGTGCGCCTCGATCCCCTGGACCACACCGGGGCTCACCCGCCCCTCCCCGTTCTTGAGGCCGTCAGCGGAAAGGCGTGAATCGGACGTCATCGTCCCCCCCGTCGAGCAACCCCAGCCGTACTCCGGCATCGATCCATCCATGGGCATAGCTCACCGCCGCGAGCGCGCGTTCGAGATCCCCCTTCGCTTCGAAGTGCTGCGCATCCGCGAGGTAGGCCCGGGCCATCTCGAGGAAGTCCGTGCTGGCACCGGCGAGGAAGGACCGGGCGGGCGGGGCCACCCGGACCCGGTCCAGCGCCTCGAGGGTCAGCCGACGATACTTGTCGTAGAGCCTTCCCTCGGTCACGGTGGCCGTCGGACAGAGCCCCCCGATATAACCGCCGCCGGGCCCCTACCCTTTCGGGACCTTCTCCCAGTCCTTCAGGAACCGGGCCAGGCCGATGTCGGTGAGCGGATGCTGGGCGAGCTTCTCCATGACGGCGAAGGGCATCGTGGCGATGTCGGCACCGAGGCGCGCGGCGTCCAGGACGTGGATCGGGTGGCGGACACTGGCCACCAAGACCTGCGTCGTGAACCGGTAGTTCCGATAGATCTGGACGATGTCCCGGATCAGCTCCATCCCGTCCTGCCCCTGGTCGTCCAGCCGCCCGATGAACGGGCTCACGTACGCCGCCCCGACCTTCGCGGCCAACAATGCCTGGTTCGCGGAGAAGACCAACGTCATGTTGACCCTCGTCCCCTCGCCCGCGAGCGCCTTCGTCGCCCGCAGTCCCTCGGGCGTCATGGGGACCTTGACGTAGATGGACGGATGGATCCCCCGGAGCCGGCGGCCCTCGGCGAGCATCGTGGGGGCGTCGGTCGCGACCACTTCGGCCGAGACCGAAGGGACCCCCAAAGCGCAGATCTCCCGAAGGACATCCTCGAACCGACGGCCTTCCTTAGCGACCAAGGACGGGTTCGTCGTCACCCCGTCCAGAATCCCACCCTCCCACATTGTCCGGATCTCCGTCACACTGGCCGTGTCCAGGAACAGCTTCATCGTCTCTCCCCCCGAGCGTCGCGGCCTACTGAACTTTCCCCTTCAGCCGGAGGAGCTCCCAGGCCTCTTCGAGGGCGGATTCCACCGTCAGGCCGAGCTCGGCACGCCCGGCCTCGGGTCCCGTGGACAGCCCGAAGAGGTCCGGGGACCCCAACCGGCGAACGGGGACGGGGAAGTTCTCGGCCGTCAGGGTCGCCACGCGGGCGCCCAGCCCCGTCGCGGCCTGGTGGTCCTCGATCGTGAGGAGGGCCCCGGTGTCGCGGGCCGCCCGCAGGATCGCCTTCTCGTCGAACGGTGCGAGGGAGGCGCAGTCGAGCACGCGGGCGCTCAACCCGACCCGACCTAGTTCTTCCGCGGTGCGCCACGCGAGGGCGATCGGCGGCCCAACGGCGGCGATCGTGAGGTCGCGTCCCTCCCGAAGCTCGCGAGCTCGCCCGAGTTCGAAGGGGGCGGGCGCTAAGGGAGCGGGGAGGTCTGGCGCCAACCGTACATACGCCGGGCCCTCCATCCGGCCGACGGCCTTCAGCCCGGACTGAGCAGTCGAATGGTCGCCAGGGACGACCACGGTGACGCCCGGCGCCCCCTGGATCAGCGCCAGGTCCTCCAGCACTGGCGGGTCGGAGCCGGTCCAGCCTCCGTCCGTGGTGACCAGCTTTACCGTCGGACGATGCCGGGCGACCAGCCGACGGAACAGCGGGAACCCTTCCACGACCACGGATTGTGCCGGGCCGGCCACGAAGACCACACCCCCCTCGCCCGCGAGTTGCGCCACCCGTTCCCACGCCGCCAGGGCCGTCGGGAACGCGGGCTCGGTTCGCTCGGGAAAGCGGGTGCGAAATCCAGTGGTGAACGGCGACGGGGCGGGATGCAGGTCGATCAGTCGGAGGGCCGTGAGCTCGGCACCCAACTCCCGAAGGCTCTCGCCTACGAGAGCGAGGGGCTCCGGTGAGGCCGAGGTCATCTCGGCCATGCTATGAGGAGGTTCCCGAGCGAGACCGGCGGCTTCGGGGGCCACTCAGGGTCCTCTCGGCGGCTTCGGCGGTGGGTTTCAACAGCCCCCGCAACGCCGCCAGGTCCGCGACGTAGGCAGCATAGTCGTCGTGCTCGAGGGGCGTTTCGAGGTAGCCGGGGACCCCCGCCCATCGGGGGTCGTTCACGAAATGCGCGAATCCTTCGAGACCGATCTCTCCCTTCCCAATGTTCTCGTGGCGGTCGAGATGCGACCCCATGGCGGCCTTTGCGTCGTTGAGGTGGAAGGCCCGGATCTCCTCGCGGCCCAGCTCACGGTCCACCCGGTCCACCCAGCCCGCATACTGTTCGTCGGTCCGAAAGTCGACGCCGGAGGCGAACAGGTGGCACGTGTCGATCGCCACCCCGGCTCTCCCTTTCATCTCGACTCCGTCCAGGGCCTGGCGAAGTTCGCTGAGGTTGGAACACATTGCCGTCCCTTGCCCCGCCGCATTCTCGAGCAATGCGCGGACACGGAATCCCTCGGTTTTCGCGAACGCCTCGTTGAGGCTTTCCACGAGGGTCCGGAGCCCGGCTTCCACCCCCGCCTTGAGGTGCGCGCCCGGGTGGAAGATGAGCGCGTCCACCCCGAGCTTCTCGGCGCGCTGGAGCTCGTCGACGAACGTGCGACGCGAGATCGCGAGCATGGATTTCTTCGGGGAGGCGAGGTTGATGAGGTAGCCGTGGTGCACGGCGGTGGCGCGGAGTCCCTCTCGCCGGACCGCCTCCGCGAACCCCGCCGCCGCTTCGTCCGGGAGCGCGGGCCCCTTCCACATCTGCGGGCTCTTGGAAAAGATCTGGATTGATTCGCACCCGATGCGGCGTCCGATGGCCGGGGCTTCGGCGAGCCCGTCCGAGATGCCGATGTGCGCGCCGAGCCACATCCGGCCCGCCGACCCGCCACCGCGATTTAATCTCTTGGAAGCGGACCCGCCCGTTCAACGAGGGAGAGGTGGCTGACAGCTCTCCGCGTTTCCCGTAGGCTCGCGCACTTCAGTACCGCGCGGAACGCCAGTGGGCTTAACTGCCGGGTTCGGAATGAGACCGGGTGTGGCCCCACCGCTTTGGCCGTCAGCCAAGCGAGTTCACTGGGCCTCCATATTTAACGTTGCCCGAGGTTGGACCATCATCTCTTGGGCCGAGGGACCCATCCCGTGAGTCCCGGTAGTTCCCCCGGAGAACTCGCCTCTTCGCAGGAGCCGGTGGCGCCGCCCCCGCTCGTCCGGAGCTATCGACTCACCCTCGACGTGGACGTCCCCTCAGGGGCCTTTTCCGGATCCGTGGAGATGGACCTCGAGAGAATCCGGGGGCCCTTCGATCTGGACGCCGATGCGCTCGCGGTTACGCGGTGCCGGCTCAACGGAGTGGAGGTGGCGCACGCACCCGCCCCCGCGAACGGAACTCTCCGTGTCGAACCGGGATCGGCCGGCTCGGGTACACTCCGCGCGGACTTTCAGGGACGGGCCTCGGAGAAGGGGCTGATCGGGCTATACCGGTGCGGCCGAGGGGCGGGCGCGATGCTGACGACCCAGTGTGGGCCCGTCGGAGCGAGTCGGATCTTCCCCTGCCTTGACCGACCGGACCGGAAGGCTTCGGTCGCGCTCACACTCGCCACCGCGCCCGATGTAGATGCGATCTCCAACATGCCCGTCGAGAGCGAGGCCCGGTCGGGCGGCCGGGTCCTTCGCACGTTCGCCCCGACCCCTCCGATGCCGGTCTACCTGTTCTACCTCGGCGTGGGGCGATTTGGCTGGCGGAAGGACGCGGGAGGGCGAGGACGGGTCGGGGTCGCAACGCCTCGCGGACGGGAGGAGGAGGGCCGCTTTGCGCTCGAGGAGGGTCAACGCATCCTGGCGGGGTTCGAGGAGTACTTCGGCATTCCCTACCCGCTCCCCAAACTCGACTTTGTCAGCATCCCGGAGCACGCCTGGGGGGCGATGGAGAACTGGGGGGCGATCGCCTTTCGGGAGATGCGGCTCCTCGTCAGCGCCCACACGAGCGGGCGCCAGCAGCGGGACACGCTCGCGACGATCACGCATGAGATCGCGCACCAGTGGTTCGGCAACCTCGTCACCAACCGGAGCTGGACCGATATCTGGCTCAACGAGAGCTTCGCCTCCTTGATGGAGCTCGTCCTCGTTGACCGGCTCCACCCCGAACACCGCATGGTGGAGGACTTCCTTCTCACCTGGACCGGGCCGGCCCGCTTGGGCGACTCGCTCCGAAGCACGCACCCCGTCGTCACCGTCATCCATCGGCCGGAGGAGATCGACGAGGCGTTCGATGAAATCAGCTACGGCAAGGGGGCCAGCGTCCTCCGCATGCTGGAAGGGTTCCTCGGGGCATCGGCGTTTCGAGCGGGGGTCATCCGGTACTTGGACCGTTTCCAGTATGGGAACGCGGACAGCCGGGACCTGTGGGACTCCCTCGGTACGGTGAGCGGTCGGCCGGTACGCGAGATGCTGGGGGCGTGGGTCGATCGTCCAGGGTACCCGGTCGTCCACGCCCACGTCGTCGAGGGGGGCGTGGAACTGCGCCAGGAACGGTTCGGGTCGTCCCCCGGAGGCGAGGCGGCCGATGGCTGGCCCATCCCCCTCCGTTACCACGCGAATGGGAGGACGGAGACTCGTCTCTGGGAGGGTCCGACGCTTCGGCTCCCCGAGCACCCGCCCATCCTCCTCAATCCAGAGGCTCGAGGATTCTACCGGGTGGACTACGACGACCGGCTCTTCGAGAGCCTCCTCGCGCGGCCCGAGGGGCTTTCGGAATCGGACCGTTGGGCGATCTTGGATGACCTTGCGGCCTTCACGCTCGTCAGCGCTCAGCCCCCCACGCGCCTGCTCCAGTTGGCGGACCGTTGGAGGACGGACTCCGGGTTCCTCTCGGTCTACACCCTCGCGAGCGAACTGAGCGGACTATCCGCCTATGCGGGCAACGTTGGCCGGATAGCTGACGCCGCTCGTGAGTTCCTCTCCGCCCAGTGGGGACGACTCGGCGACCGACCGAAGACCGGAGAGCGGGTGACCGACGGGATCCTCCGGGAGCGGGTGGCCACGGCGCTCCTCTACCTCGATGCCGGCTTTGCCCGGAAGCTCGCCGCCGAGTTCGAGGAGTTTGGGCGCGTCCCGCCCGACCTCCGCGGCCCGGTAGCGGCCGCGTTCGGCCGGGTGGGAGGGGCGGCCGGCCACGAACGGATCCTCGCCGCCCTCAAGGCGGAGGTCGAAGAGGGGGTGCGGCTGCAGCTGGAATTCGCCCTCGTGGCTTCCACGGACCCGGCCGAGGTCGCCCGCGCGCTGGAACTCCTCGACGGACCCATTCTAAATCGCGCCCACGCCGCCCAGATCGTGCGGTTGGCGGCCTTCGGCCCCGAGGGGCGGGGACCCACGTGGAGCTGGATCCGTACGCACCTCGCCGATTTCGACGAGGCCCATCCCGGGACCTATGTCGCCGGACTGGTCCTCCAGCATGCGATCCCCCTCGTGGGAATCGGTCGGGTGGAGGACGTACGGACGTTCCTGAACGAGACGCCATTTCCGCGGGCGGCGCGCGGCGCCGCGAAGGGGCTCGCTCTCCTCGAGATTGCCGATGGATTTGCGCAGCGGGAGCGGGCCCAAGGTCGAGGTCGCTAACCCGGGCGAGCTCTGGCCGGGCGGCGATGCGATTCCCAGGTGCCGTCCCCCTGGGACCAGATGTACCAGGTGCCGTGCGCCTGGCTGAGCGCGGCGCCCTCGCCGTCCGTGAGGTCCCCTTTGACAAAGGCCAGATGCCGGCCGCGTCGGACGACCTCGCCGCGCGCCCGGAGCGTCTGGCCCTCCCGGGCCGGCCGCAGGAACTCGACGTAGAGGCTCGTAGTGGCCGTCACCTCATCGCCGGCGAGCTTCGTCACTACGGCGCCTCCCATCGCGGTGTCGAGGATGGTGGCGTACACGCCGCCGTGCACAACCTGGTTGATGTTCAGATGGCGACGCTCGACGGCGCCGACGACCGTGCAAAACCCGGGGCCGCTGGCCGCCGGGTCGATCGAGAAACCCACCTCATGGTGGAAGCCTCCGAGGGCGGCCACGCTCGGCCAATCGGGCGGCGGACGGACGGGCCGCGGTTCCGGGGGCTTGGACGGCGCCACCGGCCCGTGCACGGCCCGGCGGCCATAAGTACTCTGGCCCATGGTCGTCGTCCTCCGATGGCCAGCGAGGGAAAACAGGGGACGGCCACGTACGATGCGGCGCCCAACATCGCCCTCATCAAATACTGGGGGATGCGGGATCCCTCGCTGGGCCTTCCGACGAACTCCTCGCTGTCCGTAACGCTGGACCGGCTGAGGAGTCGCACCACCGTCCGGTTCGATCCGGCGCTTTCCGAGGACGAGTTCACGCTGAACGGGATCCGGCCGAGCGGGGGGCCCCTCGACGCGGTGGTGCGCTTCCTCGACCGGGTGCGCAGCCTCGCCGGATTCTCCACGCGCGCCGAGGTCACTTCCTCGAACAACTTCCAGACCGCGAGCGGGCTCGCGAGCTCCGCGAGCGGTTTCGCGGCGCTGGCCGGAGCCGCGAGCCATGCCGCCGGCCTTGCGCTCCCTCCTCGCAAGCTATCGCAGCTCGCCCGATTCGGCTCGGGGAGCGCGTCGCGCTCGGTGTTCGGAGGGTTCGTCGAGTGGGAGGCCGGCAACCGCCCCGACGGCGAAGACTGCTACGCCCGACCGCTGTACGACTCGGACCATTGGCCCACGCTCGTGGACGTGGTGGCGCTGGTCGCGGGAGCACCGGAGAAGTCCGTACGGTCGGCGGAGGCGATGCAGGCCAGCGTGGGGACATCCCCGGGGTACGCCGCCCGTCAGGCCGCCCTACCCGCCCGGCTTCGCGCGGTCCGGGAGGCGATCCGCCGGCGCGATGGACCGCGGCTCTTTGAGCTCATCATGGAAGAGTGCGACGACTTTCGCCGGGTCTGCGAGACCACGCAACCCGCGCTGGACTATCTCACACCGGTGTCGCGCCAGATCCTCGCGACGGTCCATGACCTCAACCACGCCGAAGGCCGGAACCTCGCCGGGTACACGCACGACGCGGGGGCCCATGTGCACATCTTCACCCTCGCCGACGACGCCTCTCTCCTGCGTCGGCGCCTCGCCGACATCGAAGGGATCTCGCGCGTGCTCACCCTGCATCCCGGGCCCGGGGGCCACCTCGTTCAGGGACCGAGCCCCCGTCGTCGCTAGAGGATGTGCCGGTCGAAGTCGGCGGAGGGCAGCTCGAGCCCCATCCCCTGGATGATCGGCGTGATCTCCTGGATGTAGCGCGCCCGCGCCTCCTCGTTGGTCCACCGCTTGAGCCCGAGCTCGATCGCCTTGCGGCTCGTCTCGGAGTTCGAATGCCCGAACATGTCGAGGGCGCGCGGATACCACTTCGTCACGGCTTCCTGCGCCTCCGCTTTCGAACCGTAGTACTTCGGGCCGTCCTTCGTCATCCGCCGAAGGACGCTCGCCCCGAAGGTGAGGTGGAGCTGCTCCTCGCTAAGCATGAGCGGCATCGCCCGGGCGAGCGGACCATAGGAGCATTCCTGGAACGCCCGTAGCTGATAGACGCCGACGCGGTCGACAAAGCAGGTGAATGCCCCAGCGTCGGACCAGCGGTCGAACGTCATGTTGAACGCGTCCAGCTTGTGCTCCCCCTCCCGCTTCGTCAGGAGCTCGTCGATGTACTTCTGGCCCTCTTCTCCGAAGTCCCGGAGGATCCGGCACGCCTGGAGCCCGTGCCGCGCCTCGTCGGCGACGATGCGCGCTTCGATCCAGCGGTCCTCGAGGACCGGGGCGCGGTCGAGCCAGGGCCGATGCTGCTGGATGGAGGCGAACTCCGTGTCCGCCTGCACCACCATGAGCCGAATGATGAGTTTCCGCATCTCGGGCGGGACCTCCTCCGCGGTCTCGTACTTCCGCACGCCCGCCGAGGCCCCCCACAGGATCTCGCGGACCGGCTCGATGGTGCCCCCTTCCGGGATCGACCGCGCCCCGGCGCCCCGCGGGGCGGCGGCGGCGGGGGTTGGGGCCGATGGGGGAGTCGCCATCCTGGATTCCGCTAACCGGGGCGTCCTTAAGTCATCGTCCCTTGAACGCCGGCTTCCGCTTCTCGGTGAAAGCGGCCAGCCCCTCTTTCGCGTCCTCGGTGATGAACAGCCGGTTCTGGAGCTCGCGCTCGAGGGCCAGCCCGGCGTCGAGCGGCATCTCGATGCCCTCGAGGACCGAGCGCTTGATGAGGGAGACGGCCCGGGAGGGCCCGTGGGCGAGGTCGCGCGCGTAGCGGCGCACGTCCTCGGTGAACGATTCCTTGGGATAGACGTAGTTCACGAGCCCCATCGCGAGCGCCTCCTCGGGGGTCAACAGGCGGCCCGTGATCATGAGGTCGAGCGCGCGGGAGGCGCCGATCAACCGGGGCAATCGCTGCGTCCCCCCCGTGCCCGGAAGGACGCCCAACGTGACCTCGGGGAGGCCGATCTTCCCGGAGTCCTTGGCCATCATGCGGAGGTCGCACGCGAGGGCGATCTCCAGGCCTCCGCCGACGCAGTGGCCGTTCAAGGCCGCTATGAACAGCTTCGGCGTCTCGGCGATCTTGTTGAGCGTCTCCTGGCAGAAGAGGCAGAACATCGCCTTGTAATCGGGCTGGCTTTTCTTCAGCATCTCGATGTCCGCGCCGGCGCTGAAGAAGTTCGGCACGCCGCTCGTGAGGAGGATGACCCGCGCGTCGTCGTTGAAGCGCATCTCCTCGATGGCCTCGTTGAGCTCGTGCATCATCTCGAGGTCGTAGGTGTTGGCCTTCGGTTTCACGATCTCGATCGTGCCGACGTGGTCGTCGGTGTGGGTCTTGATGAATTTCCCGTCCATCGTAGGTGCCTCGCGACGGCGCGCGGAACCCGGAGAGTTCAATAAAGGTGACGCCGGCGGATGGACCGGGCGGAATCACTCCGCCCCGGTGCGGGGCCGGGTCACCTCGTCCACGCGGTCGCCCGGAAGTCCGACGAACAGTCGGTGGGCGAGCCCGATGAAGATTCCCGTCTCGACGACGCCCGGTTCGGATCGCAGCTCTACCTCCACCCGGGTCGCGTCGTCCAGCGGCGAGGGCGGGCGAAGGTCGAGGACCTCGTTCCCGTTCTCGGTGCGGACCGGCGCGCCGTCCGTGCCCGCGCGCAGTCGGACGCCGTAGCGGCGAGCGCGGAACCGCCGCTCGAGCACGGGGCGCGCGAACGGGACGACTTCGACGGGGATGGCGGCCCGGCTTCCGAGCCGGTCGACGAGCTTCGTGTGGTCGACGACGATGACCACTTCCTTGGAGAGTCGAGCCAGGAACTTCTCCCGGAAGAGGGCACCCCCGCCGCCCTTCGTGAGCTCGAGCTGGGGCGTGACCTCGTCCGCCCCGTCGATCATGAGGTCGAAGGTATCGTCCTCCGCGAGGGCGCGGACGGAGAGGCCCAGCTCGCGGGCGAGGGTCTCGCTGGCCTGGGAGGTCGCCACCGCCTCGATCCCGGCCCCGCCTGGGAATCGCTCGGCGAGCGCGCGGATTGCGTACGCCGCAGTCGAGCCGGTGCCGAGAGCGAGACGCATGCCCGTGCGAACCCGGCGGACCGCGGCGCGCGCGGCGAGGTCCTTTTCGATTGCGAGGGCTTCCACGCTCGTCCCCGGCGCCCGGATGGCGACCCCCCTTAACTATGGCGCCCGCTCGGGCGAAAGAGAAATGCCCCGGGCCCGGCTCCGGGGGCCGATGGCGGGGCGAACGAAGGTCCGGCGCGCCCCCGTGGTCTTGTCGATCGGCGGCTCGGTGTTCGCGACCGGCGACGCCGACGCCGCGTACCTCGACAAGCTGGCGACCTTGCTCTCCCGGCTCTCCCGGGAGGTTCCCCTCCTCGTCACGGTGGGGGGCGGGCGGACGGCCCGCGAGTACATCCGCATCGGCCGGGCGTTGGGCCTCACCGAGATCGAACTCGATGAACTCGGCATCGATGTGACCCGATTGCATGCGCGGCTCCTGGCCGCGCGCGTCGGCCCCCCCGCCCCCGCCCACCCGCCTGCCACCATCGCCGCGGCGGTCAACGAGGCCCATCGCGTCCCGCTCGTCATTTTAGGGGGCACGGAGCCCGGCCATACCACCGATGGCGTCGCGGCGCTCCTCGCGGTCCGGATGCGGGCCGCCCGCGTGGTGAACGCGACGAACGTCGATGCGCTCTATGACCAGGATCCCCGGTCCCACCCGAAGGCCCGTCCCATCGAGCGCGTCAGCTGGGAGCGCTTCCGCGGAATCGTCCACCGCGGCGCGGACGGACGCGCTGGTCAGGAGTTCCTCTTCGACCGGCTGGGGGCGGATACCCTCGCGCGCGCCCGGATCCCTCTGCGGATCGTCCAGGGGAGGGACATCGACAACCTGGAGGACGCGCTGCGGGGCCGGGCCTTCCGAGGCACCACCGTCGGCTAGGCCGACGCAACCGATTTAGGGAGGAGCCGGTCGCCCGCCCGATGGTTCGCGTTGTCTTCCTCGGTCCTCCGGGGGCCGGCAAGGGGACCCAGGCGCAACGGCTGGCGCGCTCCCTCGGCGTACGCCACCTCTCCACGGGGGACATCCTGCGGACCGCCATCCACGCTCAGACGCCCCTCGGAAAGGAGGCCGAGCAGTTCGTCCAGGCGGGCCAGCTCGTGCCGGACGACCTCGTCCTCCGGTTGCTGAAGGAGATCTTGAACCACCCCTCCACCAAGACAGGGTACCTCCTCGACGGATTCCCGAGGAACAAGGCCCAGGCGGAGGTCCTCGAATCCATCGCGCCGGTCGACCGGGCGGTGTACTTCGATATTCCCGAGTCGATCCTGGTCCAGCGCCTCACTCAACGGCGGACCTGCCCGACCTGCGGTACCTCCTACAATCTCGTGACGCAACCGCCCAAGGCTCCCGGCCTCTGCGACCGGGACGGTTCGACGCTCGGGCAGCGGCCCGACGACCGCCCGGAAGCCGTGCGGACCCGACTCGAGGTCTATCGGGAGCAGACCGCCCCTCTCCTCTCGTTCTACGAGGAGCGAGGGCGGCTTCGGCGGGTGGACGCCTCTGGTGCGGTCGATACGGTGGCCCAGCGGGTGCGGGCGGCGGTGGCCTAATCCGAAGGCTTTTAGACCCGCGGCCGCTCCTCGCGCCCACCCGGCTTAGCTCAGTGGTAGAGCGGGGGACTGTAGGCGAGACCGCCGGTCACCGGCGGCCCCCGTGGATATCCTCAGGTCGCCTGTTCGAGTCAGGCAGCCGGGACCTGATGACCTGACGCCGGCGTCCCATCGGCGGCCGTCCGTCTTGGCCGGATTCAGCCGATTGAGACGGCGGAACTGCGTGTCGTTTATACTCGGAAATCATCGATGACCCCGTTCCTCTCGGGGGCAAGCATCGATGCATTCGGGGATAGACGTGCCGACGCCGGGGTCCGTGTTGCGAATTCTGCCGCGGCGCGTCCGGTCGCCGCTAGGGAGCTTCCTCCTGACCGGCGTGCTCCTCTTCGGGTTCGGAGCCGCGGCGCTGGGCGCGATCGCCTCCTCGCACGCCGCCCCTGCGGCTCCGACCGTCCGCGCGCCGGCTCTGCTCCCCCCCTCTCCCGTGGGCACCACGTCGGCGGGAATCTCCGGGATCGCGGGGGCGCCGACGAAGGTCGTGTTCAACGCGCCGGGCCCCCACCCGTCGGGGTGGGGACTCCGTGGGACTCCCCCTGGTGCCGAAGCGCTCTCCGCCGCCCCGACCCCCGCCGGCTCCTGGGGAGGCGGCGGTGGCGCCGGGTCCGGCGGCGCCCCGGGCTCGAACTGGGACAACCGGTTCTGCGCGGGCCTCTGGCCCGGCTTTTCCCCGCTGAGTGACGAGAACCCCCAGAGCTACTACGCGTCGGGGTGCTACGGGCACGATGAACCTGGCGTCCAGTTCTATTCTACACTGCCCGGGAGCGGGGGCAACGTCAGCTGGAAGGTGACCCTCCCCGTCGACCGGAGTCCCACCCTCAACCAGTCGAACCTCTACTCGGCCATCTGGTTCGGCATGACCCTCACGGACCCGTACGCCTGGATGGACCAGTGCTTCCTGGAACTCCAGTTCTACCCCGACCAGACGTTCTACAACCCCGGCCCACTGTTCCCCAACTGGACCGTTAACGGCGCCTGGATCGGGGCCGCCGTCGCATGGCAGATCGAGGCCAAGACCGGCTTCGAGAACCCGTGCTTCTACGAGCCGCTCTACCTGAACGGCAATCCCGGGCCGGCGTTCCTCAACATGACCCAGGGGGACCAGATCGCGGTCACGATGACCGGCTGGCCCGGCAGCACGACGGGCGAGCAGCTCGCGATCACCGACGTGACGAACGGTCAGGGGTCGAATATCACGCTCTTCAATTCGACCGGGAACTACCCGCTCAACCCCTCCTACACGTCCAACTCGTACGAGAATGGGCTCGAGTGGACCCCGGGAGGGGAGTACCCGGTCGTCTTCGCGTTCGAAACCGGCCATGCCGGCAACTTCAATTGGCCGAACAACAACTCCTTCGGCGGGTGTTCTCCCGGCGCCGTTTCCACCCCCGCCGACCCGGGGGCGCCGTGCCCGAGCTACGACCCCGGCAGCTGGGCGAACGACACGGCCCGACCGTGGAAGATCCAGGTGCCGACGTACTTCAACGCCCACGCGACCGGCCAGGCGGCCCAGGTCGGGTTCACCCAGGATTTCGGCGGCATCTCGCTCGTCTCCCAGCTGAGCGGCGGCGCGTGCAATGGGGAGACCGGGGCGGCCTGGTGTTCCTACCCGTGGTACAGCTACTCCTGTTCCGCCCACGCCTTTGAGTTCGGCGCGACCGATTACGGGGGCGCCACGAGCGACTTCGGGAAGTACAACGAGTACGCTACGGGACTCCAAGGGAACGCCCTGGGCTTCGGGTTCTATCCCCCGACGAACTTTTCCATCCCCACGTGCGGCGCCCCCACGTACTCCGTGACCGTCGGGGCCACGGGCACCGGCGGATCCGCCTACTTCCTGTCTCAGCCGTATGCGACCAGCACGACCGTGGCCGGGATCGGCGCGGGCGACTATTCGCTCAACGCCATCCCGACGGCCGGCTCGTCCTTCGACCACTGGGCGGTGACGGGCGGTCTCAGCGTCGCTCTCCTTTCGAGTGCCTACACGAGCGTCACGGTCAGCGGCAACGGCACGCTGACCGCCGTGTTCTCGACCTCCCCGCCCATGACGAAGGTCACGTTCTCCGACGTCCCGTTCGGGAAGATCGGACTCGACCCGTCCCTGACCTTCAACGGGCCATTCACGGGAACGGGGAACCCCATCGCCACCCTCCCCAACGGCGCGCCTTGGTCGCTGGCCCCCGGGATCTACTCGATCCAGGCCCTCCCCCGGGCCGGCTACAACTTCTCGTACTGGTCGGTGAGTAACGGCGGGGCGATCGTGGCCTCCGCGACCTTCCCCTACACCTGGCTCACCGTGACGGGGACCCACAGTGCCGTCACGCTAACGGCCTGGTACGCAAAGACCGTCGCGAAGGTGGTCGTGGAGGTCGTCGTCTTCGGCAACGGGAGCGTCACCGCGGGTCCGCTGACGGTGACGAACGTGGGTCCCGGACCGGCCTTCGGGATCGTCCGCGGGTTCGCCGGGACGCACCCGATCTCCGCGACCCCCGGGGTCGGGGCGGACGCGGTGCTGTGGCTCTACGGCCCCTCGGGGGTGATGACGAACTTCTCGATGTCGACCTACATCACGACGGAGCAGGGATTCACCCTCATCGAGGCGATCTTCTACGACGTGGCCCCCCTCACCGTCGCCACGAGCTCGTCGAGCGCCGGGATGGTGTCCTTCGTCAGCCCCGCCTCCGGTCCGCTCTCGGGAGGCACCGCCCAATTGACCCCCGGCATCTACGCCATCGCCGCGGACCCCTCGGCGGGCTACGCCTTCACGGGTTGGTCGACCACGGGCGGCGTCACGGCGTTAAGCCCCAGCGATGCGGTCACCCTCCTCAACTTCACCGCGGCCGGTGGCATCACCGCGAACTTCGCCACCGCCGTCACCAGTTCGACGCTCACAGTGGGCGCGAGTGGCGGCGCGGGCGGGTCCGTCCTGCTCGACGGGACCGCGAGTTATACGTCGCCCATTGCGGTCGCGTCGGTCTCCGATGGGCTCCACTGGTTCACGGCGACCCCCCAGCCGGGCTGGGTGTTCTCGAGCTGGTCCCTCAGCGGAAGCGTCTCCGCGGTCGGGACCGCCGTGGCCGGTGCCCAGGAGATCAACGTCACCGGGACCGCGAGCGTCCTTGCGGTCTTCACGCCGGGCCTATACCCGGTCACGTTCGTGGCCTGGGAGCCCGAGGGCACGGGAGCCTCCACTGCCACGCTGACCATCGGGGGCCACGTGCTGTCGACCGGGGAGACCGCCTGGCTCGCCGCCGGGACCTACACGGCCACCCTCACCGGCCCCGACGACCAGGTCCGGGCCGGGACCGCCACATCGAATCTCACCATCGGCGCGGGCCACCCCGCGACGGGGATCCAGGTGACGGTCCTCGGGTCGGGGACGCTCTACGCGATCTACGGCGACTCGGACCACGACCTCGGCTCGGGGGGCCTCCTCCCCGTGCACGTGGCCGGGGTGGCCGGATCACCTACGAGCCTTCCTCAGGTACTGGCGGCGGTGGGCGTCGTTCGACCGTAGGGCCCCCACCGAACCCCTTCTTCCGGGCCCTTCGGGGGCCCGGCCCTCCCCTCCCGGTCAGGGCCGCGGCCCGACCCGTCTGCGTCGACGCCAGAGGAAACTGACGCTGGCCATCCCGGCCGCTCCGGCGGCGATTCCGATGCCCAGGTACTCCGTGACCAGGAGAGGGCTCGGGCCGGGGGGGGCCGTCGGGACCGGTCCCGCGGGAGCAGCGACCACCAGCGTCACCGCGGAGAACACCCGGGCGCCGACGGCATCACTGACCGTGAGGGTGACCAGATACGTCCCCGAGGCGCTCGGGCGACACGGGACGACCGGGAGCGGAAGGGGCAGGCACCCCGGAGGCAGGCCCGCGTAGCCGTAGGCGACGGGCGCGCGACCGCCAGTCGCCAGGGCCAGGAACACGGTATAGTTCCCGGGCAGGATCGAGGGTGGGTAGACGAGGAATCCGACCAGCGAGAGCGGAGCACCCGGAGGGGGGAGTACGCTGAGGTTCGTGAAGCCGACGGCCGACTGGTTGTCGGTCCCGCGGACCGTGACCTCCAGGAGGAACGTTCCGGCGGCGGAGGGCGTGCAGTTGAGGAAAGAGCCGTTGGCGCCCGCGCACCCGGGAGGAAGGCCGGAATACGTGTAGGAAAGGGGAAGGGCCCCGCCCCGCGTGAGGACGAAGATCGTCGTGCTCCCTCCCACGGTGAGATTCTGGGGTGAGGCGCCAAAGGCCGTGATCACGGGTGGGCCGTCCGAAGGTGGCGGCCCGGACCGTAGAGCGGGGCTCGAAAGATCCCCGATCGGAGCAGGCGACGGGGGCACCCCCCCTGACGCTAAAGATAGAAGACCCAGCAGGATTCCCGAGGCCAGGACCCCGAAGGCCGCGGCCACGGCGAGGAGCGTCATAGACGGGGGGCCCGAACGCATTTCGCGCCGGAGAGTCCATCGCCGTACTTGACCCTGCAGCCGGGGAGCATCGACGCCGCGGCGGGGCAAGCGTCCTCGGGGGAGATGCGGTTGCCGGGATTCGAACCCGGGTAGGTAGCTTGGGAAGCTACCGTCCTAACCACTAGACCACAACCGCGCGCGCAAAAGGGAGTCGGGTCGGGCTATCAGCTTTGTGCGAGTCGACGCCGGTGTCAGAGCAGGAGCCCGACGGATTCCGCCGGTATCGCCGGTGCGGCCGCGATGAGGTCGGCGTTCGTGATAAGGCGCTCCGCCCCCTCCGCCGCAAACCCGCCCTCCCGCAGCACCTTGCGGGCCCGTGCGAGGTCGTCGGTCGAGAGGGCGACCAGGCTCTGGGCGCCTTCTTTCGCGACGAGGATCGCGACGCTCACGACGTTGACGTTGGCCGCCGCGAGCGCGTCGAGGACCTTGAGAAAACTACCCGCGCGATCCTCGAGCCGGACCGCGAGGAGGTCGTGGGTCTCCACGGCGTGACCGGCCTGCTCGAGCAACCGGCGGGCCTTGGCCGGGTTGCTCACGACGAGCCGAACATGCCCCCGGGTGCGGGTGGAGTCGACGGAGATCGCGGCGAGGTTGATCTGTTCGCGGGCCAGGATCCGGGCGACCCGCACTAAAGCCCCGGGACGATTGGGGAGCTGGAGGGAGAGTTCCTGTAGGCTCATGGCTCGAGTTGGACGTTGCGAGCCGCGCTCGGCCTAAAGGCTAACGGCCGAGCCACGCGATGCGCGATTTAACGACGCACGTATTTATACCGGGAGCCAGCCTAAATCTCTCTGCCCAGGGCCACCTCGAGTCCGGGGCGCGTCCACGGCATGGAGCGGTTGAGCGGTCGAAATGGCGGACGAAGCTATCGACGGCGGCGGTTTCGCCGTAGCCGGCGGGCGGTCGTCTCGGTCGTGGGCACTCTTCTCGCTCTCCTCGTCTTCTTCGCGCTCTTCGGGATCTTCCTCACCCAGTACCTTCCGCTCTGGATGATCGACAACGAGTCGGCGTTCACGGCACAGGCCCAATCCTCGATGGCGAGCCTGAAGTCGAACGTCGACCTCCAGCTCGCCCTCGGCAATCCTCCCGTCTATTCCACGCCGTTCACTCTCACCTCGGCGGGGGTCCCCCTCCTCGCGCAGCCGACCTCGGCGCAGATGAACTTCCTACCCGGACAGGCGGGCGTCTTCGCCAACGTGTCGATGTCGGTGGGCCCCGGCGGGAGCGGCGCGCTCTACCGGAACGCCTCCCTCGGGGCCCTGTCGATGCTGCTCCCCAACCGTTACTACTCCCCCCAGATCTTCGAGTTTGAGGATGACGCCGTCATCCAGAGCCAGTCGGACACCTCGCAGATCGTCGCCTTCCCGCCCGTCCTCAACCTGAACCAGACGGGGACGCAGGTCGGGGTCACGCTCTCCCTCGTCCAACTCCTCGGGAACGCTACGCAGGCCATCGGGGCTGGCACGCAGGAGGTCTCCTCCCACTACCTCTTCAGCCAGGTGTTCTCGAGCTCGGGCCCCTCGGGCGGTGGCACTTTCCGCGCCGAGTTCCGGCTCGGGACCCACTTCCCGTGCGCGTGGGCGACGTACCTCCAGAACACCCTCAACCGTTCGGGGGTGGCCGCGTCCCACTACACGCTGACCCCGAACACGTGCACCGCCTCGAACGGGGTCGCGAAGATCGTCGACCTCCAGTTCGTGAACATCGCCTCCTGCACGCTCATCCTCGGCACGTTCTCGATCGCCCTCGGCGTCGGGGTGGGGTAGGCTAGCGGTGAGCGCAGAATCGTTCCGCGTCAAGATCCCGAAGCACCCGGGCGTCAAGTCGAACCCGCTGCTCACCCGCGGGTCCGAAACGGACGAGGAGCCGTCCGACGTCCCCGGCACGTTCATCACCGCCATGCCGCCGCTCGCCGAGGCGGAGATGAAAGAGCTCGACGTCCAAGCCGTGAACCCGCCGTACTCGTACGCGCGGGTCAGCTACAACGACCGGACCAAGGAATACCTCTACGAGGTCATCGAGCCGCAGCTCTCCCGCCACGAGCGCGAGCTCGTCGGCCACCTCAAGGAGACCCTCGCCAAGATCATGGGGGCCGAGGTCGCGGCCATGACCGCGAGCGACAAGCGTACCTACCTCCGAGGCGAGGTGGAGCAGTATCTCCGCACGCGCCAGATCTCCCTCTCTCCGCTCTCGACCGAGCGGGTCGTCTACTACATCGTGCGCGACTACGTCGGCTACGGCCCCGTCGACGCCCTCATCCTCGACCCGCTCGTCGAGGACGTGAGCTGCGACGGCGTCGAGGTGCCGCTCTTCGTCTTCCACGGGAAGTTCGAGTCGGTCAAGACCAACATCGCCTTCGAGGACGAGGATTCGCTCAATTCGTTCATCGTCGCGCTGGGCCAGCGCTGCGGGAAGGCGGTCTCGGTGTCGAACCCGATCCTGGATGGAACGACACCGGAAGGCCACCGTGTGCAGGCCACGTACTCGCGAGAGGTGACGACCCGCGGAGCGAGCTTCACCATCCGTCGGTTCAAGGAAAAGCCGTTCACCCCCGTCGACCTCGTGATGACCGGTAGCGCGAGCGACCAGATGATCGCCTACTTCTGGCTCGCTGCCGAGCAGGGGGAGTCGCTCATCATCTGCGGCGGGCCGGCCGCGGGCAAGACCAGCACGCTCAACGCCATCGCGCTGTTCATCCCGCCCACCTCGAAGATCGTTTCCATCGAGGACACGCGCGAGGTGAACCTCCCGCACGAGAACTGGATCCCCGGTGCGACGCGGAGCGGCACCGGCGACCGGGGCCCCGACGGAAAGGCGGCCGGCGAGGTCGACATGTTCGACCTCGTGCGCGCCGCACTG
>DASRSW010000045.1:0-10690 GCA_035656275.1 Thermoplasmata archaeon
TCCTTCCTCACCCTCGACCTCGGGCCGAGCCGACTCGCCGAACTCCTCCGTTCGCTCCGCGCGGTCGGACGCGAGAAGCTCACCACGGTGGTGCTCACGACCGACCGCGGGATGTCGGACGGGCGGTCGGAGGCGATCGCAACCCATCTTGCTGACGGGATGTTTCAGTTCCACGCGAAGGAAGGCCCGGAGGGCCTGCTCCGCTACCTGCGCATCCCGAAGTGGGCCGACGGTCGCTTCGTTGACCGCAACATCTATTACGACTTTGACGGCAAACGCATCGCCATCGACTTGCGGCGCCGGGTGCTGTGAGGAGTCCGTGGGGCCATGACCACTGCGAGCTACGAGCGCTACGGCCTCACGAGCAACCCGTTCCGCGACCTCTCCAGTGAGACGCTCGCCGACGTGGAGGTCTTCCACGTCAACCTCCAGGGCGACGACGCGCTCCGAACGATCAAGGAGGAGGTCTTCGAGAAGGAGAACAAGGCGATCGTCGCCATCGTCGGGGGCAACGGCGCCGGCAAGACCGAGCGGCTCCTCCTCGCCGCACAGGAGGCCCGCGCTCGGAATGCCTTCACGATCTATTTCGACATCACCGCCAAGACCGCCTGGGTCCTGAAAGGGCTCGCCGAGGAGTTCGAAAAGGCGGCGAAGGCCGGCGGCTATGCGAAGCTGTTCTCCTCCCCCGCTTGGCTGCGCGGGATCCACAATCTCCAGAAAGTCAAGGGGGCGACCTACGACCCCTCCGCCACGGCGAAGGCGATCGCCACGGCGTTGAACGACACGGCGCCGTCGTTCCTTTTGCTCAACGACCTCCACAATCTGAGCAGCTCGGCCGAGGTCGACGCCTTCACCAAGACGATCCAGGAGCTCGCCGACCAGATCAAGCCGGGCGTGCTATTGATGTTCGGTTGCTACCCGGTGTACCTGACCTCGATCACGCGCAACCGGCCGGCGCTCGCCTCGCGTATCAACCGGACGTTCGTCCTGCCGACGTTGACCGTCGACGAGGCCGGACTGTTGCTCGCGAAGAAGCTGCTCGCCAAACGGCTCGTCGAGGACCTCGACCCGCTCTACCCGTTCGACCGCGAGGCGGTCGCGATGATCAACGAATCCGCCTACGGCAACCCGCGGCGGCTGCTCGAGCTCGCCGACCGTGCGATCGAGTACGGCGTCACCCACCGCGCCTACCGGATCGACGCCGAGGCGGTACGGGCCGCGCTGGCGCCGAAGACGATGGCCGAGGCCCCGCCGCCGGTCGTCGCCCCCGTGGGCCACGCGGAGGTACCGGCCGCGGCGCCGGCCGCCGCCCGGCTGAGCCCGCCGACCACCGCGCTCAGCAAGGACTGAGCCCGCGACGGACGTCTACTTCGCCGCGTCATCGGCGAGCACGGCGAGGTTGATCGCCTGCTCGGCAATGTCCGCCGCGTAGCTCGCGGTCCGTCCGAGGCTGTCGACCACGGTACCGAGCGCCAGCAGCTCCTCGCCCTTGCGCGCGGCGACGCGATGGGAGAGCGCGTCGATCAGCTTCTGGTGGTGGTTGCGCGAGTCGATCGCTTCGTTGGCCACGTCGATGTTGCCCGAGACGAGCGAGCCGAACGCTTTGTCGAGGATCGCGACGCCGTTGCTGTTCGCCTCCTCCAGGTCCTTGACGAGCTTCGGGTCCAGCCCCTTGCCGCTCGAGATCGTGGCGAAGGTGTTCGCGATCCGGACCGCGTGGTCGCCGGTCCGCTCCAGCAGCTTCGCCACGAGGCGGTGGCTGTGCATCCCCATCGCGGCGGAGTCGTCGGTCACCCCCGTGGTGAGCGAGTTCGCGAGGTGGTAGCGCTTCGCGACCATCCAATACAGCCGGTCGACGTCCTGGTCGCGCTGTGCGACGTCGTGGGCGAGGCCGCTGTCGGAGGTCTTGAGCGCCAGGACGGCATCCTCCAGCATCGCACGGACGACGAGGTGCATCCGGCGCAGGCACTTCTCCGAGCTCAACTCGGAGGGGTCCGACAGGTCCTGAATGACGAGGGCGTTGCGACTCTCCTCGATCACCTCCGGGCCGATGACCAACCGACAGAACTCCCGAGCCACCCGGCGTGCGAACGGTCCGCGCTCGGGCGTGAAGCGGACCTCGATCAGGCCGAAGCCGGAGATGTAGGCGCCGATGAGTTTGCGGATCAGGTGCTCGCGCGACTCCTCGCCGCGTTCCTCGAAGATCTTCCGGCGCGTGACGGGCTTGTCCGCCGAGTTCCGCCGGACCGAGACCGAGCCGTCGGCCTCCGTCTCGACGAACAGCGTGTCGCCGGGCTTGAGCCCGGCGTTCAATACCCATCGGCGCGGCAACGACACGAGATAGGTCGAACCGCCCGCGAGCTGGAGCTTACGCCCTTCCATGATTGTCCACCACCCGACCGGGCGACGGGCTATGGCGTCTTAAGCGTTGGAAATATAGACTCTATACTAACCCGCAGACTAACAAGACATCCCCGTAGTATGGACGGTGGGTTCGTATCGGGTCGGCACTGTCGGCCGTTCCGGGCGGCTACGGGGAATCGAGGGCCCCCGACGTCGGAGTGCGGGAAGTTCGCGGCTCCGCGGTCGGCCCCGGGACCTTCGAAACGGCCGGTGGACTTGGCCGCCTGACGGTGGATTCAAGTCCCGCCCCGGGCCTCGCCGGCCATGGCCGCGGGCGCCTGCCCGTTCTGCGGGAACATCAATCCGCCCGGCTACTCGAACTGCCTGAGGTGCGACAATCCGCTGCCGCCTCCGCCGCTCGCTCAAGCTCCGGCCGAGGAATCGGCCGGCGGGACCCCGAAACCAGGGATCGCGCCAACCGAAGAATCCGACGAGCCTCGGCCCGGCCCGGGCGCCGCGCCCGGACCGGCCCTCAGTTGGGTCGCCGTCGTGGTCGTGATCGCAGTGGTCATCGTCGCGGTCCTGGCATCGATCCAGTTACTGCCGCAACTCGCGCAGCTCGGTAGGACCGGTAACGGCTCGGCCGCGGCACACGGCGCACGCGCGAACCTGTGCAACGAGACGCTCGGCGTCAACTGTCCCGGCAACGCGATCGATCTACCGGCGACGGGCGGCCGGGGAACGAGCAACACCTCCAGCTGTGACCCCATCCCGTCCCTCGGCCCGCACGAGCTGGCGTGGCTGAACTACACGGCGTCGGGTCCGATCTACGGTATCGTGGTTCCGACGGCGAAGTACACCGGTTTCGGGTCGTTCTCCGTCGACCCTTCCGGGTTCCTCAACAACACGACCGACTTCCGCACCAACATTTGGTTCTCGGGCCTGGCCGGCGGTGGCCACAACGCCGTCGTCCCGATCTCCGCCTCGAGCGGGGGCTGGTGCCTCGGTTGGTATGAGCCGGGGTCCCCGTCGACCGTGACGTGGGACGATGACCTGGTGGTGACCTACCAGAGTTCCTGACCGGTCGCCTCGCAGGGACGGATCACGGCGCGGCGGAGGCCGCCCCGGGACCGGCTCCCCGAAGGTTCTCGGCGACGGTCTGGTCGAGCCCGGACAGGTACTGGAGCATCCCGACCGTCGAGAGGATCGCGACGAGGAACCCCATCTCCATGAGGAAGGAGTAGGCGTTGTTCGTCTCGAGCACGAAGTGGTAGCCGGAGTAGGCCGCGACGATGATGGCCGCCAGGCTGAGCAGCGTCAGGGCCCGGATCCGCGGGACGCCCGTCCTCCATCCGATGAGGACCATGCCGAGCGCCCCGAGGAAGAGTAAGATCCCGACTATCACGTGGGTCGCCGCCCAGGCGTTGGTGAAGAGCGTCGGGAAGACCCCGGCGTAGCTGTTGGTGTCGTTGAGCGGGACATACAGGTTGACGTAGATCCCCAGCGCGTTCTGCACGACCAACATGCCGAGCCCGAAGTAGGCCGATCGGCGCAAGCTCGCGCGGACTCTGGCGGGTGGGATGGGCGGCACAGTTCGTGGCGGAATCTCCGGCACAGCGACCCCCGGGGGAGCCAACTGTTTCGAACTACTAGAGCGTACCACTCCGTGCCGTATCGGCCGACGGCGCGGTGACTGTGACGGCCCGGAGGACGGGTCGGCTCACACCGAGCGCGAGGACGGCGCCCACGATCGAGAAGGCGATCGAGACCCCCATCGCCCACCGGAATCCGACAAGGAACTCGGACGGCGGCCCGAGCTGTCCGACGGTGGCGAACGCGGCGGAGGCGATCGCGAGCACGAACGCCCCGCCGAACCGCTGCATCGAGTTGAACACGCCGGA
This sequence comes from Thermoplasmata archaeon, assembly GCA_035656275.1. GTDB lineage: Archaea > Thermoplasmatota > Thermoplasmata > Lutacidiplasmatales > UBA184 > Lutacidiplasma. The sequence continues at coordinate 4,245 of DASRSW010000045.1, forward strand.
GGCCTTGCCGATGAAGCGCGGCTCGACCGCGCCGAAGGCCGCAGCTGGGGCCGATGGGAGGACGAGCGAGATGCCAACCCCGGCGAGCGTCAGCGGTGCCGCGAGGGTCGTGTACGAGGTCGTGGCTGTGGCGAGTATGACCACGAGCGCGAAGCCGAGGGCCTGCAGGGAGAGGCCGATGACCATGAGCGGGCGTGAGCCGATCCGGTCGACAAGCCGGCCCGCGAGCGGGGCCACGACGAGGGGCGTCGCGGTCCACGGCAGGAACCGCAGTCCGGCGGCGAACGGTGAGTAGCCGAGGACCAGTTGGTAGTACTGTGACATGAATACCGCCGCTGAGAGCAACGCCCCCAGGCTCAGGAACCCGATCGCGTTCGCCGCCGCGAACGTCCGGTTCCGGAACAGTCCGAGCGGTACCATCGGGGCCGCGGTGCGCCGCTCCCAGAGGACGAAGGCAGCAAAGAGTACCGCCCCGAGCCCCAAGGCGAGTACGGTCTCCGTGCTCGTCCAGCCGGCCGCGTTGCCGCGGGTGAGCCCCCAAAGGAGCCCGACGCTGGAGCTCGTGATCAACGCGGCCCCGGGAAGGTCGACGTGTCGGTCGGGGCCGAGGCTCTCGTCGATGAACCGGGAGGACAGCACCGCCGCCGCAAGCCCGATCGGGACGTTGATCCAGAAGATCCAGTGCCAGCTGAGCGCTTGGGTCAAGCCCCCCCCGACGAGTGGGCCGGCGGCGACCGCGACACCGGCGATACCGCCCCAGAGTCCGAGCACGGCGCCCCGTCGGGCCGGCGGGAACGCGGCCATCAGGAGCGAGAGGCTGAGCGGGGTGACGAACGCTGCCCCGATCCCCTGGACCGTCCGTGCCGCGATGAGCCAGCTGATGGTCGGTGCGAGGGCGCAGCCGGCCGAGGAGACCGAGAAGAGGACGAGACCAAGGACGAAGAGCTGCCGACGGCCGAACCGGTCCCCCAGCGACGAGGCCGTAACGATGCCCGCACCGAACGCGAGCAGGTAGGCGCTCAGGATCCACTGGAGCGCGGCGATGTCCCCGCCGACCTCGGCATGGATGAGCGGGAGCGCGGTGACGACGACGAGGCCGTCGAGGACGACCATGAAAATGCCCAAGCCCGTTAGCGCGAGCACCCACTGGGGGTGCGCCGAACTTCCGCCGGCGGACGGCGCCGGAGCTGTCGTTTCCATCGAGGAACGCCTTCCGATGATTCGGTATAGAATGAATAGTATTTCAAGGGGCTTCGGAATGAAAGTATACCTTCCCGCCCCCAAGAAACGACGATGGGTGTGACCGTATCGAACGGAGAATAAATAGTATTGAATCTATAGTCAATACCGATGAGCAGCCCCATCACACGAGCCGACCGGGCGGCCGAGGAGCCATGGCCGTTGTCCTCCGTGTGGGCGCAGCGGCCGGCGGAGGCGCAGGCCTGCCCGATCCGGGTCTCGCTCGGTGCGCTCGGAAAGAAGTGGAGCCTCGTGGTCCTACGCGACATCGCGTTCCGTCCGAATACGAGCTTCACACAGATTCTCGCGAGGACGTCCGGACTCTCCCCGCGCGTCCTTTCGATGCGGTTGCGGGAGCTCCGAGGCGAAGGATTGATCGAAAAGGTGGCCGACGGCATCGATGAGCGTCGGTCGCATTACCGTCTCACGGACAAGGGGCGGGACGCGGTGCCCATCCTCACCGCACTGATCGCCTTCGGGATGCGTCATCATGCCGAGGAGGTCTTCCGCGACGCGCGTCCGCGCACGTTACAGGAGGTCTTTCCCGGTCGCGCCCTCGAGCTGATGGGACCGCTCTACGAGTTCGCGCTCCAGTCCAGCTCGACCCGAACTCGCCCGGCGCTCGCCCACTAATCGTCTTGGTCCGAGCTTCGGGGTCGAGGAGCCGGCGCGGGGCGTGACACCCGGACCCCGCGTGTACGCAGGCTACGAGCGACCTGGTCACCGCGCGGGGTGAGGACGTAGACCCGCAGCCGCCGGTTCGCGCCTTGGACGTGGCGCGTCTCGACGGCGACCGCCCGTGCCGCGCGCAAGCGCCGGAGCAGACTGCTCACCGTGCTCTGCGACAGCCCGAGGGCTTCCGACAGGCCGGCTTGGGTGCGTCGTCGGTCGGGGACGTCCTCGGGCCCGATCGCCCCGAGCTGGAGCAGGTAGACGAGCAGTTCGTGGGAGACTTCTCGCGGTGAACGAGGCGGCTCGGAAGGAAGCTCGAGCTCAGTGGCCATGGAGGCGCGGGGGGTGATCGGGGACATCCCAACGCCCGGCGGGGGGATGGTGGTGGGCGCTCCGTCGACCTGGACCGAAAGCGGCACCGCCCCCGCCGAAACCGGGTCTGGCGCGCGTATCGAGTCCGCAGCGATTCCGATCGCCCCGGGTCCCTCCGCTTCGGGCGATGCCGCGGCCCCCGCGGGCCCAGACGCCCGATCGCGGCGGCCCCGCCATGTCACGACTCCGACGGCCACGCCCGCACCCGCGATGGCCGCCGCATAGATCGCCTCGAGCGCCGGCGGGGGACCTCCATCGCCCGACGGCCGAGAGGCCGCATCGGTCACGTTGAATTCAAGCCGGGCTTGGGCGCTCGCGTTCGCGCTGTCGACGACCTGGACCGTGACGACGTACTGGCCGGGACCTAGGTATTCATGGGCGACGACCAGGCCCGAACCGTTCTCGCCATCGCCGAACGACCACAGGAACTCGCGGTACGTCCCGCTCCCTCCGCTCGGGGTGACCGTGAACGTGGCGTTCACCGGCGCCGTTCCGGAGCCCGGTCGAGCCGAGATGAACGCCCGGAGCGGGTTCGGTCCCACGACCACGGTCGCCGTCCCGGTCGCGTTGGCGGTCGTGTTCGCGACGCGCGCTTCGACGCGGTAGCTACCGGGGAGTGCGAACCAATGGCTCACGCGATCCAGTGCGGGCGTGGTGCCGTTCCAATACGAGCCATCCCCGAACGACCAGCTCAGGGCGTACGGGCCCGCGGGGGAAACGGTCGCGACGAGCTGGACCAGGAGGGGAGCCGCACCGGCTCCCGGGTTCGCTGTGACGGCTACCCCTAGGGCCGACACCTCCGCGACGGAGTGCCCGTACGAGGTCGATCGCACGGGCGGGACGGCCGCGGCAGCGATCAGGCACAGGGCTCCGAGGAGCAAGGCCGTCCCGAGACCTGAGCGCCGAGCCGAGGCGGTTCGGGATCTCGGCGGGCGCGGGCGCGTCGAGTCCTGCGTCAACACTTGGGGTCGGCCGCTCAGGGCACGGGGTCCGGCGGTCCCGGCTCGCCCGACCGCCCTTCGGCCAGCCACGCTTCCCCCTCCCGTTTCCAGAGGCGGATCCGAACGACCACGAGGACCGCGATGACCACGCCCCCAACCAGAACCGCGAGGGCCGGCCACAGCGTCGCCCGAGACCAGGAGGGTCCCGCCGACCCGGGCGTACTCGTCGGGCCCGATCTCAGATTGGGTCCTGGGTGGGTCGCCTGGACCGGTGCCGGGGCCACCTGGATCGGAACCGTTCCGGACTGGCGAGATCCCAGACTGTCCGTCACGGTCACCGTCGCATCGAACGTCCCGGCGCTCGTGTAGGTGTGGCTCACCGAGTCGCCGTCGGTAGTGGTCGCCACGGTCCCATCGCCGAAGTTCCATCCGACGCTGTACGGCGGGTCGCCCCCGAGGATGGACGCGTTGAACCCGACGGTCAACGCTGCGGGGCCGCGTGTAGAAGTGCTGTGCGGCGCGACATGGAGCGGGGCGGAGGCGTTCACCTGCACGACGTCGATGGTCGAGCTGGCGAGTGTGCCGTTGACGTCCGTCATGTCCGCCCAGAACCCGTACGAGCCCGGCCGGGTCCACGTGTGATTGATCGTGATCGGCGCGCCGCTCCAGTTCGTGACGTGCGCCCAGCAGGGGGGCGTGGAACTGTTCGACGTACCCACGTCGCACATCGAAAGTGTGTAGGGGGTGTAGCCCCCGTAGCCCGTTATGGTGATCGGCTCCGTTAACGGGGCGACCCCGTAGAACGACGGGTAGCGGACCTCGACCAGCGGGTGGGCTTGACCGTTCGAGCCCGTATGGCTCGGTAGGACGGTGATGAGGACGACGGCGTGGGCCCAGGCCGTGGACCCCAGTCCGCAGCCGGGACCCCAGTAGACGTTCTCGGTCGTCACCCCGCCTTCCCACGGCGGTGGTTCCTGGAAGGTGTAGTTCGCGGTCGTGCCGCAGACCTGGGCGCCGGACCAGATCCACCACATGACAGTGCCGTTCGTCGGGAAGAGCGAGTTGTTCCCGATCATCGCGTGGAAGGTGACGTTCAGCGGTGCGGTCCCGTTCGTCGGCGTCGCGGAGACGCTGAACAGGGGGGGCCCCGTGATATTGGCGACGACGGCGGCGTTCGCTACGACCGCCCCCGCCGCGTTGAACAGGGAGGCCTCGACCACCACGGGGCCGGTCTCCACGAAGATCACCCGCATCGTGGTCCCTGTGGCGGTCCAGGGGTAGGCCCCGGCCGTCCAGCTGACGGTGTAGTTCGTGATCCCCGTGACGTGCGCCGTGTAGTTGACCACGGACGGAGAAGGCCCCGTGAAATTGCCCGGTGTGAGCCAGAAACTCCCGTGGTAGCTCGGCCCCGACACGTGGACCGAGAAGGAGGTGGTGTACTCATGGCACGACGGGGCGGAGTCGTCGATCGTAACGCTCGCGGTGAAGTTCCCCACGTAGCGGTAAATCTCGCTCGCATTCAGATCGTAGGTGTCGCCCGCGCCCATGGAGTTCCCGTCGCCGAACGACCACGCCGTAGTGTAGGGGGGAGTGCTGCCCTGCGGGTGCGAAATGTTCCAGGTCACCTGGAGAGGGGCGGCTCCCGAACCGTTCGCGGGGGTCTGGGTGACCTGGAGCGCCGTCGAACTACGCGTGCAGGATTCCGCCCGAACGACCGCCGGTCCCGGCCACGCGGGTGAGCCCACGACGACGTGGGGGGTCCACCCACCCATGGGGGCCAGCGTAGCGAGCACCGCGGCCACGGCTAGTACCGCGGCGACGTGGTATCCTGGACGCGGGAGTCCGCGGCCCGCCGATCTCCGTCCCCACGAAGGAGTCCGCCGGGTGGTGTCGTCGCTTCGCAGGCCGCGGTCGCCCATGGTCTCCCGAGCGCAACGGAGCGGTCCCCCCTTTTGAACCTGCACCGGAGATACGGCAGATATTTCGGCACGGGACCGATTTTTTCTATCGAGGAATCTTTTCCCCGCGTCGCCGCACGGTGGCCGGACGCGCTCGCAGTGGTCATCCCGGGCCGAGCACCGGAGCGGTGGGTCCCGCCCCCCGAGCGCCCGGCCGGTTCGTACCGGTGCCGGTCTCGGGCGAATCGGGGCAAACCCGCCTGTACGCCACCCCTCGTCGCCCGGCTCCTGATCGCGAGGGGATCGCAGGGGGGAACGGGAACCTAGATTGGTCGTGCCGGTGAATCCGTGAGGGAAAGGGTCCTGCCTTCTGCCCGCCGCGGCGGGCCCCACAAAATCATCAGGACCGCGCCGAGAAGATCGAACAACGCCAGCCCCCGGTCGATCGGCCCGGCCGCGGCGAAACCGGTCGCCAGGAAGAGCGCTCCGGTGCCGGCGGTGGCGTAGACGCCGAGCACCGTCAGCGTCCCGGTCCACCGTGCCCGAGGGTCGGGCTGCCTGCGGACGATGACCAGCACCCAGGTCGCCGCGCCCACCAGCGCGGTTCCCAAGGCCACGTGGGCCACGAGCAGTCCGGTGGAGGCCCCGAAACCGCCGCCGGCGGAGGCGACCCCGAGGACCCCCTCGACGAAGAGGAGCGGCAGCAGGACGGTGCCGAGCCGCCGGAACGAAGGGTCCGAACGGACCCGTCCCGTCGGGGGCGCGCCATTAGATTGCGACATCGGACCCTCCGGACCTCCACGACACGTTCGCGCGAGAGGTGCTTCCCGAGCTATGGCAGTGCCGAGGGCGTCGGGGCCGCTAGTGCTTCCCCCCTAGGGCAATCTGGCAGATCTGATCGAAGCGGATGTCCAGAGGTGAAGGTCTGGGCCAGGCCGAGGTAGCTGGCGATGACGACCGCGGAGGCGAAGTTCGCGGCGTGTCGCCATCGTGCCTTCGGTCCTTCGTGGACCCCCGGCCGGCCGGTCACCGGGACGACTCGAGGGCCCTTCCGGGGAAACGCCGTTGGGAGGGCTCCCGGGCGTTGAGCGGTCCGAGCCGACTCACCGCGCCCGCCCGAACTGTGAACGGCCGGCTCAGCGAACCGTCAACGACGTGATCCGCCACATCCCGACGCTCGAGCCGCCCGGGGCAATGCTCGCCACCAGGGCGGAGGCGGGGGCGTAGTTGTAATCGTTCACCCAGGTGTACGAGGTGAAGGTCACCAGGATCCAATAGTGGTGGCTTGCATTCAACGTCCAGTTCTCCCACCCAAAGCAGTACC
>DASRSW010000046.1:0-4153 GCA_035656275.1 Thermoplasmata archaeon
ACGACCCGGGGGGGCGGCCACGATGGAGATGACCAGGAAGAGTAGCCCGAAGCCGAAGAGGAACCAGCCGAGCTCCACCACCGCCGGGGTCGAGGACAACCAGATCCCGACCGCACCGGCGACGACGACGGTTCCTAATACGCCGTAGATTCCCCAGCGGGCTCCGGCCCGTTTCGCGCCGGCCTTGAAGGCGGCGTAGAGCGCGAACAGGAGCAAGGCGGCGACGAGGAGAATCGATTCGCTCTGGATGAACTGCCAGAGCGCGCCGAGAACGTCGGTCATGGGAGTCCCTCACTTCCGCCCCTTCGAGCTCGACCCGCGGGCGGACGCGCCGGCTCGACGGAAGGCGCCGACTGCAACGAGGACGAGGTAGATCGCGATCAGGACGAGGGCGACAACCAGGATCGCGACGATGAACTCGGCGATCTGGGATGGAATGTGGAGGACCGAGGAGAGCCAGTCCGCGAGCGCCTGGAACGGGTTCGACAGGACGAAGCCGGCTCCGGGCGCGCTCGTGGCCGGGCACGTCGCGCCGCCTCCGGTTGGGCAGGTGACCGTGCCGACTCCGATGCTGACGTTGAGCACCTTGACGCTGCACGCTTGAGACGGCGTTCCGGCGAGCGTGCAGGCGGTGAGATACACGGCGTCCCCCGGTGCTGCCCCGGCGAACGGATCGGCCCTATCGAACGCAATCGGTTTCGCCAGGACCGGACACGAAGATCCGGGCTTGCATCCGGCCGTCGAGTTCGTGGTGCCGTTGCCCACGAGATGCAGGAACCGGTCCGCCGGGGACAGGAACACGTCGACGGGATTGCCCACGGGGATCGGGAACGGCGCTCCGACCTGGATGCCCACAGAGGCGAGTTCGGGCATCACAAGGATCTGCTGCCCTGTGAACGCCCAAGTCGAGAGGTTCGCGTACCTTTCGCCGGGATACGCCGTCGCGTTGGGGATGTAGACGTCCCCGTAGCCGACGACCGAGAGATTGGCGAAGGTGTAGTTCCCCTGCGAGACGATGACGGAGTGGCTGCGGTAGTCGGTCGAGTTGAAGAAATCGGAGTAGCCGAAGAGACACGCCTGCCACAGAGCCTCGAGTTGGGTCGTGCCGAGCGCCCCGAGATCCACGTTGGGCGGGAGGCAGTTCGAGGGCGTGGGAAGCTCCCCGCAGACCGACGAGTCGGAGGCCGTCCCGCGGCACCCGAGCGTCCGAAGGTAAGTCCAATACGCGAGCGCGTTGTTCTCGGCGTTCGCCTCGAGAGTCTGGAACGCCTTCCAGTAGCCCGCGTATCCGGCACCGCACTCGTAGGTGTAGCTCGGGGTCGTTCCCCCCACGGTATTGTAGACCCAGCTGAACCCAACCGTGGGTCCGCGACACCCGGCCACGAACGGTGCGAACGACGAGCCGGTGAACACCGGCATCGCGCCGGGCAGGAAGGCGAGGGGGTTGACCCCGGGGGCCACGAGGGTGACGTTGTACACCCCGGAGGGGCCCTTGAATGGGTCCTGGTAGTTGTAGCAGTTGACGTAGCAGTCGAGGGTCATGTTCTCGAACCGGTTCGTGCCCCACGCCTGAATCGTGTAGGTCACCGCGCCCGCTCCGCAGGGGTTCGACCCGAAGGCGACGCAGGACGCGGCGAGCGGGGCGCCGTGCAAGAGGTAGAACGTACCGGTGCCACCGTTCGCCGGGCCGATCCAGTACGACGTGGCGATCCCGTTGGTGTAGTTGCCCGTGCAGCGCTGGTTGACGTTGATCGGGTTCGGAGCCGGATCCGGGAAGTACCGCCCGGAGTCCGAGCCGTACTCCTGCCCGGTCTGAAAGTAGGCGCAGGCGTAGGACTCGCCGCTCTCGAGGATGTTCGCGTTCGTCTGGGAGAACGCCCACGTGGTGGAGGCGAGTTGCTGAAGGATCGTCGACTGCGCCATGTCCTGCACGGCGTTGAACTGGGTCGACCCGAGCTGAAGCGTCGCGGCGGAGTCGGCGAGTCGGAGGAAGAAGTACTGGGAGGTGTTGAACAGGGAGAGCGTGTTCGTGGCGTCGAGCTGGGTCAGGTTGAACTCGTTTCCGAGCTCGGCGCCGACAGCTCGGGTGAGAGGACCCGGGTCCGGTCCCTGATTGCCCGACTCCGATCCGAAGAGCGCCACCCCGAGGGCGGCCGCGACGGCCCCGGCGATCGCGCCGGGAACGCAACCAATCCCCGCCCCACCGGCCGCGCCGATGGCACAGCCCGCCCCCGCACCGATGGCCACCTCCCCCCACTGGTTGCATGACCCCGGCAGGCCCGATACGCAGGAGTCGAAGGGTACGATGCCGGTCTGCTGGGCCAGCTTGACCTGAACGTCCTGAGGTAGGGAGGCGACAAACCTAGAGATCGCCTCGGCACGCGCGGCGGAGAGCCCGTATCTCAACTCGAGGACCTTCGACGCGGCCGCGATTCCGCCGCCGGGAGTCGCGTGGGGAGGGACTGGGGCATGAGGCATCCGCAGAGTTCGCGGTGGCTCCGCCCCTACGAGCGACGGCAGCGGGACGACGATGAGCGCGGCGAGGGCCAGCACCAGAACGACCGAACGCATCATGGGACCTCGGACCTTCTCCCGCGCCGTCTACCGACGTCTCCGTCGGCCACCATTCCAAACGGCGGCTACCACGACGAGGGCGAGGACGAGGAGGACCCAGGCCCACCAGAAGTCGACGAAGACGAGGGTCAGGAAGTTCACCGTCGGGACGAAGAAGAAGCCCGAGGAGGTCGTCGAGCTGGCGTTCGTCTCGACGTAGACCGCGGTCCAGTTCTGGAACGAGGCGCTCGTCGGCTGATAGAAGGTCAGCTGGGGCACGAGGGAGGAGTTCGTCGCCGGGTTCCCGATGGCCGCCGTCGAGAAAGTCCACGACGGGGTCGTGCAGGCGCCGATCGAGTTGCAACTCGCGGCTCCGGTCGCCACCTTGGGGAAGTCCACCTCGAAGGACTCGTTCGTCCCCATTTGCAGGGAGACCGAGAACCCGCCGCCGATGGGGAACGTCCGGTTGACGAACGCCTTGGCGTGGCCGGCGAACTGGAACCAGACCAGGGTCAGATTCGACTTGAGGCCGAGGGAGGGAGCTGCGAAACCATAGTCGGTGAAGGTCCAGTAGGTGAAATCGACGAACGCGGCCTGTCCACCGCAGACCTTGAAAGTGGTCGTTGCGATCCCGGCGAGAACCGTCCCGGTGTTGTTGCCGACCGTGACCTCGGCGTAGAGGACTGAGTGGAACGAGTCGACGCGGGTCGTCGTGTTGAGGACAGAGACCCACCGGCAGGACGACGCGACGACAGTCAAGGCGACCGGGAGCCGCGTCGGAGTGGACGAGTTGTTGAGCGAGACGAACTCCCCGACGTAGGTTCCCGATGGCTGGGAACGATTGAGGAAGATCGTCGTGGACGGGATGACCAACGGGGTGAGCAGAGAAGTTACCCGCCCCTCCCCGTGGGGCTCCGGATTCGCGAGACCCCCTGCGATCCCCGAGGAAGCCAGGAGAGCGATCGCCGCGATGACCGTCGCGACTTCGGCAATCGACGGTGGCAAGCCCCTCTTCCCGCTCGTTAGCTTCATCGTTTGTTCGGGGTCGAGGCGGACGGGGGGACCGACCCCGCCGTCCGCTCGACCCGATGGATGAGGGCTCGGCCAGCTACTTGTTCAATTCGTCAACGAACGTAACGAATGCAACGTGTCGTGGGCTCGATTGGAGCCGGGCCTGAAACGGCTGCCCACCGTCAGTCTTGGCCGCGTCTCCGAGAGAGGTGTTTCAAGCACTCCCGGTGCGGGTGATATCTGCCCGCGTGTACACTCCGAGTCCCACGTGGGGGTTCACAATGAATCGATTCGACAGGGAGTACTGGGACGGTGCGAGAGAGATGGCCCTGATGTTCTACGAGTCGATGAAGTCGAGGAAGGACGTCCCGGACGACCTGAAGAAGCTCGCAGAGATTGCCCTCAGGGAGACGGGCGAGCGGAAGAATCGGGACTTCAGGGAGGCGATAGGCGTGCTCTCGAGTTCGATTGGGGTGGCGAACCCTTCGAGATAACTCTTCAGCGGTCCTTAGAACCCCGAAGGACCAAGAGTTCCTCGAAGCTCTCGGGGCGCAGTTTGTTCCATTCAACCTGCTGGACTTTGACGTAC
>DASRSW010000047.1:0-8034 GCA_035656275.1 Thermoplasmata archaeon
CTCGACTTCGAGAACCTCTCGCGCGCCGTCCAGGCCGCGACGGAGGCGGTCGAGGGGGGCGCCGACTGGGTCGAGGCGGGAACGCCGCTCATCAAGAGCGAGGGCCTGGATGCGGTCCGCGAGCTCAAGAAGCGGTTCCCGGGGCAGCGGATCGTCGCCGACATGAAGGTGATGGACACGGGGGCCTTCGAGGTCGAGATCGCCGCGAAAGCCGGTGCAGACCTCGTGACCGTGCTCGGGACCGCGGATGACGACACGATCGCGGAGGCGGTCCGGGGCGGCGAGAAGTACGGCGCGGAGGTCGTGGTGGACCTCCTCAACGTGGCCGACCCGCTCGGGCGCACCCGTCGCGTCCACGAGCTCGGGGCCGCCGCGGTCTGCCTCCACATCGGCATCGACATGCAGATGCAGGCGAAGACGCCGTTCGCCCAGCTCGAAGCGCTCGCGAAGGAGTCCCCCCTGCCGGTCGCGGTCGCCGGGGGCCTCAACAGCGAGACGGTCGCCCAAGCCGTCCGCGCGGGGGCGCGCATCCTAGTGGTGGGAGGGGCGATCACGAAAAGCCCCCACATCCCCGAGGCGACCCGTCGGATCCGCCAGGCGATGGAATCGGGCCAGGAGGTCTCGACCGAGCTCTTCCGGCGGTACGGAGCGGACCAGGTCCGCGACGCGTTCCTCAAGGTCTCCACCCCCAACATTTCGGACGCCCTTCAGCGCCAGGGGGCCCTCCACGGGCTCCTGACGCGCTTCCGGGACGCCACCGTCAAGTTCGCCGGACCCGCGGTGACCGTGGTCACGAGGGATGGGGACTGGGCGAAGCCCGTCGAGGCGATCGACCGCGCCGCCGAGGGGGACGTCATCGTCGTGGACGCGGGGGGAGGCACCACGGCGGTCTGGGGGGAACTCGCCTCCTGGAGCGCGCACGGGCGTAAGGTCGCCGCCGTGGTGATCGACGGGGCCGCCCGCGACATCGACGCGATCCTGGAGCTGGGATTCCCCGTCGTGAGCCGCTTCCTTTCACCCAATGCCGGGGAACCGAAGGGCCACGGAGAGATCGGGATCGAGGTCGTCGTCGGGGGTCAGCGGGTGCGACCGGGTGACTGGGTCGTCGGCGACGCGAGCGGGGTCGTCGTGGTGCCCCGGGAGAGGGCGGCGGAGGTGGCCAACCGGGCGTTGGACGTCCTCGAGCACGAGAATCGGGTCCGCGAGGAGATCCAGCGGGGCTCGACGCTTTCCAGCGTGCAGAAGCTGGAACGGTGGGAGCGCGTCGGGTAGGGAGCGGGGTCGAAACGATTTAGGGAGAGAAGGGTGAGTCGGAGCCGCGCTCCCGTAGTCTAGTCCGGTCAAGGATATCGGGCCTTCGACCCGACAACGTGGGTTCAAATCCCGCCGGGAGCATCCCAATATTGGTTCAACTCCGACATTTGTAAGCATAAGCTCGTGCCTTTTCGCCGCCTCCAGCTTGAGATTGGACACCTCGACGGGATCAGAACGAATCACCCACCTCGCGCCGGCGGTGTCTGATCGCGGTCGCGGACCGCGAAGCACCGACCGACTCGCCACGATGGTCGGCACCGAGGTCCCGGACGCCGAGCTGTGAGGCGACTCGGATCCTCTGGGCGGCGGGTCCGGGTGTATGGCTCCTTACCCCGCCGGTGAGCGGGACGTGTGGACATGGCTACTCGGGAGGAGGACGACGAGGACCGTGAGCAGGCACCTTCCAGCCTACCGCAGCTCCAGGCTGAACCGGGACCCGAGATTGCCCTGAGGTACGACCAAGCGGTCGCACGCGAGCTGGCCCCCAAGGTTTCCCAGCGGGGCCACGAATCGGCGACCGCACGAGACCTGCTGGACGCGGGTGGCGTGGGCAGGTCGGATGCCCTGAGCGAGTTCCAGATGGGACGGATCCTCGCCAGCATGGCTGTTCCGAATCGACGGGTCCGGAGCGGGAGTGGCCAGGTCCGTCTCTCCCACATCGGCTCGACCCGCAATCCCTCGTCGAGACCAACACGTCCGAGGGTTACGACGTCGCTATGATAGTGGTGTCCGCCGAAGATGTTGAAATACGGGTCAAGCGATTCCGCTCACCTCCCAGGGTGAGAAGAGATGACGGCCGCCTTTCGCTGGTCTAACCCCCGGGCGCCGCTCTGGACGTGGGCCCTCGTTGCCGCCGCAATCGGAGCGGCCGTGGTCGTGGGGCTTACGCTCACGCCAGCCGGGCCCTCCGCTCTTACGATTCTCCCCCACTCAGGTCCGCCGGTCACATACTCCGGCTTCGTGTTCGTAGCCGGAAACTGCGTCTACTGTCCTGACATCGGTCCCCCACCCTCCTACGACATCGCCCTCGGCACGGTCGTCAACATCACCTGGTTCGAGCTGAACGGCTACGCGCTCTACCTCTTCGTCGAGGGACCCTCTGGCTCGAACCTGGCCTGCCCGCTCGAGGAGACACCGAGCGGAGCCTGTACCTTCCTTTCGACCGGGGGAACTTACACACTCTACTTCCACGGCCCCGTCCCCGCGGACGAACCGGGCTACAGTGTGAACTACACGGTGATGTTCGTCAACGCCTGACCCCAAGCGGACGAACGACCCACTGGTGTGCCGGTTCGTGCCGATGCCGGTACCGATGAGGAAAGGGGGACGTATGACCCCCAACTCCATCCGACACAGCCCGTCGGCACAGCGATCTGAGGCTTCTGGAGGCGCTCAGTTTCTCGGTCTGGGGACCTAGGGGACTGATTCGAAGCGGGGGTTGAGGGCCAGCCAGAGCCCCCCCCCGCGAGAGTCAGAACGATTCCCGCTGCAAGAACAGCGAAGAATACCCCGAACGGTAGGTCTGAGCTGACAGGGAAGCAGGCCGGGTCAGCGAAGCACGCGTTCTAGACCGCGAGGGTTTCGTTGCCAAGCGCGGCGATGATCGATCCGAGCCCGAGAAGGATGACCCCCGACACGAGCGAGGCCCAACGAATGCGAACCCGGGTGGGATCCGTTCCCGGGGGATTGGACCGCGCCTTGACAAAGCGCTCCCAGGCACGGTCGTACTCGTCCTTCTCGGACATCTTGCTCCCTCGCTCGAAGAGGGAGCAAGGGGCCGATTGCTCAGTCCCGCCGCGGGGGGGACCCGCGAGCGGAGCGAGTGGGGAGGCCCCGCGGCGAGAAGGTTAAAGTAGCGCTCGCTCGGACGTGTCTTGGGAACCGGCAGGACGAAAGGTGATCGTGCGCAGGGATGCCCCGTGTGGGGGGATGGCGCGGGTCGCTTCTACCCTCTCGAACGAAAGGGAATCCATCACCCGCTGGAGGGAGTCGAACGTGGAACGGTCGACCGGGATGAAGCCCACCCCATAGATGTTGATCGAGAGCCCGGTGTGTCCGGGACGGACAGGCCTCCTCTCGAACATTCGGACCTCGAACCCGGGGCTGTCCCAGGCGCGGCTGATGTCGCGTCCACCCTCGAACCAGAGCGTGAGGCCACGCGGGTTGACCGCGAGCCGTTCCGGGACGGGACGGACGAGCGGACGACTGGTGGCGACGGGGAACCGGGGCAATACAACCCCGAAGAACACGGCAATGGCGGCCGCGACGGCGCTGAATCCGATCCGCATCGGAGGGGTCCACCGGAGGTCGGTGAGGAAGAGCAGCGCGAAGGCCACCCACATCGCGGCGAACCCGCGGCTGGCGACCCTCAAGATCCGGTTCGATCTCCGCGTGCGGGACCGGGCTAGGGCGAGGTCGAAAACCTGTGCCGCCACGATGGCAGAGGAACGGTTGGCGGGTACTTCAGCGGGGGGGACCCGCGACCGAAGGGAGCGGGGAGGACCCGCGGGGAGGGAGGATGTCAGGCGAGCTACAAGAACTCGTCAACGGACACGCCCGCGACCCGTATGATCTCCCTCAGGGTGCCGCGGGCGATCTCGCGACCCGAGTGCATCGGGACCGTCACAATACGCCCGTCCGGGTGGACGTACGAGGCATGGCTGCCGCGCTGTCGAACCAGGTGGAACCCCAGCTTCTCGAGGGCCCGGACCACGCGGCGCGCGGGGAGTGGAGCGAGCCGCGCCATGGGGGTCTCCGGTGGACGGGGAGTCGTTCAGGCGGGGGCGCCGGCCCGCTCGACCCAGACGACCCGCGGTCGGTCGCGTCCCTTGTCACGGGTTTCGAGATAGAGCAGGATCGCCTCCTCCATGTTCGCGAGCAGCTCCGACTCCGTCGCTCCCTGGCTGATGCACCCCGGGAGCTCCGGGACCGTCCCGACGAGGACGCCGTCCTCGTCGCGTTCCACCTTCAGGTGGTAGGCCTGCGTCGCCATCGGGCCGTCCGTCTCCTTCACCACCGTCGCCCCTATTGACCCTTCCGAGGGAGCCTCCCCTCGTGGGAGAGGGTCCCGAGGAGGTGGAGCTGGGGCGGACACCTGTCCACGGTCTGGCCCCCTCTGCGGGGACCCGCGACCGAATGGAGCGGGGAGGACCTGTGGCGGCGTACTTGCGACCAGTGGGGCCGACGGTGGTGTCACGGGATCTTCGGGATCCTACCCTACGGTCCCTCGAAGGACTACGGTTTCGCCCGGGTTGAGGTTCGCCGTCGGGTTTCCGGGGGAGGACGCGGCGAATGTGTAGAGCAGGGAGTTGTATCCGGCCCAACGGCTCCCTAGGGAGCTGGTGTTGTAGGCGAACGAACCGTAGTTGCCGGTCGTGTTGTAGACCTCTCCCGACGCGAGCAGGCACTGGGGGCCCTGCACGCACGCCCATCGGAGCGTCACGTCCGCGGGATGATCCGTGCTCACCCAGCCGAACGAGATGTTGACTCCCCAGTGGGGGATACCGCCGAAGCACGATGTGGTGTTCGTGAAGTTCAGGTCGAGGACCGAACCGTTGGCCATGTCGATCCGCGCGCATCCTCCCGTGGTGGAACTCTGCCGAGGCGGCTGGACCTGGCTAGGTCCTCGCGTGGACTCGTACCAGGTGATTCCCGCCGCCGAGACGACGATGACCAACGCGACCGCGACAATTTTCAGGGTGAGCCGGCTCCGGGGCGGCGGGCGAGTGGGAATCATGGCAGACGCACGCGGAAACGTCAATCGGCCGGGTCAGTGATATAGTACATCGGGCCGGCCCCCTCCCAGACTAGATCCCCCGTGACACCGAATCTCGCGTAGAACATAACGGCCCTTCGCAGGTCGGTCGCGAGAACCTCGGCAAGACCCGGGGTCGTGGCGATCACCGCCCGCGCCCTCTTCACCCGCCCGGGGAGGTCGCTGAGATTGCGCTCCGCCTCCCACTCGTCCGCGTCGCGGGAGTCGTCGGGGAGGCCGCTCGTCACGTTCAGGAGCGAGAAGCGGCTCCCGAGGACCGGCTCCCACGGGTCCGCGAGGTCGTCCGCCGTGTCGCGGATCGCGACCCGCGACTCTAGCCGCGTCCTTGAGTAGTCGTGGGCGACCTGGCGGGTCACGGGCTTGGCCGAGTCGTGAATCGCGGGCGACGGCCCCCGCGGGGGCTTCGGGGGCGAGGGGGGCGCGGAAGGCGTCTCGGCCCCCGCCGGGAACGACTCCAGCGCGACCACGGGGCGGACGGCGAGGCCGAACCGCTCGCGGAGGGCAGCCCGATCTCGGGCGCTGAGAGCCCCGTGCCACGCGTGCGTCGGCGGGTCCCAGCGGAGGCCCAGCCCGCGGAGGACCTCGCGGTTCTCGTAGGTTCGCTCGGTGCCCGGGATCAGGACCCGGGCGGTGGACCCTCGCTCCCCGGCGGGGAGATCGGGCGCGGTCGGCGGAACGAGTTCCGGCGAGTTCGAAGCCCGCAGCGCGCTCATCGCGGTCATCGATGCGGAGCAAGCGCGGAGGCCGTCCGAGGAGCGGCGCGAGCGACGAGGACGGCCGTGCCCCCTTGATGTTCGCGCGGGCGGCCGTCCTCCGCGCGAACTTCAAGAAGGGACCGCGCGGTCGATGACCTGACCGCGATGAGCGCGCGAGTTACGGCTCGTCGACGAGCCGCTGAATCTGAAGCGGGATCGGCCACGGGAGTCCCATCGGCGAGAGGAGGATCTGCTTCGCGGTGCCCCTGTCGACCCGAAAGGCGGAGCCGCGATACCCCGGTGCATCAAGCGAGGTGCCGAAAACGACGTAGGGGCCATCGGTCCACGTCGGCGGGCCCAGGTCTTTCCAAGCCACCCTCGTGTTTCCGAAAAGATGCTTCACGGCGACGCCGCGGTCATCGAAAGATGCCGACAGGGGGTACTGATCCCAGAAGAGGACAACGCCGAGGATGAAGACACTGGATATTGCAAGCTCGATGGGCCAGAATCCGGCCATGAAACCGGGACCACGCCAGAGGTAGGTGACCCCCCACAGTGCCGCGAGGGTCGCGGCGATTATCGCCGAATAAGTCCGCTTGAACGCTGGAGAACGTTGGGTCGGAAGGTGGCTCGGGCGCGTCACATTCGAAGCATCCATCGCCGACTCCGATCTTCAGCCGATCCACGCCGCCTTGCGGTTGCAGAGGAGGTGGAGCCTCCGGCTGCACCATGAGACACTAAGGAGGATTTGACGACATGTCCCCGAATCCTGGCCATTTATCATGACTGGCGTGCGCCGTCTTCGTGCGCCCCGAACCCATATGCGTACTCGGAAGATTCCTTCGATCGAGCCACGCGTCACTGGAGTCACAGTGGCATGAGCGTGAATCTCAAAGACGACCCGCGCGGTCGATTGGACATGATACGTTCCCTCGATGGCGCGCAAGTCGCATGCGGCCCGCCGCCTGTCCCGCCCTCGGCGGCGGCCTATGGAGAACTGCACCTACGTGGGACTGGACCTGAGCAAGACGAGCACGATGGCGACGGCGGTAGACCCTCAGGGCCACCGAATCCGTCAGGCGAGGTTGGGGGTGACCGACGAGGAGGTCATCCGGTTCCTCGAGGAGATCCCAGGACCGCGGCTCGTGGTGATGGAGTCGTGCAACGTCTGGGAGCACACCTATGATGCCGCCGTCTCGACCGGTTCGGAGGTCCTGCTCGCGAACCCCTTCAAGGTCCGCCTCGTCAGCAAAGCCACTCTGAAGACGGACCGAGTGGACTCGGAGAAGCTGGCCCTCCTCGCACGACTGAATGCCGTCCCGGAGGCGTATGCCCCTTCGGTCGAGATGAGGGCGCTCCGCCGACTGGTCCGGAAGCGGATCTTCTATCACGCGAAGTGGAAGGCGGTCGCGAGTCACACCTACTCGGTGCTGCTCCAGAAGGGCATTCCCTACCGACCGGAGATTCTGACCCGAGTGCGGCTGCGAGAGGCGCTGCGCGAACACAGGGTGCCCGAGGTGGACCGAGGCCTGGATGCGCTCTCCAAGCTGGAGGAGATCTCCAGGCCGCTCGACGAGGAGATCCGTCGAGCCTTCTCGGAGTCGAAGGAGGCCCAGCTCCTGGCCACGATCCCGGGGGTGGGCAAGTTCACCGCGGTGACCATGGTCGCCTTTCTGTCACCGATCGAGCGGTTCGACAGCCTCGATTCGGTGGTGAAGTACTGTGGGCTCTGCCCCTCAGTCCACCAGTCCGGCGAGAAGAGCTACCACGGCCGACTGGTCTGGGACTCGAATGCGATCCTGAAGTGGGTACTCATCGAAGCGCAGTGGAACGTTCGACTGCGCGAGCGGAAGGGGGACGTGGCTCGGACGGCCCGCCGGGTGGCCCGACGAGGCGGGGCGAACCACGGCGCGGTGGCCGCGGCCCGCAAGCTCGCGCGCATCTGTGCCGCCATCCTCCGAAGAGGCGCCCCTTACCAGCCTGACTCTCCTGGATCGTCGAGCCGCCGGGTCCTGTCTGCGGTCTCGTGAGAGAGCCGCCTGGCCGATTGTGCTGGGAGGCGATTCGGGAGTTCGTGGCCGCCGCTGTCCAAGTGCGTGAACGACGCCGATAGCATGGTGCGAGCGCGAACACGCGAGATGAGGGGAGGGGCGATGTAGCGCGGTCCCGAACGCCCGCTTACTCCTCGGACCGCAATCCAGCCGAGGATCACTCACGTGGGAACGTACATAGCATGACGGGACCGCGAGG
>DASRSW010000048.1:0-45272 GCA_035656275.1 Thermoplasmata archaeon
GGAACCGGGCCCGTCGTCTCGCACCGCTATCCGGCGCTCGGGACGTTCCAACTGACGGCGACCGTCACGGACTCCCTGGGCGCGACCGCCTCCAGCACGGTCGCCATCACCGTCGCGGGGGTCATCCTCACGATTTCGCTCAACCGAACTTCGGGAGACGCCCCCTTCGCGGTCAGCGCCGCGGCCTCGGTGCTGGGAGGGACGGGGACCTACAATCCCGTCCAGTGGAGCTGGGGGGACGGCACGACCTCGACGGGGAATCCGTCCAACCACACCTACGCCTCCACCGTGGTCGGGTCCGTGATGATCCAAGGGACGACCTCGGACTCCGCGGGACAGCGGGCGAACGCCACGGCGTCGGTCAAGATCGCCCCGGCCCCGCTCGCGAACCTGAGCGCCCTCGTACCGTCGGCGGCCTCCCCGCCGGTCTCGGTCGACTTCATGCTCACCGTCTCCGGGGGCACCGGCAACTTCACGCCGCTCCCGCTCTGGTCGTTCGGCGACGGCACCTCGACGCGCGCGGCCAATCCGACGAACCACACCTACCAGCTCCCCGGCCACTACCACGTCACCGTCCAAACGAACGACAGCCTGGGGGCCATCGCCATCGGGAATGCGTGGGTGAACCTCTCGACCGGCGGCCTCGCGGGCGGAATCGGTGTCGGTGGTGGTGGCGGCGGCCAATGGGTCTTCACGGGCGTCGACAATCCCGACCAGGCCGCGCTGGCCCTCATGGGCCTGGTCGCCATCTCCGGTCTCGCGCTGCTCTACCGGACCCAACAGACCCGATCCGCGGCGAAGGCAGGTGCGAAGGCGGCCCGCCCATCGCCCCCCTCGGTGCGGCCGGGCGTCCGACCTGTCGCTAGCGGCGTGCGGGCGCCCGTCCGGCCCGTGGGGGCCGTCCAGTCTACGCGACCTGCCGGGGCTGGCGCCCCGACTCCGGTGCGGACTTGGAGTCCGCCGCCCCCTCCTGCCGCTCCCCCTCCGCCCCCGGTCTGGTGAACATGGGATCGCTTCCACCGGAGCAGGGTGAACTTGTCTCGGACGGCAAGACTCCAATCTCGTCCGGCCCCAATCCCTCCATTCCCAGTCGACTCGGCCGGAGGGTCCTCCTCTTCGAAGGGATGGTCCTGGCTGAATTCTGGCTGAGTCCGCTCCTCTTCGGCATCGAGAACTATGCCGGCCTCTGGTCCACGATCGGCATGATTCTCTTCGGCATGTTCGTCCTTACTTTGGTGGGCTTCGTGGTCGTGCCATTGCGCCGCCCGCTTCGCGAAGTGTTCCTGACTCGTGCACGCCGGGCAGGCTTCGCGGGCGTCGTAGGGGCCTCCGTCCTCGTCGGTCTTTTCGCGACCAACACGATCCAACTGGTCTCGGGCAGCGGAGGGGCGGGCGCCGCGAGCCAGTGGACGACGGTCTACACTCCCTTCGGGGCCTGGACCAGCCTTTCCTTCCAGCTTCCCGCCCTCGACCTCTCTGGGTCGCTGAATGTTGAGGTGGTCGGGCTCCTGTTACTTCTCGGGTTCCTCTGGGCGAGCACACTGTTCCTCGGCCCCCTGCGCCCCCTGGCGAGCTGCGACCGCGGGCCGGTTCGGGCCCGCGGGTGGCGGGCCCGGGTTGCCCCTCTTCTCATCTGGGGGCCATTTGGGCTCATCTCCGGCTGCCCGTCGTGCGCCCCGGCGTACATCGCCGGTCTCGCGCTCATCGCGCCGGGCCCCGCTACGGCCAGCTACGCGGCAATCCCGCTCGTGCCCTGGATCGGGCTGGCGGGGCTGCTGTATCTGGCCAGCTTCGGCGCCCTGCTTCTCCTGCTCCAGAGGACGACCTCACCCAAGGTGACTCCGGAACGTGAGCCCGTTGAGGAGGTCACCGCATGATGGACGACTCCCCGTTCGGCCACGTGCACTGTCGGGCGTGCGGGCGGGAAATGCGTCCGGAAGCGCTCATCTGTCCACGATGCGACGCCATCGTGACCGGGCGCGGGCCGGCTGTGGCGCCCTACCATGCTCCTTCCTCACCGCAACAGGCGGGTCCCCGTGCGCCCGCCCCCCCTCCTGAGGCGGTGACGACGGAGGTCCCCGCCGACTGGGCCCCGTCGGCGATCCGCGCAGCCGCCACGGTGGCTACCGCACGCGTCAGCCCGCCGTTCGAGTACGCGCTGGAACCCGCGGCACCAGTTTCGGAGGTGGCCGCGCCCGCGATGGATCCCCCCGCAGCCCCCGTCAGGGCTGCAACGAAGGAGCCGTCTCGCCGTGCTGTCGTAACCCGCCGTCGATTTCGCCCCATCGACCTCTGGCGCCGCTACCTCCCCCCCGTCCGGCTGGTCTGGCTCTTCCTGGGTATCCTGGTCGCGGTCGGCGGTGGGTTCGTCAGCGGGCTGAGGGCCTACCCGCTGCTCGCCATCCCTGTGGTCGGCGCGATCACCGACCTCGCGTTCCAGAAGGTCCGGTTCCCGAAACTCCGATTTCCGGATGCGGCGCTGGCGACCAGCCTGTTCCTCTCTGTCATCATCTGGCCGGCGGAGCTGACGCTCCCTCTCCTCTCCATCGTCGTCGTTTCCATCGGGCTGCGGCACTTCGTTCGCGCCGGCGGCCACCCCTGGTTCAATCCCGCGGCCGCCGGGCTCGTGCTCGCGACGGCGCTCTTCGCCCTCCCTTCCAGCTGGCACGTCGGGCTCAACTGGACCGAGATCGCGCTCGTCGCGCTCTTTGGCGTCGTCCTCATGGTCCGAGCGCCGCACGCCTGGAGAATCCCGGTGTTCTACTTCGGCACCTACCTCCTCGTCGTCCTGGGCCTCACCTTCGCGCTCGGCGCGGGGGCGCGCTGGCCCCTCGCTATCGAGTTCGAGGTCCTGAGCGGCGCCTCCGTCTTCTTCGGCTTCTTCATGGTGACCGAACCCCGGACCGCCCCGTCCGCCCGCTGGGCGATGGCGGTGTACGGAAGCCTATTGGGCGTGGTCTCCGCCGGGTTCCCCGTCCTGTTCACCGAGGTCCCGGCCCTGGGCGCACTGGGAGTGATCGCCCCCTTCCTCGCCCTCCTCGTGGGCAACTTCTTCACCCTCGTCCTCCCCTCCGCCCGGGGAGCCCAGCGTCGTCCCGCCACCGTAGGGACCGCAAGCCCCGGGTGAGTGCAGCTCGCCCGGTTTCCGGGCGAGGGCCCGTGTTGGCCGGGGGGTCCGCGTCGCTCGACCGTCGGGGCCCTTGGTCGACGGATCGGCCCTCGGGGTCCGCCTGTCAAGCCGAATTGACCAAACGGGGATGTGGGCAGCCGCGTCCTTCCCATCGAGACTCATGCAGCGGATCGCTCGTTGGCAGATTCTGGGGGTTGTGGCTCTGGCCGTAGCGGCGGTGACGACCGCTCTCGTGGTGGGACTCCTCCCGGGGCTTTCGCCGGCCCCCGCGACCGTGAAGGTCGACCTGACCATCGCCTGGAATTCCACGAGCCAAACCTACAGCTACGCTCCGGCGGCGATTCACGTGCCCGCAGGCTCGACGGTCGCAATGACCATCACGAACTATGACCCTGGGAACCACACCGCCCCCAGCGAGTACTGCCACGTCCTGGGCACGACGGGGGGAATGATGTCGTACAGAGTGGGCGGCGGGATGATGGGTTCCTGGATGATGCACAACGTCGGCGACCTGCCGGCGCGGAACGTCTCCCACACGTTCAGCATCTTCCAGGGCGGGTTCCAGCTCAATGTGCCCATCCCTGCGGCGGCGAATTCGGCGACACCGGCGGTGGTCAGTTTCACCTTCCATGCCCCCGGCGCCGGGGCGATGACCTGGGGCTGTGAAGCCATGGGCGCCGGTCAGATGATGGGGACCTTCTACTCCGATTGAGCCGCTCGACCGCGGGGGTAAAAAGCCCGCAGAGCTCCCGAGCAGTGCGAGGCCCGAGATGTCCTCCCCACCGAACGCTGACGCCGGCTCCCAGTTCGGGAACGAAGGGACCCTGGAAGGGGAGGGAGGGGTCTCCCTCGTCACACGGTCCTGGGAGCCCACCCTTCCGGGGGCCGCTATGGTCGTCATCGTTCACGGTCTCAAGGATCACAGCGCCCGGTACGACCCCCTCGCGCGCGCGCTCACCGCGGCGGGCGTCTCCGTCTACGCCTTCGACCTTCGGGGCCACGGACGATCCGGTGGCGTCCGCGCCCACGTCGACCGGTTTGCCGATTATTTGGCCGACCTCGACCGGGTCGTCCGATCCCTGCGGGCGCGCCGACCCACGGGCCCGATCTTCCTTCTCGGCCACAGCATGGGGGGCGCCATCGCCCTCGGCTACCTCCTCACCGGGGAGCTGCGGTTCGATGGGCTCATCCTTACCGGGCCCGCCATTGCCCCGCCCCCCAGCGCGGGGGTCTTCGCCCGGGCGATCACTCGCCTCCTCAGCGCGCTCCGGCCGAAGGCGCGCGTCTTCGACCTCAAGGACGAAGCGTTCTCGCGCGACGCGGAAACCGTGGCCGCCCTCCAATCCGACCCCTACGTGTTCCACGGTAAAGCGACCGCTCGGCTGGCCGCGGAGCTGCTGCACCGGATGGCCCAGAGTCGGGTCCAGCTCGACCGCGTCGACCTCCCGCTCCTCATCCTCCACGGCTCCGCCGACCGGCTGACCGACCCCAAGGGGAGCGAGCTCCTCCTTGCCCAGAGCCGCTCTCGGGACAAGCGCCTGAAGGTCTACCCCGGCTGGTACCACGACCTCCTCCACGAGCCGGGCCGTCAGGAAGTCGTGAACGAGATCTCGGAGTGGCTCGCGATCCGCCTACCGGCGGCCTGACCCGACGGGGGATCACCTGTAGCCGGCAATGTACCACACGTAGTACGTCGACAGGCCGAGCAGGAGCACCGACCACCAGAGGATGAGGACGGTCCGCATCCAGAGCTTGTAGCGGCGGAACCGAAGGCGCTCCGGGACCACGTTCGTCCCCGCCACCAGGAGCACGAAGATGCCGAGTCCCTCCGCGAGCGCCCCGACCATCAGCATGAGGGTGGGCACGAGGTAGTACGGCTGGAGCCCCTCCTCGGCGAGGTCGGGGAGGATGTGGGCCAGGTACGACGGGACCATCCAGATCAGGACGATCGGGAGGTTGACCAGCACGAGGGAGCTCTGGAGGAGGGCATGCCACCGGACATGCCCGCGTCGCACGAGCAGCATTCCGACCACGAGCGCAACGCCGATCCCAATCTCCGCCCCGAGGACGATGTCGGCTGGGACCGACGCGCTGGACTCGATCGCGGGGAACACCGGTGCAACTCCTTCGACGGTAGCCTCGGGGGACGTCGTTCGGCGGGAGAATCGAAGTGGGGGGAGATTAGCCTTGGTGCTCCACTCGGGGGATTCTTCCTCGGTTCTGCCCCCCGATGCGCGAGGCCCTATGGGCGTCCGCGAGCCGCCAGAGCCGAAGGGCGAAAGCCTACCGCGGGTCGCTCTCGCCCGAAGAGAGGGTTGCGACCATGGCCTTCGACTCGAACGAATCGTTCGCCTCCGGCGAGCTCCTCTGCGAAACGATCGACCGGATTTCGGCCCTGGAGTTGAAGCTCCACAGGCGAATTCTCCCGGGCTCTATTGCGGAGACCCCTCGACCTACGATATCGAGCTGAACCTAGGACTTATCCGTGGTACGAAACAGGACTTCCATGCAATCAGCGCGCTCTCGCGCGAACGCCATGCGGGATGGGGGACGGAGATGACGTTCGGTATCTATTCCGCCAAACAGGCGAACCGTGAGAGGGCCCTCAACGTCCGGGGCTATGCGATGGCCCCGTCGGAGATCGATTAGCCTTCTCGGCCCCTCCCGGGCGGCTTACGGAATCTCTAGGACGAGCCCTGCGCCTTCCGCGCGGACCGAGTAGCTGTGGAGGGGCTTGACGGCCGGACCCCGAACGACTTGGCCGTTCTCTACATCGAATCGGGACCCGTGCCACGGACAGCTGACCACGTGGCCGTCGACCGATCCCTTGTCGAGAGGACCGCCGACGTGGGTGCACTTCGCGTCGATGGCGAACAGGCGGCCTGCGAGGTTGAAGACGGCCACCTCGTGTCCTTCGGCGCTCACGCGAATGGCCTGCCCCGGCGCTGGCGGGCCGGTAGAATCCAAGCGGACGGTCGGCATCGCTGGCGGAACGCCCCCGGCCGTAATCAGCTTCTCGGAGACCCCCCCCTGGGTCGGAGACGGGACCCGAGGACCATCGGAGGGCTCTGACGGGAACTTCAGCTCACCTCGATTCGAAAACAAGGTTTATCCGTCCCGCCGCCCCCGAGAAAGGCAACCTCCGCGAGAGGGGAGAGAGGTCCCGTACGAGCCGGTCGATCGCTGTTGACCCGCGGTCCTCCCGAATCCGGCGGCCGGGAAGGGGGCCATGCCGATAGACAGCGGCGATGTGGCCTGGGTGATCACGGCCACGGCCCTCGTCATGATCATGACCCCGGCGCTGGGGTTCTTTTACGGCGGGCTGGTCCGCCGAAAGAACCTGGTGGCGACGATCGTCCAATGCCTCGCGATCTTCTCCGTGGTCAGCCTTGTCTGGGCGCTCTGGGGGTACACGCTCACCTTCGGCCCCTCGGTGGGCGGCGTCATCGGAAACCTCTCGAAGCTGGGGCTGATGAACGTCGGAGCCCTCCCCAATCCCTCCTACTCGAACACCATCCCGGAGCTCCTCTACTTCGCCTTCCAGCTCAAGTTCGCCGCCATCACCCCGGCCCTCATCATCGGCGCCTTCGCCGGGAGGGTACGGATGAAGTCGCTCCTCCTCTTCATCGTCCTCTGGACGACGGTCATCTACGTGCCCATCGCGATGTGGATCTGGAACCCGGGCGGGTGGCTCCACCAGATCGGCGTGGTCGACTTCGCGGGGGGGCTCGTTGTGCACACCTCCGCCGGGGTCTCGGCCGTCGCGGCGGCGCTTGTCATCGGACGACGCAGCGATGCCGAGGTCCGGGAGACCCGGCCCAACAACGTCCCCTACGTCATCCTCGGAACCGCCCTCCTGTGGTTCGGCTGGTTCGGCTTCAACGCCGGTAGCGCGCTCGCGGCCAACGCCGTCGCCGTGAACGCCCTCGTGGTCACGAACCTGGCGGCCGCCGCCTCGGGGGTCGCCTGGATGCTCATCGACTGGCTCCGGCGGGGGCGGCCGTCCGCCGTCGGGATGGCGGTCGGGGCGGTCTGCGGCCTGGCCGCGGTTACACCGGCTTCGGGGTACGTCGGCCCGGCGGGGTCGCTCGTGATCGGAGTCGTGGCGGGGGTCCTCTGCAACTTCATCGCCAACTGGCGGGCACGGACGCGGCTCGATGACTCGCTCGACGTCTTCGCCTGCCACGGAGCCGGGGGAATGTGGGGCACGATCGCGACGGGGCTCTTCGCCTCCACGGCCGTGAACGCCGTCGGCCCGAACGGGCTGGTCTTCGGGAACCCCCACCAGCTGCTCGTGCAGCTCTTCGGGGTCGTGGTCGTCGCCGTGTTCGCCTTTGTCGGCTCCTACGCCCTCTTGAGGGCCATCAACATCTTCGCCCCGCTCCGGGTCAGTCCCTCGGAAGAGGGAACCGGGCTCGACCTCGCGGAGTTCGGAGAGGAAGCGTGCGAGCCCGGCGCCGGTGAGGTCATGCCCAACGGCCCTGCGGCCGCGGTGAAGTGACCTACGCGAAGTTCAGAGTCCGAGCGTCGTCCCGAGCAGGCTGAACGCCCTACGGCCCGCATCGGAGGTGAACCGGATTTCGGGAGGGTGGGCGCGGGCCGTCTCGTTGCTCCGTCCGGCCTGGAGCGCGCCCACGAGCTCCCTCTGGGTCCACTTGACGATCACCTCGGGGTGCTCGGTAACGTCACTGGCGACCGTCGCTCGACCATTCGGTTGCAGTCGGAGCACCGCGACCTCGGATTCTGTCTCAAATCTCCAGGATTGCGGGAGCCGCAGTGGGCTCTCGCCCGGGGCCGTGCTGGACAGCTGGTGCTGGAGGCGCGCCGATACCTGGGCCGCCGCCACTGCCAGCGCGTCCGAGAGCTGTCCCATCGGCCGGGAGGGGTAGCACGCCCGGCCGATTTAACCACCCCGTGTCCCGGGCCCCGCGTCGTTGGTCCGGGACTCGGGGGGGGCGTCGATCCGAGTCACGGCTTCGCCTTTGGTGAGGTCAAACGGGACCCTGGGGGGTGACGCCCCCCGGGGTCGGAACAGGTTTGGAGGGTCTTCCACCGGGACCTAGCGCTGTCGGCGTTCGCGGACCAGCTCCACCCCCAGCAGCACCAGTCCGAGGAGGGCCAGCACGGCCACCAGAAGGAATGGGTCCACGCCTCCACTCGATCCGGCTCTCGATGGTCCGGCGCCGCCCGGCGACGCCGGCGTCCCCCCGGGGCCGCTTCCCAGAGGGCTGCCCCCCGGGGGAGAGCCCGTGATGGTCGGTGCGGCCGGTGACTTTGGCTGAGACGGGGTTTCGGTGGACCCGATCGCCGAGCGGGCCGTGCCCGGATCGACCGGGGCCGTCCCCAGGGTGGCGGTCGTACCGACGGCGGCGGGCGAGGAGACCGGGAGCCCGCCTTCGGTCAGCACGGCGGAGGTCGAGGGCCCGGTCGCGACGCTCGGCTGCGCGGCCAACGCCACGGGCGTCGCGGGCCGGAGCGCCTGGCCGGAGGGGGTCGGGGACGCGGGGAGGACCAGCAGTCCATCCCACAGCACGTACGTGCCACTCGTGCCTCCCGCCGGCGAAGCCACGACGGTGTACCCGGTTTCCGAGGTCCCATTCGGGAAGAGGACCGTTTCGGACCCGACGACGGCGAAACCGAAAGTGAGCGGCGCCGTGGTGTTGAGCGAAACCGCGCCGGTGTTGAAGGCGCTGACGTTCGTGGTCCCGTTGTTGACCGCCGATGCGGTCGCGTAGGCGGCCCAGCCGTTCACCGAGGCCGTCGTGGTGGCGTTCCATTGCTCGCCCACGAAGAGGGGAGTCTCCGCGATAGGGAGCGCCGGCGAGAACCGGATCGCGACGTCCACGGCGACCCAGCCGAGCTGGACCGAGGCGACGGTGGAGTAGGCGACCGTCGTGGAGCCGTTGGCGTCCGCCGTCGCCGCTGGCCAGTGATAGGCCACCGCGGTTAGGTTGACTCCCGTCCACGTCTCCACGTGCTCGTTCACGAGCGCCAGGCTCCCGTTCGAGCTCGTGAGGTTCGCGAACGCCACCTCGGCCGAAACCTCTCGAATCGCGACGAGGTAAAGGCCCGTCTGATTCACCAGATGGATCGCTGCCCCGGGAGCGTAGGTACCGGCGGCCGGCAAATCGCCTCCGACGGCCACGACCCCGGTCACGTTCGCCACCGAGACGGCCTCGGCCTCGACGAAGCGGCTCGAGCTGTTCGGGGCCGTGGCGTTGACTAAGGCGAACGCCCCGTACTCCGCGTGCAGGTTCTGGACCTCGGCGACCGCCCCGACGGCGCCCGTGAGGTTGCCTGAGGAGAGGTTCAGCACGTCCGAGTATGCGCCGATGGAGGTCGCTTCGTAGGTAGCGTTCTCGAGCGCCCCCCAGGCCCAGGTGCCCGTCGGAGTGGCCAACGGCGCCGGCGCCGCCGGCGGTGTCGCGCCGAGCGCCCCGGCGGGAACGGCCAAGGCCACGGCCGCGAGGGCGATCGCCACGATCGCGAACGCCGCCCGCACACCCGGGCGACGCACGGGTATCGGCGACGTCGATTTCGGCGAACTCAGCTCGTTCGGTCGGTGTTTCGAGGGAAACATCCGTTCACCGCTCGACCCGAGGCGGCCCCAAGGGGTGTCGTTCGGCCCAGGAGTGGACCGGCCGAATCGTTCGGAGGGGTTTATCTATCCCCTTTCGAGAGAACCGGCCATGTACCGTCCGACAGGGATGGAAGATCCCATCTCGGCGATCTTCGACCTCTCCGACCGGGTCGCCGACATGGCGCCGACGATGCGACGAATGTATCGCTACACGGCGACGGTCGTGGTCCTGTTCCTCGTGATCATGATCATCCTTCTTTTCGTGGGGCTCGCCGCGAACCTCTTCTTCGCGCTCCTGGCCCTTGCGGCGATCGTGTTCGGCGCGATCGCATTGAGCCTGCTGCGGGAGACCGACCGATTCTACCGGACGTTCCTCGACCGGCACCGCTCGATCAAGCTCCTCCAGGACGCGGAGCCGTCCCCGAAGGTCCCGGCGGGTCCCACGCCGGTGCAACGGCTCGCCCGATACCTGACGCAGTCGAACCCTCGCGTCGCGGCGCTCCTCTCGACCCGTCCGGAGTCGCTCCGTTACCGCGTCGCGCTCGCCGCCAAGGGGAACACGCTCCCGTTCGACCTCGTGCTGAGTACCCCGTCGTCGCTCGGGTACCGGACCCTGGGATGGGGCGACCCGGGGTTCGCCGTCGTGGCCCGCGTGGCCCCGGAAACGCTGGGGCTACCGGATCTCGAACGTTTCGGGGATGATGTACGGGCCTTCTCCCGGAAGCTTCCGGCCCGGGTCGTCCGTACGATCCTTCTGCGCGTCGGGGGTCCCCCGCTCCCGGAGGCCGTGTACGACTACGCGGTCGGACACCCCCTCGAGGTTCGGGGCGGCCGCGCGGCGCTCGAGATCGTGACGGAGCAGGCCGATGGAACGTACGATTTTGTGCCCCATGTTCTTGGTGTCCCCTAACGCGAGGAGGCACGCTTCCCCCCCGCGGAGGGTTCGGAGTGACCGGTCGACCATATCGCGGCTACCGGGTCTACGCCTACATCGCCCTCGCGCGGCTGTTCCACGCGCTGGACCTGGACCTCGATTCTCCGCAGCTCACCGGTCAGGTCGCCGCCCGGCTGGCGAATCCCCCCCAGCGCGTTTCGAAAGAAGAGGTCCTGCATGCCATCCGTTCCAACTCGCACATGACGGACAAGGTCCTCGACTACCTCGTCGGGGAGGGGTTCGCCACCGTTCAGGGGGATGGTCGCGGCTATGACGTGCGCATCACCCCGGCGGGCGTAGCCCACCTTCGCAAGTACCACGCGTTCTATCGCGAGCTCTATGCCCGTGAGCTCGATGGGCATTACCGGTACACCGGCGCTCCCGGGTGGCTCCGATGACCGGAGCCGGCGCTCCGTGGCCGAAGGGGTCTAGGCCTGTTCCGCTCCTCCCGTCGAGAGACCCCCGTCCACGATGAGGGTCGCGCCGGTCACCCAACGGGCTTCCTCGGAGAGCAGGTAGCGAATGGCGTAGCCCACCTCCCACGGGGAGGTTTCGAGATCGGTGGCGAGGCGCGATCCCCCCGGGGCGGGCACGTGGAGGGGGTCCGCATTGCGGGCCATGTTCCCCGGGAGCACCGCATTGAAGCGGATCCCGTGGGAACGGTAGTCGCTCGCAAGCTTCCCAATGAGGTCGATGAGACCCGCCTTCGCCGCGCAGTAGGAGGGGCTACCGGCGTATCGGACGCGCGGGGCCGCCGCGACGGCAACGAACGCCCCGGATTCCTGCTTCACAAAATCCGGGATCGCCGCCCGCCCCAGTCGGTAGACCGGATCGAGGTTGTCGTGGAGTCCATCGGACCAGTCCTTGTCGTTCCCCTCGTGGAGAAGCGTGCTCCCGGAGATCCAATGCCCCACGTTCACGGACACCCCGTCCAGATGGCCGAACCGGTCGACCGCCTGACGCACCGCGTGGTCGGCGTCCGCCTGCCGCCGCATGTCTCCCTCCACGGGCAGGAACTCCCAGTGCTGGGACTTCGCCGCCGCTTCGAGCCTCTGGAGCGCCTCTCCCCCACGGGCGACGCCGGCGACCGACGCCCCGGAGCTGGCGAGAAGGCTCACGACCGCGCTCCCCAGCCCGCCTCCGACACCCGCGACCAGGACTACCCTGCCTTTCCAACTCATGGCCACTCCACGATCCCTGCAGCCCCCCGGCGCACAAAGGCTAGCGGAGCCACTTCTTGCTCGAGGTTGCTCCGACGGTCGTGGCAGTCCGGTGCACCCCGCGCTCCGGGGGACCGGGGCCGGGCGTCGCCTACGGACGGCCCCCGGGCATGGGCTCGAGAAGGGAAAGAGGCGGGGGATCCTTTCCCTAGCCCTTTCGCACCGCGGGCTTTTTGGGGGGCAGGGTAAGGACGTGCCGGAGCGCCTTCTCGACCCAGGCCGGCCCCATGGACCGGTTCGACAGCACGCTCGCAGGGAAGACGAGATACCCCCGCATCGGACGACCGGCCATCGGCTCGAACGGAGCGACTCCCGCGATCCCGTTCGCTTCCGTCTGGTCGGCCCCGGAGAGCCGGAGAAAGACCTGGTCTCCGAACACTCCGAAGAACATGTGGCCGTTCCCGAAGGCCGCGGGTTGCCCAAACATCTTCCGGGCCTGCACTCGCCGGTCGGTCGGTAGCAAGGACTCAAAGATCGCGGTCGCCTTTGCACCGGCCTTGGGCATCTTCATGCCGAATCCCTAGTACCACGGAGGGTCGAGAAGGCATTAATCTCGCGTAGGCCCCCGTCCGGCGCCCACCGACATCTCCGCCTTGCGGTACCCTGACTCGCGGCTGACTCAGGAGGTGGGAGGCCTTTCTCGCTACAGCACGCCCGCCGCGACGTCCAGAGTGATGGCCTGACAGCGGGCGCATCGCCACCCCTTGAAGTGGCCGGTGGCGCCGAAGGTGTCCAGGGTCCCCGCGATCGTGTCCCCCTTGAAGACCGAGGCGTCCAGGAGCCCGATGCGGTCGACCCAGTTCATCCTCCCCAGGAATGCCAGAAACCCCGGCGCCATCGGGACGCCGCACTTCGGACAGTTCGGAAGATCCGGAAGGACGGTGGACATTGCGCGGGAGCCCCAGCGGCTCCGAGGTCACGCACCCCCGTACTCATGACCTTGCCTCGACTGAGGCGTCGCGACAGATGCCCTTACCGATCGGGTGGGGAGCGGTTGCCCGACGGGGCCGGGGATTGGCCCAGAGGGGACCCCTCCGCGCTCGGGTCGAACTTCTTCGACTGCCGGAGGATCTCGGGCAACCGACCTTGGGCCGCCGCAATGGCCGGTTCGTCTCCGCCCGGTCCGCGGAGGATGTGAGCGATTCCCACGGCGAGGAGCCCCCCCAGGATCGGACCGACGATGTAGATCCAACCGTCCCCCAGGTTGCCGAGAACGAGCTCGGGGCCGAGGGACCGGGCGGGGTTCATCGACGCTCCGCTCACCGGCGCCGCCCAGAGCCCGGCGAGGATGATGTACCCTCCGACCGCGAGGGCGGCAAGCGGTCCCACGTTCTGTGCCCGGGAGGCCGTCCCCAAGATCGTGCTCACGAGCCCCAACGTCAGGATCAGTTCGAGGGCCACGGCCTGGAGCTCGGAGATGCCCGGGCCGGGAACCGTGGCTCCCAGCAGTCCGACCCGCCCGAACAGCACGGCCAGGACCCCGCTAGCGATGACGGCCCCCAAAAGCTGCGAAAGGATGTACCCCGGCACCCGCTTCCAGGGGAAGTCCCCCCGCGCTGCGAAGGCGATGGTGACGGCCGGATTGAGATGCGCGCCCGACGTGGCGCCCATGAACAGGATGATCGCCATGACCATGAGCCCAGGTGCCACGACCTCGGCGGGAAGACTGATCGTCCCTCCCGTGGCGGCGCTGACGACCGGTCCGCCCGCTGCGACGAGGACCAGGAAGAAGGTCCCAAACCCCTCCGCGAACAGCCGGCGCCATTCCAGGGTCGGGTCCCGGAACTCCCTCTGGACGGACTCTAGGCTCCGCCCGGCCCCGAATCCGCCGCCGAGGATCCCCCCGGTGTTCCCTTCGCGTTCGCTCACGGGACGATGGAGTCGGCGGGGACGAGGGGGGGACGGTTAAAGGCTGTATCGCGAGGTTCGCCCCGTGGGCGGTCCCCGCCCGTCGGGGGGTCGCAACGGCTATTCTGCCCATGGACGTAGCGGTCGCGTGCCCGATTCCTGGCTGTCGGACGTGGGTATTCGGGTCACGGACCTCGAACGGTCCCTGACGTTCTACGGTCGGATCCTCGACCTCGTCGAGCTCAAGCGCGCCGCCGATGCCGACAGCGCGTACGTCCTCCTGAAGGACCGACGGTCGGGGCAACGGCTTGAGCTGAATTGGTACGCCGAGACGAATCCGTTCTGGGCCCCCTACGTGGCGGGGGAGGGCCTGGACCATCTCGAGGTCCGGGTCCGGGACCTTCCAGTGTTCCTCGAGAAGCTGGCGGACTTTGGAATCACGCCGGTGAATCGGACCCTTTGGGTCAATCGCCCGGCGGCCGACAAGCTCCGTACGGACCCGACCTTGGGCCCGATGATGGAGAAGGACGTCTGGACCACCTCCACCGGACATCGGATCGCGTACGTGGCGGACCCGGATGGAAATCTGATCTGCCTCTACGACCACCCCGAGGAGGCTTGGGACGGGCCGATTCCCGACCACTACTGAGTCCCAACGGCGCAGGGCCCCCGAGGGTCTGCCGGGGGGGTTGACTGCGGCCGTGGCGGTCGCGGACCCTTAGGCGTTCATACGGTGGAATGGCGCGGTCCTTCCTCAGGGTCCGGCCGTCTTCGCTCGAAAGCCGTAGAGCCCCAGTCCGGTGCGTCCGACCGGCGAGGCTTCGCGAAGCGTCGCCCACCGGTCGAGCGCCTCGCATAGACCGCCGCCGGGGCCGTGATCGGCAATGGCAATCCCCCCTGCCGGAACACGTCGACTAACGGTCCGAAACTCGCGCAGCGAGGTCCGATCCTCGTGCGGCACATCGTAGACGAACAGGTCGATCCGATCCAGCTCCTCCGCAAGGAGCGGGAGCACGACCTGTTTGTCCCCCAGGCGGAGGTCCCATCGAGCGCGCAACGGCATCGGCACCGCCCACCCTGAGCTCCGACCGTCCGGTAGCGACCAGGACGGATTCGTCGATCTTGTCTTTGACCGCGGGCGACTCGGCAGGTCGATCGAATGGAGCGTCCCATGACCGTTTTCCGCGAGTCCCTGCAGAAGGTAAGCGGAGGAGACCCCGGAAGAGACGCCGACCTCCACCACGTGGGTGGGGCGGTTCAGTCGCACGAGGGCCAGGAGTTCCCGGGGGGCGTCGATCTCGATGTAGGAGGTCCGGCCCTCGGAGGCGTGGGCCCGGGCGAGGCGACGGTAGAGGTCGCGGTCGCCCTTCTTCTCTGTTAGGGCGCGCGCGGCCTCGCGGGGAGCATGGCCCGAAAGACGAGCGACCCAGCCGGCGTCCGGGTCCACTTCGGGTTGCATTAGCTTCGACGGGAAGGGGTGGATGCCCTGGACGACACTTCGACGAGTCCCTTCCAGTCCCCCACCCAGTCCTTCACGTGTTCGATCTTGGGTCGGACCGCCCGCACCCGCGCGTAGGCCTCGTCCAGCGTGATTCCCTCGTGCCGGTGGAGAAACCACGCCCCCGCTAGGGTCGCCCGTCGGATGCCATGCCCGCAGAACATGAGCGCGGGTTGGTGGTTGGCGCGGGCGGCCTCCACGAAGGCGGCAACGTGGTCGAGGTTCTCGCGGATGGGCCGGTCGTGGGCTTCATCATAGATGGGAAAGTGGCGTTCGGCGGGCGCACCGGAATCAGGTAGTTCGTCCAGTACGCACACCCGTTGCCCCACAAATTTCTCCGCATCGGACCATCCTCCGACAAAGACCCCCGGGAGAATCTCCGAGGCCGTGGGTCGGCGCGACGCAGACCGGCGCTTCGAGGCAGTCGAGGATCGCTTCATCACCGCCACGACGGCCCGTCGTTATAAGTAGGCTGCCCAGTGTGGAACATCGAAGATGTGACTTATCGAGGTCGGCTCCGGGCCCTCCAACCTATATCCGGGGGCGATGTCCCTCTCCCATGCGAGTTGCGCCAACCATCGAGCTGAGTCCGGAGGAGCGCGCCCGGCTCAGCCGGATTGGTCAACGGACCACTGCCGACGGGCTTCGGGCGAGGATCGTCCTGCTCGCAGCGAACGGGCTCGACGATCAGGAGATCGGTCGTCGACTGGACACCCACCGGTTGACGGTCGCTCGCTGGCGCCGTCGCTTTCTTGTCGGCCGGATCCGGGCGGTGGAGGAAGGGTCGGCTCCCCTGCGACCGAGCGTCATCGCACCAGAAACGGTCCGTCGAATCGTCCGTGCCACGCTGGACGGCCCAGACCGCCGAGGTCGCGGGCACTCCCTCCGGGGGCTCGGGTCCCGATTCGGGGTGAGCCACACGACCGTGAAACGCATCTGGGATGCCTACGGCGTGCGACCGCAACGCCACGGCTCTCTTCCGAATCGAGCGGACCCCCGGCAGATCGCCTCCGCCCGCGACGTGATCGGGGTGTACCTGAGGCCCGATGCGGCTGCGCTCGCACTCAATCTCGAGGCCCCCCCGGGGGTCCATACTCACGCCTCTCGGCGCACCGCTGCGCAGGAGAGCTTGCGCGTTCCGAGCGCAGCGTCCCCTGCGCTCCTCCTCCTCGACCAACTGGGTAGCTTCACCCCTCAAACCTTCCCGGCCGTGGATTCCCACGGACTGATGCGCTTCCTCGCCGGGCTCGCCACCCGGGTCCCCCGCGACCTCCCGATTCGGGTCGTCGCGACCCGCCCCCCTAAGGACGATCGGGCCGCTCTCGAGCGCTGGCTTACCGTCCATCCGCGCGTAGAGCTGCTGGCAGAGACCGACCTGGCCGCTTGGCGAAGTCGGGTGGCGGACGAGCTCAGAACTATCGCGGAGACGCCGACTCCTCGAGGTCGCCACCAATCGCGCGCCGAACTCAGCCGGTCGCTGTCGCGCCATCTCGCCTCGTATCGAAGCGGGAGCGGCGAATTCGAGTGGTTGGCTCCCTCCTCGGCGGTCGCAGGCGGGGAGGCGGGGTACACTCTCCGTCACGACCTGGCCGCGAGCGGTCATCCCGGGTTCATGACCCCTCGGTCGTCGAAGGAGAGCGGCCCTTCGACGACGAACGAGGCGCTGAGGGAATCGGCCCGGCACGTGCTCCGGCGCTACCTCCACGTGGGCGCGCGTGAGCGGGTGACCATCGAAGCCTGGTCGATGACCCTCGACTACGCCAACGCCTTCGTGCTCGAGAGCCTGCGGCTCGGGGCGCGCCCGCTCCTGCTCTTTCAGGATGAGCCCACGTACTGGGCGGCCACGACCGAGGTCCCCGCCAAGTGGTTGGCGGCGCTCGGGGAGCACCGGCGGGCCGCACTCGAGCGGACGGACGTGCTCGTCAGCTTCTTCGGACCGAGCGATCGGGAGCGGTTTCACTCCCTGCCCTCTCGAGTGCTCTCCCCCGTCTGTGAGTACCAGGATGCGGTCTACGCGGCCGCCGCCAAAGCCGGCGCCCGTGCCGTCCAGATGGCGGTGGGCCGGGTGTCCGGCCCCTCGGCCAAGATGTACGGCGTGGAGGAAGCCGCCTGGCGGCGGGAGCTCCTCGACGGGACGCTGGTCGACCCTCAGACCCTGCGTCGCAGGGGCCGCCGCATCGCCCAACTGCTCGAGCGCGGAAGGGACCTCATCGTGCAGCATTCGAACGGAACCCGCCTCCACCTTCGGTTGAAGGGCCGAAAGACCGTTGTGTCCGACGGCGCCGTATCCCGATCGCGACGGAAGGCGGATTGGAATCTGGTCACGCTGCCCGCGGGCGTGCTGGCCGTAGCGGTGGATGAATCCTTTGGGGAGGGGTCGTTTGTCTCGAACCTCCCGAGCTGCGTGGGGCTCTCCGACTCGGTCGGGGAGTTCGAGGAGGGCCGATGGGAATTTGCCGGGGGCTCCCTCCGCCGGTATCATTACACCCGAGGTCAGGAGCTGTTCGCGCGCAGCTACGAGCGGGCGAAGGCCGGGAAAGAGCGGCCGGGGTTTCTTTCGATCGGGCTGAACGACCGGCTGCACCATGCACCCCTCCTCGAAGATCAGGGCCTCGGGACGGTCACGCTGAACATCGGGCGAAACTCAAGCGCGGGGGGAAACAACCGCACGGAGTGGTGGGGCTGGCTCTATCTGACCGGTGCCGACGTCGCGGTCGACGGAAACCCGCTCGTTCGGGCGGGGCGAGTCGTGGCCTGAGTGGTGGGTCCCCCCGGCCTCCGTCCGTGCGACGGGGGGAACCGGGCCCGGACGCGAGAGCCGGAAGGCCGGAGGACGGCGCCGTTTCGAACCCGCCTGGACCCGGCGTGCCGGGCCGCGGAGGACAGCTTATCAGCCCGATACCGCCTCGGAAACCTCACGGATGAACCTGGTACTGGGAGCTACCGGAGGAATCGGACACTGGACGGTAGCGAAGCTCCTCGAACGCGGTGACCCCGTGCGAGTTCTCGTTCGGAACCCGGAGAGATTCCGACAATCCTGGCCCGAAGCGAACGGAGTGGAGGTCGTCGCGGGCGACGCCCTGGCCGCGGAGGATGTCCGCCGCGCGGCCAAAGACTGCACGACGATCTTCCACTGCGTAAACGTCCCGTATCCGGAGTGGGCGGCGAAGGCGTTCCCCATGCTCTCCAACACGGTGTCGGCGGCCTTGGCGAGTAGCGCCCGTGTCGTGTTCCCGGGAAACGTCTACCTCTTCGGTCACGCTCGTGCCGAGCTTGTCCGCGAGGACCACCCCATGGAGCCGCACACGCGCAAAGGTCGGCTGCGCCTCCAGATGGAGCGGCACCTCCACGACCTTCACCAGTCCCAGGGGCTGGCGTTCACTATTGTTCGAATGCCGGACTTCTATGGGCCGTTCGTCGTGAACCGACTCTACACCGCCATCTTCCGCAACGCGCTCCGGGGACGGGCGATGCTGTGGTACGGAGACCTCGACGTCCCGTCGGAGTTCCTGTTCATCGCAGACGGAGGCGAGGCCATGGTCCGCGCCGGAACCGACCCGAGCTCGAATGGGGAGACCTACCATGTCCCGGGGGCGGGCATCATCGTCCCGCGGGAGTTCCTCGCGCTGGTGGCTCGGACCGCCGGAACGAACTCTCGGGGCCGAGCGGTCCCAGGTTGGCTCGTCACCCTCGCCGGAATCACGGATCCGGTGGCACGGGAATTTCGGGAAATGAGGTATCTCAAGCGAGAGCGTTTCATCCTCGACGGCAGCAAGTTCCGTCGGAAGTACGGGGCCATCGCCTCGACGCCCTACCTTGTCGGCGTGCGCGAGACGCTGGACTGGTTTCGCGCCAATCCCTAACGTGGAACGGGCGCGACGGGCCTCGTGCGTGAGGAGAGCCCGGACTCGAAGTCGACTCCTCCCAGGATCGCGCCGGGAAGGATTCCGACCTGGGGTCGTCCGAGACAGGATTCCGGTGTCCAGGCTCCCCGCGGCCCGGGTGTGCCACGGGCGGAGGGCGGCGCATCAAGCAAAATTGACCTCAGGGCTTTGACCCCACAGGGCCCACCTTTGGACTGAGCAGAGGCGAGGCGCGATGAACGGAGCAATTGAAGCGGGACTGGGCGGGCACGCCACGGTCGGATTGTCGGACGAGAGGTCGGCGCCCGAAGGGATGTCGATGGTCGTCTTCTCGGGAGAGCTCGACAAGGTGCTGGCGGCGTTCATCATTGCCAACGGCGCGGCGGCGATGGACCTGCCCGTCACCATGTTCTTCACCTTCTGGGGACTGAACGTGCTCCGCAAGGACGGCCCGGTCCATGTCGAGAGCCCGAAGACCACGACCGAGAGGATGTTCGGCCGCATGATGCCGAAGGGCGCCGGCGGGCTCAAGCTTTCCCACCTGAACATGGCGGGGCTCGGCACCCGGATGATCAAGAAGGAAATGGAGAAGAAGCACGTCATCGACCTGCCCCACCTCATCCAGTCCGCGCAGGAGCAGGGCGTCCGCCTGATCGCCTGTACGATGTCGATGGACCTCATGGGTATCCGGAAGGAGGAGCTCCTACCCGGGATCGACTTCGGCGGAGTGGGGAGCTTCGTCGACTCGGCCGACAAGAGCCGGATGACTCTGTTCATCTAGGCTCCTACAATGGAGGCTCCCCGACCGGGAGCCTCCCCCCAACTGATTCGACCCGTCTTCCGTCTACTCGGCTGCGTTTAGAACGCGGGACCACACACCCCCACGAGCCGAGTCCCGTGCCTTGGCCCAGGGCTTGGGAGAGCTGAACCCCGTTTCACGAGGCTTGCGGCACCCCGTCGTAGTGTCATGGAGCGACCGCGGGCGGGCCGTCAGCCAAAGTTGACTTTGAGCTCATATCGAGGAAAACGGGTCGATGAAAGTAGAGGCCACCATGAACCCGGATGAACTCCGTCAGATCAAGGTCGACAAGGTCGTCGATGCCCGGGGCGTGGCGTGCCCCGGCCCGCTCCTCGAGGCGAAGCGCGCCGTGCCCTCCGTCCCCTTGCGCGGCGTCATGGAGGTCGTGTCTTCGGATATCGGAACGACCGAAGACATCCCGCTCTGGGCGAAGAAGGTCGGCCACGAGTACCTGGGGACGATCCCAGACGCCGGACTCTGGCACGTCTACCTCCGCCGGGGAAAGTAGTGGGTTCGAGCGGCGCGACCGGCGCAGTGCCTCGCGTGCTGGTCTTCTCCACGAACGCGATCTCCGACATGGGGATCGACCTCGCGGGCAGTTCCCACATGAACTACTCGCCGACGGTCCAGGTGATCGCCGTCCCGTGCTCGGGGGGACTCAACCCCGAGTGGATCCTCCACGCGATCCAGGCGGGATTCGACGGGGTCTTCGTCGCGGCCGACGGCGCGGAATGTGCCTACCTGCCCGATTGTGTCGCCCGCACCGGCCGCATCGTGGAGCGCGCCCAGGAGCTCCTCCGCCAGCATGCGCTCGACCCGAGCCGGGTGAAGATGGCCGCGATCTGCTCCGTCTGCTCCGAGCCGTTCGTCAATCACATGAAGCAGTTCGGTCAGGCGCTCGAAGCCCTGGCCCCGTCTCCGCTGGAGGCCTAGGTGTCCGCGGAGAAGGCGCCGGCGTCGGACTACGACGTGCTCGTCGTCGGGGCCGGCGTCGGCGGAATGGAATCCGCGCTGACCCTCGGCGACATGGGATTCAAGGTCCTCCTCGTGGAGAAGGAGCCGAGCGTCGGAGGGCGCATGATCCTCCTCAGCAAGGTGTTCCCGACGCTGGACTGCGCCAGTTGTATCTCGACGCCCAAGATGGCGGGCGTCAACAATCACCCCAACGTCCGTCCGCTCGTCTACTCGGAGGTCGACGACATCACCCCACAACCGGACGGCCGATTCCTGGTCCATCTCACGCGGAAGCCCACGTTCGTCGATGCGGCGAAGTGCACCGGGTGTGCGCTGTGCGAACCCGCCTGCACCGTGAGCGTCCCCGATGAGTTCAACTACGACCTCGCCGCCCGCCACGCCGCCCACATCGCCTTTCCGCAGGCGGTCCCCAAGAAGGCGGTCATCACCCGTCGCGGCACCTCCCCGTGTTCCTTCACCTGTCCGGCCGGCGTGAAACCGCACGGATACGTCTCGCTCGTTCGTGCCGGAAAGTACGAGGAGGCGTTCCAGCAGCATTTGGAGGACGCCCCCCTCGTGGGGGTGCTGAGCCGGGCGTGCTATGCGCCCTGCGAGGAGCAATGCTCCCGGCTCGACCTCGAGGGAGCCGTCTCTATCCGCGGCATCAAGCGGTTCATGGCGGACCGGTACTACGCCGCCCACCCTGAGCCGGAATATGGCCCCCCGACCGAGCGGCGTGGGAAGCGCGTGGCGATCGTGGGGTCGGGGCCGAGCGGTCTCACCGCGGCGTACTTCCTGGGGCGGCAGGGCTACGACGTAACGGTCTTCGAGGCGGACTCGGAGCCGGGAGGCATCATGCGGTGGGGGATCCCCTCGTACCGCCTCCCGAAGGACGTCCTCGCGCGCGACGTGAAGAACGTGACCGCCCTCGGCGTCCGCATCGAGACGAACCACCGGGTCACCTCGCTCTGGGCCCTTCGCGAAGCCGGCTACGATGCCTGCTTTGTGGCCGCGGGGGACCGGGGGGGTCGGAAGCTTTCGGTGCCGGGCGAGGACATGCGGGGAGTGGTCGATTCGATGGAATTCCTCCATCACGTCAAGGACGGGACGCCGCCCGCTCTCGCGGGCAAGACCGTACTCGTAATCGGCGGCGGAAACGTCGCGATCGATTCGGCCCGCAGCGCCCTGCGTCTCGGGGCCCGGTCCGTCAAGCTGTTCTGCCTCGAAGCCCGCGGCGAGATGCCGGCCCACGCCTGGGAGGTCCAGGAGGCCGAAGAGGAGGGGGTCATCGTGACCAACTCCTGGGGCGTCAAGCAGGTGCTCGGCGAGGAGGGCTCAGTCACCGGCGTAGAACTCGTCCGGTGCACAGCTGTCTTTGACCAAGACCACCGGTTCCGACCCACCTTCAACGAGGCGGTGCGCCAGCCGGTGGCCGGCCAGGTCGTGATCACGGCCATCGGACTAGGGCCCAATACCGCGACGTTTTCCTCCGAACTGGCGCTCCAGCGGAACGGGACCATCCAGGTCCACCCGGAGACCCTCGCCACCTCGCTCCCGGGGGTCTATGCGGGAGGGGATGCGGTCACCGGACCCTCGATGATCGTCTCCTCGATCGGCCAGGGAAAGAGGGCGGCCTTCTACATCGACCGCTTCCTCCGCGGCGTCTCGAATGACGGGGTCCGCTTCGACGAGCGGCTGCCGGTCGCGGACCGCGCCGCCGTCGTGGCCCGGGCGAAAGAGGGGGGAACACGCCGCGAGCCCCTCCCGCCGGCTCGTCGGCCCCTCGCCGAGCGCGTCACCAACTTCGACGAGTACGAGTCCGCCATGACGGAGGGGGATGCGCGGGCGAGCGCCAACCGATGCCTCGACTGCGGCGTGTGCTCGGAGTGTCGGGAGTGCGTCGCCGCCTGTCCCGCCGACGCCATCGACCTCGGGATGCGAGCCCGCCATGAGACCGTGACCGTCGGCTCCGTGGCCCTGGCCACGGGGTTCACCCCGTTCGACGCCCGGCAGAAGCCGGCCTTCGGATTCGGCCGATTCCCGAACGTCATCACCGGTCCCCAGATGGACCGGATATTGGCGCCGACGCGGCCGTTCAACGCCGTGGTCCGCCCCTCGGACGGAAAGTCCCCCTCCAACGTCGCCTTCGTGCTCTGCGCCGGCTCGCGAGACGACCAGGTTGGGAACCGGCTCTGCTCGCGGGTCTGCTGCATGTATTCGATGAAGCAGGCCCAGCTCCTGATGGGAGCCCTCCCGCTCGCGGACGTGACGATCTACTATCTCGACATCCGGGCCTTCGGGAAAGGGTACGAGGAGTTCTTCCAGCAGACGAAGGGGATGAGCGTCTACTTCACCAAGGGGAAGGTCGCGCGGATCGAGGAGACCGACTCCAACGACCTCCTGGTCCATTACGAGGACATCGAGGGCGACGGCGGGCAGAAGACGGCCCGCCACGACCTGGTGGTCCTGGCGGTCGGCATGCTGCCGAACCAGGGGGCGTTCCAATTGTTCCCGAAGGACGCCCTGGCCAAAGACTCGTACGCCTACGTCCGGGAGGTCAACGAGGAGCTCGAGCCGGGCCAGACGAGCGTCGACGGGGTCTTCGTCATCGGCTCGGCGACGGCCGTCCGGGATATCCCGGACACGATCGTCCACTCGGAGGCGGCCTCGGCGCAGATCGCGGCGTATCTCCGCAAGGGGGGGATGCGCGCATGACCGGTCGGCGACTGGGCGTGGTCGTCTGTCAATGCGGCGGGAACATCTCCGACTACGTCGATACGGAGAAGGTCCGGGCCGAGATTGCGAAGGACGGCGACGTGGTCTCGACGCAGGTCCAGATGTTCGCCTGCTCGGACGCCGCCCAGCAGTCGGCCATCCGCGAGATCCGCGAGAAGAAGCTCGATGGGATCGTCGTCTGCTCCTGCTCCCCGAAGCTCCACCTCGCCACTTTCCGCGCCATGTCCCAGCGCGCGGGGCTCAATCCGTACGAGTACTCCCAGGTCAACATCCGCGAGCAGTGCTCCTGGGCCCACACGCACGATCGCGCGGCCGCCACCGAGAAGGCCCTGCGCCTGGTGCGGGCCGGGGTCGCCAAGACGGCCCTCTCGAGCCCCCTCGAACGGATGCGGGTCGAGACGCTCCCCCAGGCGCTCGTCGTCGGGGCCGGGGTCGCCGGGCTGCGCGCCGCCCTTTCGCTCTCGGACCTGGGCATCGCCGTCCACCTCGTGGAAAAAGCCCCGGTCGCGGGCGGCCAGGTCGTCCGCTGGGGAGGCCTCTTCCCTCACGACAAGGGAGGACGGGAGCTGGTCGACGGGCTCCTCGCCGAGATCCAGACGCGCGACAACATCACCACCTACCTATCCACCGAGCTCGTCGAGAAGGCCGGCAGGATCGGGGCGTTCTCCGTCACGCTCCGAACGTCCACCGGGGACACGATCCGTCTCAACGTCGGCGCCATCCTCGTCGCCACGGGATTCGATCCGTACGCCCCGGCCCCCGGCGAGTTCGGGCACGGGCTGGAGGGAGTCGTCACGCTCCCCGAGTTCAAGGAGCTCCTCGCCCACGCGTCCGGTCCCCTCGAGTACCGAGGGCGGAAGGTCCAGACGATCGCCTACGTGTACTGCGTCGGGTCCCGCGAGGGCGAGGACGGCGCGCACCGGTACTGCTCGCGCTACTGCTGCAGCGCCACGTCGCACATCGCGGGCGTCGTGGCGGCCCGGGACCCGAGCGTCCATCAGTTCCACCTCTTCCGGGACGTGCGGACGTACGGAAAGTACGAAGCCCTCTACGAACGGGCGCTCCGCTCGGGCTCGGTGTTTCTCCGCTACGGGGAAGAATCCCCCCCCACGGTCAGCCGCGACGCGGCCGGGCTCGTCGTCCGGGTCCAGGACCGGCTGATGCGGGGAGAAGAGGTCGAGATCCGACCGGACCTGGTCGTGCTCGTCACGGGCATGGTGCCCCGCGAGAACGATGCGCTCGCGAAGGTCCTGAAGCTCCCCGTCGGCCAGGACGGATTCTTCCATGAGGTCCACGTGAAGCTGCGGCCGGTCGAGACCGTCATCGATGGGGTCTTCATCGTCGGAACCGCCCAGGGTCCGAAGAACGTCGCCGAGAGCGTCGCCACGGCCCTCGCGGGAGTCGCGAAGACGGGCGCGCTCCTGTTGAAGGGGTACGTCGACCTGGACCCCCTCGTCGCGAAGGTCGACCCCGCACTGTGTGTCTGGTGCGAGGAGTGCACGAAGGCCTGCCCGTACGGCGCGGTGGAACGGGTGGAGTTCGGCGACAAATCGGTGGCGTCGATCAACGGCGTCCTCTGCAAAGGCGAGGGGGGCTGCGTGCCGGCCTGTCCGAAGCAGGCCGTGTCGGTCCTGGGGTACTCCAACGCTCAGATCACTGCCGAGATCGACGCCCTCGCCAAGGAGGCCCCATGACCGGCCGCGCGTCCCTGCGGAACCTCGGCGAGGTCCTTCGGGACGAGACGGTCGAACGGGACCGCATCGCGGCCGTGCTGCGCACCGGACCGAAGACGATCCCCGAGCTCGCCGAGTCGCTCGGTACTCCCACCCACGAAGTCACGAAGTGGGTCATGGCGATGCGGCGGTTCGGGCGGATCCGCGACCTTCCGAAGGGGCGGGCGGACGACTACTTCCGCTACGAGCTCGTGGAGGCGGTCCAATGAAGGTCGATACCGAGTTCCTGGACCAGCTCCAGGTCGAGAAAGGGTTCGACGCCCAGCTCTGCATGAACTGCGGAACATGCACCGCCCTCTGCCCGCTGGGGGTCGAGCTCATGCCCCGACGCCTGTTCCGGTACGCCCTCCTCGGAAACCGGGAGGCCGTCCTGGGGAACACCGAGGCGATCTTCAGCTGTCTCCTCTGCCGTCTCTGCGAAGCCAACTGCCCCGCCGGCGTGCATATCGCGGAGAACGTGCGCGCCCTGCGCACGGTCCTCAATCGGGATGTGCACGGCCTGGCGGAGGCCTGAGGAGGTTCCCCATGCCGGTACCGATCAAGAGCACCCTCGGCATCCTCGCCGACAACCTTCGCAAGCGCGGGAGCGCCCTTCCGCT
Source organism: Thermoplasmata archaeon (assembly GCA_035656275.1). Classification (GTDB taxonomy): domain Archaea; phylum Thermoplasmatota; class Thermoplasmata; order Lutacidiplasmatales; family UBA184; genus Lutacidiplasma. The sequence goes on from DASRSW010000048.1 coordinate 25,895, forward strand.
CAGCAAGCGCGCCCGCTCCGCCTGGGCGCAGGGACTGAATCTCCCGCGGGGCGGGGAGACGGTCCTCTACACAGGCCAGATGTGGCAGATGGTTCCGGCGATCAATGCCATGAGCCATCAGCTGGCCAAGTACGAGCACGCGCGCAGCGGCTGGCTCTTTGGGTTCGCTCGCTCGATGAACAAACTGGTCAACCTGACGCCGTTCCTCGCGAGGACGACCTCGAAAGACCGTCAGGAATACAACGACCGCCTGCGCAACATCGCCCGATTGCTGACGGCCGCCGGAGTCCAGTTCGGTTACCTCTATGAGGATGACCTCTACGCGGGCGCCCTGGCCCACGACGAGGGACTGGACGCCGCGTTCGCGCGCCACGCGACCCGGGTGTACCGGACGTTGAAGGCGAACGGAGTGAAGCGGTTCATCACGGTGGACCCGCACACGACGAACATGCTGCGGACGAACTTCCCGAAGATTGTCCCCGGGTTCGATATCGAGGTCCGATCCTACCTCGAAGTCCTGGGCGAGGCGCGCCTGCGGCCGGTGCGTAAGCTGAACCGCACCGCGACGATCCACGATTCCTGCGTCTACGCCCGCTACGAGGGGGTCCTCGAGCAGCCTCGCCGTCTCCTCGCCGACGGGGGCCTTACGCTCTCGGAACCGGAACTCTCCGGAAAGCTCACCTTCTGCTGCGGGGGACCCCTCGAGACCCTCTTCCCGGGGAAGTCCGCCGAGATCGCCCGCCAGCGGATCGGGCAACTGGGCGCGGTCGACCATCAAGTCGTGACCGCCTGCCCCCTTTGCCTGGCCAACCTCCGTCGGGTGGCCCCTCCGGAGGTACACGTGCAGGACATCTCGGATCTTCTCTCCGAGGCGTACGTTCCCGCCGAGGCGTAGCCACCGTCGCGCTCCATCCGGAGGCAGTGGCCCGGACGTGGGGGTGGACCCTTGGGCCTCTGTCTCCCTCTAGACGAGGCGTCGAGGGCCACCCCTGTCTACCCCCGAGCGGGTCGGAGAACTTACTATAGGGGGCGAGCCGTTCCCCCTCGGCGGCGATCGCACTGGAACTACCGAGCTTTACGGGGCCGGAGCTGTTTTCCATCCTGATTCAAGTGGTTATCGTCCTCGCGGTCGCCCGACGGTCCTACTCCATGACCCAAGGAGTTCCGTACTCCGCCGCTCGTCTGGCCATACTCCCCGCGGTGATCCTCATCTTGTGGGCGGCCGACGAACTGCAGTCCACCCTCCTGATCCCGTGGGCCATCCCGTATCTCGTTGCCCTCGACGCCGTCGTTCTGATCGGGACCGCGATCGGCTTCGCCCCGATCGCGCAGCGGATGACCCAGGTCCACCGGGAGACCTCTGGAAGTGGAACCTATCGGATCGGCTTCTCGATCGCCGCACTCTTCGTCGCGGCGTTCGTCCTCCGCCTGATCATCGCGGTATCCCTGTATCCGACCTCCTTGGAGTTCGGAAGCGTTCCCGGCGGATTCCCGCCGATGTCCCAGCAGATCGTCCTGGCGGTCATCGACGGCCTGTTTTCGATGAGCACGGGGCTCATCGCGGGACGCTCCATCGGCATCAGCCGAAGGTGGGCCCAATCCGCGTCGGAACGCCCGCCCAGTTAGGGGCCCCCTCCGGGCGTCCGTGGTCGGCCCCGATCAGTCTGGGAGCCCGGCCGTCAGTCTTTCCCGGTCGATCCTCACCACCCGCTGGGACCGCTCGTGAACGTGTCGACCCCTCACCCGTGAGCGACCCGAGAGAGCGCCCAACCCACGACCCAAGTTATGGCCGCCGCTCCCGCCCCGACGACCGAACCTATCAGGCCCCCTAGAAGCGTCCCGCCCTCCACGACGTCCACGACGGAGAAGCCGCCGCAGCTCGCCCCGTGCGCGCAGGGCGGGACCCCTAGGGTAACGGCCGCCGCCACACCTCCGGCGAGCGCTCCGACAAAGAAGCCGGCCGTCACGAGCAGACCGACGAGCCCGGCGATCCGAGTCCTATGCAAGCCGCCGGAGGAGCCTCGTAGCGCATCCACGGAGAGACCAAGGCTGACGCATACCTGGAGTCCGATGACCACGGCCATCAACGCGGCTACCTGATTCGTGTCGGGGGGAAGGGCGACTTGCCACCAGGCGCCGATTTGCCCAGTGTAGGTTCCGAGCACGCCGGCCGCTGCGATGCCGACGGCGGCGCCGAGGAGGGCTCCAGGAACCGGCCTCCGAAAGCGGAAGGCCGCGTAGGTGACGCCGGCGGCCAGGAGCGATGCGATGGGGGCGCCGAAAAAGACCGCGAGAAACCGCGTGTCAAGCCCGCCGGTGGTTCCCCCCTGGCCCGGCCCTACGGACCCGCTGGGGTTCGCGATCAAGGAAACCGTTACCGCGAGCAGGGAGCCCGCGATGAGGGCGACGGCCGAAGCGGCGGGAACGAGCCACCCTCCTCGCTCAGCGGTCGGTGCGTCCGTCACCCGCCCAGCCTCGAGGGGAAGGCGATGACGCCCGAGGAAAAGAGCCTACTCCCCCTCCCCGTCTTCTCCACGAAATCGCTGGCCGGAGTGTTCAAGCGCGACTACGGGGGAGCGGGAGTAACTTCATGCTTCGCTGTCCACTGAGACCGCCAGGACGTGGGCCCAGATGGTGAGGAAGAAGCTTGCCCATTCGGAGACCGGTTCACGGTTCAAGGAAACGGAAGGGCGGGTCTTGAACTGGTTGCTCCAGAAGAATCAGCCGGCGGTCAGGTACTACGCGCAGGTCGACTTGCTCGGGGAGAGCCCCCAGGACCCCGACGTACGGTCGACCTTCGCCCAGATCCCCAAAGTCGGCTTCGGAAACGATCTCTTGGCGACCCAGGGCCCGAAGGGCTACTGGGAGGCCAAGGAGCCCACGACCGCGGAGACCTGGATCGACTTCCTCTACTACCCGAAGTATGGCTCGACGATCTGGCGGGCCCTCGTCCTTTCGGATTTGGGGCTCACCTCTCGAGACCCCCGGATCCGCCGCCTGGCCGAGACGCTGTTCAAGTACAAGCTTCAGCTCGGGTCGATGGTCAACATCTTCAACGATGAGGTCTGCATCGTAGGAAACACGGCGCGCATGCTGACGCGCTTCGGGTACGGGGAGGACCCCCGCGTCCGCAAACTGTACGACCGCCTGCTTGAGGATCAGCGAGAGGACGGCGGTTGGCACTGCCATCAAGGCGAGCTCGGAACGCTCGATGGATGGGAGGCGCTGGCCGCCTTCGCATCCCTGCCGGCCTCCAAACGGACGGCGGGCATCGACCGGGCCATCTCCCGGGGCGCGGAGTTCTATCTCGCGCGAGGGTTGTTCAAGGAGGGACAGCGGAAGTACCTCCCCTGGTTCCGCTTCCACTACCCGAATCACTACTACTACGACGTCCTGGTCGGACTAGACATGCTGACCCGACTCGGATTCGGGGGTGACCAGCGACTGGAACCCGCCCTGCGGATTCTCAAGAACAAGCGGCGCCCGGATGGAACTTGGGCGATCGACCGTAGCCATCCGGATCTCGGAGTGGGTGCCGGCTACCGGCAGCACCAAAAGGCCAGGCCGCTCGTGATCGAGAAGCCGGGGGTCCCGAGCAAGTGGATCACTCTCACCGCGTTGCGGGTCCTGGACCGAGTCAGGCGGGCGCGAGGGGATAGCTGAAGGGTAGCTCCACGGAGGCCTGGATTCCGAGGTCCAGTGGAGCCCACCGACGAGGTGGATGGGGCATCGGATTCCGTTGTCTCTCCGTTCCGTCGGCTTACCGAGGCAAGAGGGCGCCTTCGGGAACCCAACGGCTCGCCGGCCCGCGCACCCGAGGGGCAGTCGCGGCCTGATTCAGATCCGCCGTGGAAGGTAGAACAGGGGGGTCCTTTCGTGACGAATGCGGACGCTTAACCATCGGGGTGGCCGCGGCACACGTTTTCGAAGTTGGCCTGTCGCCGGAACACAACTCGCAGAGGAGCCCTTCCCTGGAAGAGGATCCCCGGCGACTTCGGTATCGCGCCATCGTCGAAGGCGGTGCGCAGGTGACGGCCGGGCGGTCCGCGTGCTCACTCGGGGAGTTCGCGGGCCTCCGGAGCCCCGGGCCGCGACCGGTCCAGCGGGGTCCTTTCCCCAAGCTTTCTCTCCCGACTCTCGCTAACGCGGACACAAGTGTATACGTAGTATCATCCGGTCAAGGAAACCCGTTATTCCTCAATGCACGTCGTCACCACCCAACCGATGTCTCGGTGCGTGCAGAGACTTTCCGGTGCGGCGGGTCCCTGGCCTCTCCGACTCACCGGCGGGCAAAGGATAGGGCTTGGCTGCGGCGTTCTTGCCGTCATCGTTTTAGTGATCCTTGGAGGATTCGGCGTACCCCCCCTCGGCGTTCCCCCTCCGCTCGAGACCGCCGTTACCTCCACGTCGTGCAACCCGCCGACGGCGATGCCTTCGGCCTTGCTCATGGCACAGACCGCCCCGACACACGCGCTACTCCGCGGCGGAACGATTCAAGCCAGCTACGAGTTCGAGGTCGTCAACTACACGGTGGCGGCGAACGGCACGGAGGTCTTCGTGCCGACCGTCCTGGCCCTCTTTCCTCTGGCGAGCGGGCCGGACGAGGTGCTCACGCTGCACTGGGTCAATCTGACGGTTTCCGGGGCCGGCTGGTCCAATCCTAACCAGACCTCCCAGAGCCTCATTCCTACGTCCGGCCTCTCGTTCAACGCGACCGTCGCTCCGCAACTTCTGACCGAGGGTTGGCTCGCGAACGACCACCGGGCCGATGCGGTGCAAGCCAGCGCTGCCTACGGGAATCTCACCCTTGCGTTCCGCTGGCTCTGGTCGATGACGGAGCCCAACGCCACGGTCTATGCCTCAGGTTGGAGTACGCCGAGCCGCACGGCCAACTCGCCGTACTTACCGAGCATCTTCTACCCGGCGCCTCGCGTGGCGTCGCATACCGCGACCTCCCCCGTCGTTCTCGGGGGGAACTTCACCGATGCCCTCTCCGGGATCGTGTCGGGTCGGAGCTTCAATCTCTCCTGGTCCGACCCCACCGGTCGCATCCTGGCCGAGGGAGGGCTGAACGTGCCCGCTGGAGCGACCACCGCAACGGCGAACCTCCCCCTCGCACCCGCCGGTCATCGCCTCTCCCCCGGCACGTTCGTCTTCCGGGTCGTGGATTCGTGCGGGGCGCTCATCCAGGACGATTGGCTCTCCGGCTCGTACCCCGTCAGCGCATCGCTTCACCTCGGGATTGCGCCATCGACCTGCGGGACGATCATTCTCAACGCGTCCGTGTACCACAGCGGCGCCGCGCCGAGCTACCGTCCATCGAACTCGTCGTACTCCCTCACGTCGACGGGGTGCACTGGCTACGCCTTCACCGGGTGGAGCGAATCTGGCGGCCTCCTTCCGGCGTCGCAGTGGGCGCGAAACACCCGTGTATTCGTCAGCTGGAGCGGGGCGCTGTCGGCGGGGTGGGGTCCGGCGTACCTGGTCACATTCCACGAGTCCGGGGTCCGGACCGGGCAGAACTGGTCTGTAGCGATCCATGGAACGACCGTTCAGGCGGCTTCGCCGAATCCCGTGACGTTCCTCCTGGCCAACGGGATGTACCCGTACTACGTCGGGAATGGGACCGGGTACTCCCTGGTGGGGGCAGTATCAAGCGGTACCGTCCAGGTACGGGGGGGCGCGGTGAACGTATCCCTCACCTTGGCGCCGGACATCCAGCATGTCGTCGTCATCGTGTTCGAGAACAGCAATCTCTACCCGACGCTGTCGTTCGCACCGTACATGGATTACTTGTGGAACTCCTATGGCCGCGCAACCCAGTTCTACGGGGCTTGCCATGAGTCCAAGCCCGAGTACCTGGCGATGACGAACGGACGGGCGTTCACCTGCGATTCGATCCCCGTCGAGAAAGTGTCGAACCTGGGGGACCTCTTTGAAAGCCATGGGCTAACCTGGGGCAGCTATCTCGAGTCGATGAACACGTCGTGCGATACCGTTTCGACCCCTATCTACTTCGCCCACCACGACCCCTTCATCTGGTACTCCGACATCGTGAATAACGCGACCCGCTGCGCGGCCCATGTCGTCAACAGCCGGTACTTCAACGAGAGCGTGGCCAACGGAACGCTGCCGAACTACTCGCTCTACATCCCCAACACCGATGACGATTGCGAGGAGACCATCCTGCCCACGTGCGACGCATGGCTCAAGGGATTCCTGAGCCCGTTGCTCAACAGCACCCAGGCGGCTGTTCAAACCCTGGTCGCGCACACCGCGTTCGTTCTCGCCTTCGATGAGGCGGAGACGAATCTCGGGTACTCCACCGGCGGGATCGTCAACAGCTGGTGCCGGAACGCTACGGGACAAAACCTCTCGGTCTGCGGGGGCCACATCTACCTCTCCGTGGTGAGCCCGTTCTCGTCCAACCGGGCCTACACGTTGAACGCGACGGACTACAACCTGGAGTCGACCGTCGAATGGCTGTTCGGTCTCGGGAGCGACGGCGGGTTCGACGGCACGTCGAACTTCCCCAGCATGAACGGCCTCTTCTCCTTCCCGCAGAACGGCGGGTACTGACACCCTCGTCGTGGGAGCGCTCGGGGTAGCAGCCATCTCATCAGTCGACGGGTCCCTAAAGCCCCGCCGCCGTCGCTAGCTGGGCTAGCCCCTGACGGGAGCCACGAACCGTGAGAACCCATTCCGACCCACGGGCCGCCACCTTCCACGCTAGGTGACTGCAACACTCCTTCTCCAACTTGACCAGGCGATCAAGTTCCACGCGCGTCGCGCTCCCTCCCTTGAACCGAAGGACGACGCTCTTCGAAGTTCGTTGGGAGCCGAGCGCAGCCCGCTTCAGGATCCGATTCCATCGCACGCCCCGGTCCCGGAGTTGATCTGCGTCGAGGGTACACCCGGACAACGACTCCCGGCCAGAGCTTGCCGCGCTCGCCCGGCCTTCCCGACGGTCGCCTCGTCCCGTCACCGCACCCTTCGATGCCGAGTTGCATGCGCAATCCATGGACGTCACCATCGAGTCGCTTCAGTTTCTGTAGCGATATAAGCGGCCGCTACGCCTGTTCGAAGCGATCGACCCTGCGAACCCCGGTCGACTGCCGGTCGGGCCAGCCCAACCGGTGGGTGCTATGGTCTTTGCACACGCGTCGTGTTCCGTCAGGCATTGAATGACTGGGAACCCTGAGGCGACGATTAGCCCTACCCGGCACGATCCTGACCTGCACACCGAGCCCCGCAGCCACCGTTGCCCCCTTCGCGTTCGCTCTGACTTCTTCCCGTTACGCCTCGTTGATCTATCGGGGCGCCGTGGAACTCGTCACCAAATTCGACGTCTTCGGACTCGCTGGGATACCCGCCTATCCGGCAGTCGTCGCTGATGGGCGGATTCGGACCTCCCGGGGTCCGGGGGTGATCCTTCAGAGGCCGCGAGCAGACCGGGGGCCCCAGAAGGGGCCGCCAGGGGCCGGTGGTTTACCCCACTGCCGGCGCACCGGAACGGTATCGCCGTTCGAGGGCCCGTACGATCCGGTCCCAGAAGGCCCCGGTGGACGTACGGTATTCTACCGCGCTAGGGTGAGTACGCGTCATCCAGCGCTCCACGATGAGAAGATCGATTCGGCATCGTTTCCTCCCCAGCGGGGTCACCCGGTAGTCCACCGCCGCGAGGTCGCCTTCGTCGATCTGGTCCACGTGCCAGGTGGTCCCCGGACCCAAGCGGACCAACTCCACGGCGATCGGCGGGTTCCGCGTCGGAGAGCGCGGAATCCGAATCCGGACGACGCGGCCCTCCGCGACCCGGTGAACCTGGAACCGCGGACGCGACTTCGACAGCTTCCCGTCATCGGCCCGGTAGTCGGTGAGCCACTCAAACGCGTATCGGGCGGGGGTGTTCGCGGTCTTGGTGATCCGAATCGACTGCGTCGCAAATACACGCTTGCTGTTCTCGGGCATGAGGCCCAGGGGCATCGCGCTCCGGCTTGAAAAACTGCCCGTGACCCGGGGTCGGCCGGTGCGGAAGCATCCTGGAGGAGGAAGCCTCTTCTAAACCGTCCGGCCCGAGGGGCCACGATGCCCGAATCCGCGTCAAACTACAGCCTGCCACCCGGTCGGGAAACCCACAATGAAGTTCGGGCCCTGCACGAAGCCACGCTCGGAAAGGCGCTGGGCCGCCTCCGGCCAAAACGGGTCGCCACCGCGGGCACCGAGCACATTCCTCGGCGACTGAACGTAATAAACACGGCATAATTCCGTCAAGGGTTTATCTGGGCTGAAGTAAAAGGGGGTCGGGAGCCCAGCTGTGATGACATCGGAATCGCGCGGCACGACCTTCAGTTTCGCCCACGGCCCGCACGGACGTCCACGAATAGCGGCGGTCGTGCTCGTACTGGCCGTGGCCATTCCTGGCCTGACCGCTGCGCTGACGGCCGCGTCCCCCCTACCCCACCCGGCGGCAGTCGCTCCTGTGATCCCCGAGCCCTCTGGGCAGGCTCCGCCCTCCCGGTTGGCCGACTCGGGTGCGTCAAGCTCCCCCTTCGCCGCCGGGTGGCACCCCGCGCCCGGCGTTAAGCCGGCTCCCGACCTCCGCTACCATCTGAACTCGGTGACCCCCGCCTCGGCTTCCTGCCTCGCGGGTGTCTCGGGCTCCTGGATGGCGTATGACTCGGCGGACGGCTCGGTGTGGGTGGCCGACGGGTCTTCCTGCGTGAACCAGATCCAGCCGGCGACCACCGGCTACGGCTGGAACTTGACCGCCTCCGTTCCCGTGGGGACCACCCCCTTTGGTGTGGCGTACGACTCCAAGACCGGCTACGTATTCGTCACCAATTCCGGCTCGGACAACGTGTCGGTCATCAACGCGAGCACCGCGCGGGTCATCGGCTCCGTTCCCGTGGGCACCACGCCCATGGGGGTGGCGGCGGACCCTTCGACGGGCGAGGTATACGTGGCCAACTGGGGCTCCGACGATGTGACGGTAATCGCGGACTCGAACCTTACGGCAACCACCTCGATCGGTGTCGGAGCGAATCCGGTCGGCGTGGCGTACGACCCCGCGACTGGGCAGGTGTTCGTGGCGAACGAGGCCTCGAACAACGTGTCGGTGGTCTCGGATTCCCTGCACGTCGTGGTAGCGACGATTGCGACAGGGAACGGCTCCTACGGAGTAGCCGTCGACAACCTCACGGACCAGGTGTACGTGACGAACAGCCTATCCACGAACATTTCGGTAATCAACGCCACGACGGACACCCTCAACACCACCATTCCGGTGGTCTCCCCCGGAGTCCTCCTGCAGGGGATCGCGTTCGATTCGGCCACCGGATTGATGTGGGTGGGTGGAGGGTGGTCGTACGCTGTCGTCGTGAACACTTCGCAGCAGCTGGTCGTCGGCTACGCCGGCACGGACCCGTCGGGCGTCGTCTATGACCCGGGGAACGGCGACATTTGCGTCACTAACACCGCCAACGCGACCTTCGAGTGCTTCTCCTTCGGGTCGTCGTACATCGGGACCGTTTTCACTCCGGCCGGGTGGGTGAAGTTCAACGAGACCGGCCTTCCCCTCGGGACCAGTTGGGCCGTTACGGTGAACTCCTCGTTCTGGTTCCCCGTGACCACCACCCAATGGGGGACCACCCCCACTATCCGTTTCGGTGGGATCTGGGACGGCTACAACCTCTACCCGACGTATTACTACGCGATCGACGGCCCCCCGGGGTACGTCGCGGTGCCGGCCGGCGGCTCGTTCGCGGGGCCAGCCCCGAACTCCACCGTCCTCAACACTACGGTCAACGTCACCTTCTCCCCGATCCACGGGACCTATCCGGTGAGCTTCGACGAGAGCGGGCTCCCCAACGGTACCGCGTGGGCGGTGGGAGTGAACGGAGTGTGGACGCACTCCTCGTCCACCTCGGCCACCTTCCGATTCCCCAATGGGACCTATCCGTTCACGGTGGGCCAGGCCGGTGCGTACGCCCCGTCTCCGTCGTCCGGCAACCTCACGGTGAATGGAGCCCCTGTCCACGTGGCGGTAGCCTTCGCCCCGGCCCCCACGTACGCCGTGCGCTTCCACGAATCCGGGCTTCCCGCAGGCTCGACGTGGGACGTATGGCTCGGCGGGGGCACGCTGTCTTCGATCTCGACCGTCCTGACGTTCAACGTCTCGAACGGGACCTACAGCTACGTGGTTTCTTCGCATGGGTTCCGTTGCGTTTCCTCCCCCGGGAACCTCACCGTCGCCGGGGCGGCGCTCGACCTGAACGTCTCCTTCGTGGCCGCCCCGTACACGGTGACCTTCTCCGAAGTGGGCCTCCCGTCGGCGACAACGTGGTCGGTAACGTTGGGCGGCGTCGCTCGGAGCGGTACGGTGACCGTCTCATTCCCCGAGTCCAACGGCACCTACGGGTTCACCATCGGCCACGTGCCGTCGTACGCGCCCAACCTGGCCGCCGGGAACGTCACCGTCGCTGGCCGCGACCTCAACGTCAGCATCATCTTCTCGTCGGCGGGCAACCTCAGCTTTGCCGTGAGGTTCACGGAGTCGGGCCTCCCCACCGGAACGACCTGGTCGGTCACCCTCGGGGGAGCGAGCAATCGGTCGAACGGAACGACGATCGGGTTCCGCGAGCTCGCAGGAACCTACAACATCTCGATCGGGCCGGTGCCCGGGTACAACTCCTCCGCCCCCCACGCGCTGGTCGTGACGTATCAGGCCGTCCAGGTGGTGGTCACCTTCGTGGCCAACATCTTCGCCCTCTCGTTCGTCGAGCACGGCCTTCCCACGGGGACGGGTTGGGCGGTGGTGATCGGCAGCCAAGTGCAGAGCTCGCTCAACGACACCGTCACCTTCGAAGTCCCGGACGGGACGTACGGGTACGTCGTCCTCGCGATCTCCGGCTATGTGACCAGCGCCACGGGGACGGTCTCCGTCAACGGGTCGGCCCGGCAGGTGAATCTCACCTTCGTCCCCGAGACCTTCCCAGTCGAATTCGTCGAGTTCGGCCTGCCGGCGGGATCGAACTGGAGCGTCACCGTCTCCAACGCCACCACCGGTTTCAATGAATCGAAGACCTCGTCCACGAACGCCATCGTGTTCTTCCTGCCCAACGGAACCTACTCGGTGACGTTCACGCTCCCCGCCGGGTACACCGGGACAAGCTCCTCGAACCTCGTCATCGTGGCCGGAAAGACCGTTCCAGGGCCCACGATCTCCGCCCACAGCACGGCCTCGGGCGGGTCGGCCGCTGGGAGCCCCAGCCTCTGGCTCGTCGCCCTCGTGGGTCTAGCGGGACTCGCCGGGGGTGTGCTCCTTCACTGGGCCGTTCGGAAGCGGGGGCGTCCGCCCACCGTCGCGACCGGCGACCCCAGCCGCACGGGCACGGAGACCTCCGGGCCAGGGACGCGAGCTTCGTAGTTTCAGCGGGCTGATAAGCCGGGGGCGACTCGCCCTAGGGAGGCGTGCCTACCCCGCGGCAGCGGCGAGCAGGAGAGAGCGTTGAACGCAGACGGCGAAGTCCAGGCTCTCTTGGATTCCCGCGAACCCTCGATTCGCTGGAGGGCGCGGGTCAACGTTCTCGGAGAGGACCGCGCATCCTCTCGAATCCAGAGGCTGGAAGAAGAGGTCCGCAAGAGCCCTCGCGTCCGCTCGCTGCTCAGATCTCGCGGCCGGCTGGAGGATCCCCATTCGGGCCGGGCCGTCTACCAGAAGTGGCATGGGCTCCACTGGGTCCTGCTGTCGTTGGCCGAGTTGGGATACCCTCGCGGAGACGAGTCGCTGAACCCGATGCGGGACAGGGTACTTTCGCTGTGGTTGAGCTCCTCGTACTTCCGGGAGTTCGACGCGGATTCGAAGGACGCCGAGTACCGCGGACAGGGCATCGCTCGGGTTAAGGGACGCTATCGGCGGTGCGCTTCGCAGCAGGGCGGCGCCCTCCTCGCCATCACGATGCTGGGGATAACGGATGATCGAGCAGCGCAACTCGTCGAACGCCTCGGGCACTGGCAGTGGCCCGACGGCGGGTGGAACTGCGACCGCAACCCGAGCGCGGACACCTCTTCCTTTGCGGAGACCCTCCTCGCGACCCAGGGCCTCGCCGCCTATGGATCCGAGTTTCACGACCCGAAGGCCGTGGCCGCCGCGCGACGGGCGGCGGAGGTGTTCCTCCGCCGGCGACTGTTCCGCCGGGTGTCGGACGGGAAGATCATCTGGCATGATTTCGTCCGGCTGCACTTCCCCCTTTACTGGCACTACGATGTACTAGGGGGGCTGAAGGCAATGGGCCTCCTCGGGTTGCTCAAGGATCCGAAGTGTTCCGAAGCGCTCGACCTGCTCGAGTCGATGCGACTACCGGCGGGCGGCTGGCCCGCCCACTCCAAGTACTACACCTCGCTCCGACACGACGACGTGCACGGAGCGGAGTACGTCGATTGGGGAGATGGGGCCAAGCAGGCGAATCCATGGGTAACGTCGGACGCGTTGCACGTACTTCGCGAGGCGGGACGATGGAACCCCTGACGGGATGTGCGGTTCGCCTGAACCCCACGCCCCACACCGTGCGGGTGTAAGTCAGATTGCACGCATTCCTGGGCCAACTCCGGCCCGCGTAGGCGATTCCTCGGGGGCGAAGGGACTCGCGCGTAGCACGCTGGCCTCCAGTTGTGCACCCCGTCCTGGGAGGTAGACTTGCGGAGCCTCAGGAGGGAAAGTACTCTCGCACAACGGTCGCCCCCCTGAAGTCCGAGTAGCCGGAGGAGGGGTTCTCGTTGTACCCGTTGAGATAGTAGGAGTAGATCCCGGGAGCCGTCACGTTCCAACTCTCGAGAAGGGGGACGGTCGAGTAGTAGTACCCAATGGGGGTGTAACTGTAGACGTAGGCGACCTCGGCATTGGGGAAGCACCCCGTCGAAGAGTTCGGGAGGGCAACCACGACGCCAGTGTAGTTGTTCGTCCCGTTCGCCGTCTTGAACATGCTGACTCCCAGAAACGCAGCTACGATCATCTTGCCCGGCCGCGTCACGGTCAGACAGATTTCTGTGCCGGCGTAGGTGCCGCACGTGTTGCCTATGAGGTAACCGAACTGCGGGTGAGATTGGACGATTTCACCGCCGGGTCCCGCGGGTCCGGGCGGGCCTTGAGAACCATTCGCTCCGGCGGGGCCGCGACCACCGGTCTGCCTTGGGGCCCGCCCGGGCCTTGGTTTCCCGTTGGCCCCGTTGGTCCGGCGGCCCCCGCGGGTCCGGCAGGGCCGACATGACCATCGAGGCCGGCCACGAGGGCCCCTCCGGCCAGTACCACGGCGACGGCACTCAGGATCACGCTGAGACGATTGCCGGCCGAGCCACTTGTGGGGGTCGCATTCGGCGGCCTCCAAGGCAATTCTCCACTCGAGGCTGGTACGGGGGCGCTCCGTCGGTCGACATCTATCGAGAATGCGCCGGGGTGATAATTGTAGCCGGTGTTGGAGGCTACAGTACACTCCGACTCCTTGATCGGGGGGTTTCGGGTCGCTAAACACGGCCGGCGGGTGGCGCGCGGTGACTCACGGAAATCTCGCACCCAATCCGCCACGGGGCCCAGTGTTGACCGTAGAAGGCTCGGTGAGGGGAATGAGGTCTTCCCTACCCCGGCGGAATCGTCGCGGGGGTCCTGCGGTAAACGTACCGAGGTACTGGGGAGCGCCCGTTCCCTGTTCGCAACCCCGTCCAAAACCGCGGCCGAAGCACCCCAACTTCAGCTAGTCGTCGGAGAAGCACAGGAGCCGGTGAGAGTCCTGCAAGACTGCGCAGACGAGGTTGGCGGTTGGGTCGAAGGCCAACGTTCCCGCGCCTGGCTCGGTAGAAACCGTCTCGATCTTGGTCATCGAGTCTGTGTCGAAGACGTCGATGACTCCCGGGTCGCCGATCGCCACGTAGAGGTGGCGCCGTTGGGAGTTGAAGTACACCACATCGGGGGGCCCGCTGAGAGCTGCCGCATCCTTCACTTCGCCGCGCCGAAGGTCGACGAGAATGAGTCGGCCCTCGTCACAAGCACAGAACAGGCGGCCTGCTTGCGGGTCTAGGCCCAGTCCATGTGGGCCCGTTGCGGGGATCGGAATCGCCTCAACCCGGTCGTTCGGTGCCGCGGGGTCGAGCTGGGCGATCTGAGCAGGTTCTCGAATGTTGACGTAGAATCGGTCGGACACTGGGTCGAACATGGCCCATCGCGTTCGCCCAGCGACCGGGATATCAGCCGCCAATCGATCGCGAGCCACATCGACCAGGGAGACGGTGAGGCCCGGGGCGCCGCCCAGCTTTCCGATGCTCGCCGCCAGGAGAATTCCCCGTTGGGGGTCGAAGGCCAGTCCGTTGGGCCGTCCCCCCACCGCGACGGTCCGTCGACTTTCCTCCTGGCTGAGGGGAAAGTAGGAGACGGTTTCCTCACCGCGGTTCGAAGTGAAGACCATCTCCCGCTCCTGGGATACGAGCGCCCCGGCAACCCCCTTGAAGGCGGGGATAGACCGGAGGTACTCGAACCGCGAGAGGTCGACCACATCGAGCGCGTCATTGCTTGTGTGGGCGATATAGGCCGTGTGGGTCCTCCACAAGACATCGGCATGGTCCAGCCCGTCCTCCGTCCGGTTCGCCGGGAGGTTAACAACTCCTACCTGCCGCAGCGCCACGGGTGACCTTTCCTGCTAACCTGGGGTCGGCGGTGGGCAGAGAGATTCGCGACTCCTAGTTATCGACTCCCAGGGCAGGCCTTCTGCTTCCCGGAGCGTCTCGGGGAGTTTCGAAGTACCGGTACCCTATGTTGAGCCAAGCGATTCCGAGAGACACCCAAGCCAGTCGAGGAAACCTCGAGATCGGGAGGTGCCGAGCCTTTCGGCTTTAAGAGGCCGTCGCGATACGCGGGCATGCCCGACGCGTGGTCGATGACTGGGCATTACTTTGAAGCCTGCAATTGCGAAGTGGCCTGCCCGTGCGTCTTCATGAGCGATCCAACCCACGGCGATTGCACCGTCCTCCTCGCCTATCACGTGGATAAGGGCAAGTCCGGGACGCATTCTCTCGATGGACTGAACTTCCCGATCGCGGTTTCTTGCCACGGGAACATGGTCAAGAACAAGTGGGAAGCGGCGATCTACTTCGATGCTCGCGCCACGGATGCGCAGAAGCAGGCGCTGCAGACGATTGTCGGCGGTCAAGCCGGCGGCGTCTTCGCCGTGCTCGGGCCCTTCATCGGCAAGGTCCATGGGATCCGGTCGGTTCCGATGGAGTTCCACATCGAGGGGAAGAAGCGTTCCCTTCGGATTGGCGATTTCGGCGAGATGCGGGCGCAGCCACTTACCGGAGGCGACGGGAAGGAAGTGCATATCCAGAATGCCCCCTTCGGGGTCTCCCCGAACGTCTCCGTGGCGAAGTCCGAGATCCTCCGGCTGAAAGATTACGGGTGGAAGTGGGACGTCGAAGGAAAGAACAGCTTCTTTGCGCCATTCAATGCTAACGGGCCTTAGCCGTCGGACACCGCCTTCCAGACGGTCGAACTGTCGTGGCGGGGCCGTAGCGTCTCAGCCGGGTCTCGCGAGACCCCGTTGGGATCGGTGTCTGGGCCGGGAAGAGGACCGTCGAGACCCTTCGGATGGTGACCCGCTCGGTTTTCCTCTCCTTCGCTTTGCCAAGTCATGGCCGCGGAGACGATTCAATCGATCCTCCTCCTCGGGGTCGTCCTCATGGTCCTCCTCTTCGTTTTGCGCTGGTCAATCTGGGTTGTCCGGCCGAAGGAAGAGGCGGTGGTGGTCAGCTTCGGGCGAATTCGTCGGACTCTCGGCCCGGGACTCCACATCGTCTCGCCCTTGAGCCGGGTGTTGAAAGCCGACCTAACCGATCCCGTCAACATCCCGATCGGCGCGGTCGGATTCGTCTACATCCGAATCGTTCCCGGTGGCACTGGGGGTCGGGTCATCATCGGCGGCCGTACCATCGCTCGTGCTTCCTGCAATGAGGCGCTGCCAATCGGGACCTCCGTCCGCGTAGAGAGGGTGGACTCACAAACCGGGTTCATCCGGGTCGTCGCCTTCCAGCCCCCCGCCGACCAACTTCGTGACCTGAGAATGAGCTAGTCTCGCGGACCGCCCTCATTCTTTCTCCCTCCCTGAGCAAACGGGTGGAATCGTGATTACACTCACCCAAGGCGCCAGCCCACCTGAGTATTAGGTCCAAGTCCCGCCCTCTGCCAGTATTGCAGCTCGCTATAGAAACCTATAAGTGATTACAGGCATCTCGTCGTTTGATGGCGACGTCGACCATTCAGCTGTCTCAGGAAGTCAAACGTACGTTGACGTCGATGAAACTTCACCCCAGGGAATCGTTTAACGAGGTCCTAGAGCGAGTCCTCGAGGATCTTCGGGAGGTCGATGACTTGACGAAGAAGGAAATCGACGTCGCCCTTCGCGAAATTAGGGAGGGGAAGTTTCACTCGCACGATCAGGTTCGCAAAGCAATGGGCTTCTGATGCCCTATTCCATTATCTGGTCCGACTCCGCAGTGCGCGCCCTCAGGAAACTTGACCGAACGCTGGCCAAGCGAGTCTTCGAAAGTGTGGGCGAGCTCTCCAGCAATCCGCATCGTCAACTCCGACGACTCGCGGGGTCCCCGCACTATCGACTTCGAGTCGGAGATTTCCGGGTAATCGTAGGGGTGGAAGAGTCTCGGTTAGAGATTCTTGTAATCAAGGTCGGCCACCGCGAGTCAGTCTATAGGCCGTAGCCTGAACCCCGCAGTATCAGTATCGGTGATTTCACCCCCGTCATTCATCACCGCCACCCCCCTTGGGCATCGCTTGCGTCGTAATCCGGTCCGGAAGACCGGCGGGCCTATCGCGCATTTAATAGTCGAAACCGCGTCGCGGCCGTTCAGTCCGGAGTGAAGCTCGAATGAAACTGCATCTCGTGACAGTGATGGTGGCCCTGACTGTAGCCCTGACGCTCCTCGCCGTCCTTCCGCCCGCAGGCCCCCCGCACACGCTGCACGAGGCGTCAGTCAACCCTGCTGTCTCCCTGGTAGGCCCATTCACTACGGTCACCTCCTGCAACGAGTCGGCCCTCTCGGCGGCGGTCGCGAAGGGGGGGGCCGTCATCTTTGGCGTCTCATGCACCGACCTGGCCTTCGCCTCCCCGATTACGATTTCCTCAAAACTCACAGTCTCAATCTCCTCGGGGGGGAACTCCGTTGCGTTCGATGGCAAGCGAGCGACCCAGCTGTTCATCGTAAAGGGGGGCCACCTCAACATCACTGGGATCACCCTTGAATTTGGACAAATCTCCGGCAAGGCGGGGGCCGCGGGGCGAGGGGGAACCGCAGGCGTGGCCGGCACCGCCGGAGGCAGCGGCACCAACGGGGCTCCGGGGAAGAACGGGACTCATGGGTTCAATGGCAAGGACGGTACCATCGGCTCTTCAGCCAAAGCCAGCGGAGCTGGTGCCTCGGTTAGGGGCGGTGCGATCTGGATTCAGAGCGGCGTCGTCGGACTCTCCGGCGACCTCGTGTTCGCCAATGAAGCCCTTGGCGGGTCGGGGGCCTCGGGCGGAAACGGCGGGGCAGGGGGAGCGGGCGGCCAGGGCGGCAGCGGGGGGAATGGCGGCCCCAACGCGTCAGGGTCAGGGGGCCAGGGCGGGAACGCCGGAAACGGAGGGAACGGTTCTAAAGGCGGATCCGGCGGCCCCGGGGGTGCTGGAGGGACTGCACTCGGCGGCGCGGTTTACAACGGAGGCACACTTACGCTCAATCACGTCACATTCGAGGACAACGAGGCGCTGGGGGGTGCCGGCGGCGCGGGCGGCTCGGGTGGATCCGGTGGCGCTGGCGGGGCCGGAGGTACCGGTGGACTGGGGGGAGACGGTGGGGGGACCGGCTCGGCCGTCGGAGGCATCGGTGGGGGAGCGGGCGGCAGCGGGAACGGCGAGAAGGGAGGCGCTGGCGGCGCGGGTGCCCGTGGTGGGCTGGGCGGCGCCGGGGAAGGGGGCGCGATCTACAACGCGGGGACCCTTACGATCCTCAATGCTTCGCTCTTTGAGGTGAACGCCGCCGACGGCGGAAACGGGGGACCCGGCGGGCTGGGTGGTTCGGCCGGGCACGGGGGCAACTCCAATGGCGGCTCCCCCTCGGGCGGGCACGGGGGCGCGGGAGGGGCTCCTCCCACCGGAGGCGGCGGGCTGGCCGGAGGTAGCGCGGGCCTGCCGAGCGGCGGCGGGGGGGCCAGCAGTCCCGGGACCGCTGGGGCGGGCGGCGCGGGAGGCACCGGCGGAGTGGGGGAGGGCGGGGCCATTTTCAATTTTAACTCGTTGACAAGCAGCGCCACGAGCTTTCAATTCGATACGGCCGCGGGAGGCTTTGGCGGCAGTGGGGGATTCGGAGGTTCCGGCGGGACTGGCGGGGGCGGCGGCTTCGGCGGGAGCGGGTCGCAAGGGGGTCCTGGCGGATCGGGGGCACCGGGAACCAGCAGCCAAGGGGGCGACGGCGGCAACGGTGGCGCGGGATCCTTTGGGGCTTCAGCAGGGGCCGGAACGGCGGGAGGGACGGGAGGAACCGGGGGGCCCGGAGGAACCGGCGGCGCCGCGGTGGGAGGAGCCCTCTACAACAATGCCTCAGTGGGCAGCTTGACCCTCACGTCGGGTTCGATCTCGAGTTGCTCCGCCACCGGCGGTTCCGGTGGAACGGGCGGCGGTGGGGCGTTCGGGGGCGGGGGCGGATTCGCTGGGAACGGCGGTAGCGGCGGGGTGGGTGGTTTCGGAGGTTCAGGCGGAAGCAGCAACGCAACCGCATCCTGGGACGGAGGAACGGCCGGTTCCGCCGGTGTCGGCGGCCCCGGGGTCCTAGGTACACAGGGTGGGGCCGGGGGGCGCGGCGGTGCCGGAGGCACAGGGGGGGCCGCGATGGGAGGCGGTCTCTTCACGGCCGGCAGCGCGTCAGTCACCTCCGTGACGATTTCCAGTGATTCAGCCAACGCCGGTTCTGGTGGGGTCGGTGGGGCTGGGGGATTCGCCCTCGACGGGGGCAATGGCGGAAACGGTGGCGCCGGGGGCAACGGCGGCGGCGGCGGCCAAGGGTTTGGGAACGGGACGGGGGCCAGCGGTGGAGCCGGAGCGGTTGGAGGGACGCCCGGCGCGGGCAGCCGAGGGGGCGCTGGCGGGACCGGGGGTGCCGGGGGAACGGGCGGCCCAGCGTTCGGTGGGGGCCTTTTCAGCTCGGGGACTCTCTCCATTGTCAACAATTCTTTCAGCAGCGACTCCGCGACCGGCGGTGCAGGCCGGTCAGGCGCCAACGGCGGGGGTGGGGCGACCGGGGGATTCGGCGGTACGGGGGGCAACGGCGGAGCCGGAGGCAATGGGGG
>DASRSW010000049.1:0-12788 GCA_035656275.1 Thermoplasmata archaeon
GCCGATGGTTCGCACCGGCCCGCCACGACGTAGCGGTTCTCGGGCCGACGGAGGGCGAGACCGTGGTCGACCTGGGTGCGGGGGTCGGATTCCACGGTCCGGAGACCCTCGCCCGGTTGGGTCCGCACGGAACCCTTTACCTGGTGGACGTCGACAGGAGGAACCTCGAGATCGCTCGCGCCCGTATCTCCGGTGACACGCGAGTCCGGTGCGTGGTCGCTTCCGCGGCCAACGTGGAAACGGTGCCCAGCCAGAGCGTCGACCGGATCCTGTTCTCCCTCGCGTTGTGCTGCCTCGTGGAAAAAGAAGCGGCGATGGACGAGGTCTGGCGGATGCTCAAGCCCGGGGGCCGAGCGCTCGTGACCTATCCCCGCTGGCGAGCGCCGTGGAAGCGCGGTCCGTCGCTGCGGGTGACCTCCGCCCATTGGAGGGGGCTCGTCGCCCGCCACCCGTGGGAACTCGTGAGCGAACGGACGGGCTGGGCGGTCGTGCGCCATCTCCTGGAGCGGCCGCGGAGCGCCCCCGAAACGACCTGACCTCCCGTCGGGTCAGGCGACCCCCCGAGCCCCTGCCGGGACCGCCGCCGGCTCCACGCGCTCCTCCGGGTAGCCACGCCAGAGGGCTCGGAGGAAGAGGATCATCGCCACGTCGAGGAGGAGCACGAGCGGAAGGTAGAGCTGCGAGAGGACTCCGAACGCCATGATCGGGGCGAGAAGCCCCGACGCGAGCGCGACGAGGGCCCGTTCGTTCCTCCTCCGGCCGATCGATGGCAGCACCAGACCTCCCCACACGACATAGAAGAGCCCGACGGCGAAGAACGTGATCGCCGCCGGCACAGCGAGGGTTCCGAGGAACCCTTCCAGGAGGAGCGTGCCCGGGAACAGCACGACTCCGAGGACGAAGAACGTCGAGGGGGAACGTGCCGGGGCCGCGGTCGCCGGGGGGATGACCCCGGGACCGAGTCGAAGTCCGATCCATACGAGGAGCGCAATCGCGCCGAGACTTCCCACAAGGATCGGGGCCCCCATCCAGAAGTGGAGCCCCAGGAGTACGAAGAGGAAGAGGACGCTAACATCGACGACGAGCACGACCGAGACGAGCCGCACCTGCCGAAGACTGAGGAGAGGGCGGCCCCGGGTCTCGGGCAGCGCGAGCGTGACGAGCACGATCGGAAGGGAGATACTGTAGACCGTGTGGACCATGAGGAGCCCGATGGTCCAGACCCAGCTCACGCCGGCAAAGTGGCCGTAGTAGCCGAGGACGCCCACCACCCCCGCTTGGGGATTGAACAGCGTGGACAGGGCGATCCCTTCCTCCAGGATGGCGTACGCACACCCGAACGCGAGAAGGCTCGGCCAGGACTTCCCCCGCCGGACCACCGTCTCCCGGATGAGGAGTGCACCCGGCCCGTAGAGGCCAAGATTGGCGACCAGCTGGAACAGGAAGAGCCCTGGATTGAGCAGAAGGGCGGCGATCGCGCTCGAACCCGAAAGGTACTCCGGAATCCCCGGGGTGAGAAGAAGCAGAAGGAGCACGGGGTGTCGGCGGAGGAAGCTGCGGACCCGCGGTCCCGCGGGCGGCGCCGCTCCCACGGGGCCCGGGGCTGTCGGACCAGCGGGACTCGCAGCCAACGACGGACCTGGCATGCCGACCGCGTACTCTTCGCGACAATCGTCTACTTGAATCCCACCGGAACACTCCGCGGCCCAACGTCCCTGGTGGCCCCGCCGTAAGCGGGAGCTTAAAGTCGGGCGGTCGCAGTACGCTCCCATGGCGCCGATCGTTCGTCCCGTGGCCCACGCCTTCCGAGGGCAGGAGACCATCGAAGGGGCCGGCGTCCGGCTCCATCGACTCTTCGGGAACGCCCATGTTCCGACGTTCGACCCGTTCCTCCTCCTCGACAACTTCAGCTCGACCAACCCGGCGGATTACGTCGCGGGATTCCCGTGGCATCCGCACCGAGGCATCGAAACGGTCACCTACATGCTGGAGGGCCGGGTCGCGCACGGCGACTCGCTGGGCAATTCCGGTGTCATCGACTCGGGCGACGTGCAGTGGATGAGCGCCGGGAGCGGCATCATCCATCAGGAGATGCCCGAGCGCAAGGAAGGCCTGCTCGCCGGCTTTCAGCTCTGGGTGAACCTCCCCTCGCAGCTGAAGATGGAGGTGCCCGCGTACCGGGGACTTGCGGCCAAGGAGATCCCGCACGTTACGACCCCCGAGGGCCACCGCGTGACGATAGTGGCCGGAGAGTTTCAGGGCGTAGAGGGTCCCGTCGAAGGAATCCCCGTCGACCCTCGCTACCTCGACATCACCCTGGGTCCCGAAGGCGAGATGGACGTTCCCACCGAGCCGGGCCACACGTCCTTCGCGTACACGGTCGACGGCACGGCGGAATTCGCGTCGGCGAGCCCCAAGCCGGTCGAACGCGACACCGCGGTCCTGTTCGGGGACGGGGACTCGGTCCGGGTTAAGGCCGGGGCGGAGGGAAGCCGGTTCCTCCTCGTGAGCGGGAGGCCCCTTCACGAGCCGGTCGCCTGGTGGGGGCCGATCGTCATGAACCGGCCCGAGGAGCTTTCCGAGGCGCTCACCGAGCTGCGACGCGGGGATTTCATCAAGCACTCGAAGGTCATCGACGAAGAGTAGGCGAAGCTTCGGACCGGAAGGGCCTTAAGCCTCCAAAGGCCGGTAAGGGAGAAGGTTGGCTCATGTCGTCCCCCCGCTCGAAGGACCCGCCTTCGCGCTCCGGCGCTCGCGGGGAATCGAAGGCGCTCAAGATCGAGCTCACCGAGGCCGCCAGCGAGCAGATGAGGATGGCACTCGCCGCAAAGCCCGCGGGATTTGCGGTGCGACTCTTCGTCGGGGGCGGCGCCCATCCCGCCGTGGGCATGAGCGTCGACCGGCCGTCGGACCGGGATGAGGTGCTGACCTTGCGCGGTGTCCCCATCGCGATCGACTCGGGCAGCCGCCCGTTCCTCGACGAGGCCAAGGTCGACTACGTGACGACCGCGGAGGGCGCCGGCTTCGCCGTCACCGGGCCCAACACGCCGGGAGCAGCTCCTACGCCGGCCAGCCCGCCGTCGTCCTCCGTTGCCAAGGACTCCGGGAAGGCGGTGCCGAAGGGGTTCGAGGCCGAGGCGCGAGCCGCCCTCAAGAAGGTCTACGACCCCGAGATCCCGATGAACATCGTTGACCTGGGTCTGATCTATGAGCTCGAGTTGACGCGCGAAGGGGTCGCCCAGGTGAAGATGACCATGACGACTCCCGGCTGCCCGGTGATCGAGATGCTGCTCGACGAGGTCAAGGGTGCGGTCTCGTCCGTTCCCGGCGTCAAGACCGTCAACGTCGACATCGTCTGGGATCCCCCGTGGAGTCCCGAGAAGATGAGCGAATTCGCGAAGCGGCAGCTCGGATTCGCGTAGGGCATCCCGCCCCTCGGGGTTCTCGTCCCGACCGCGGGGTGAGTTGGACCGTTCGAAGCCCCAGGTCAGGTGGGGGTGTCACGGCGGCGTTTTCCTCGCTCGGGCCCTGGCGGCCAGGGGAAAGCCGGCGGCCCCAAATTCTGAATGGCCTTCGACCACCGCCGGACCGCGGGGTAACGCGCGGAGAGGCCCTCCCCCACCGCGAAGAGAGGGGAAAGCCCCCCGTACACCCCGAAGTCGGCCGCACTGGGTTCGTCCAGAAGCCACGCGTGGCCGTCCAGCGTCCGCTCGACCAGCGCGAGATACTCGTTGAGCTCCCGACGGTACTCGGGCTCTTGGGCACGGAGGAGCTCGAACGTCCCCCGGGAGCGAGTTTGGAGCTCTTCGAACACCCAGCGCTCGACCGGATCGTGGAAGGTCTCCGCGGCCCGGGTGACCACCGCCCGCCACACCCGCTCTTCGAGGACCTGGTGTCCCCAATTCTCGAGGACGCGCGCCAGCCCCTCGCGGCCGGCCGGGTACAACGCCGGGGAGGGCCGCAGGCGCTCGAGAAAGTCGGAGATCTCCCACCAGCGGACGACACGCCGGCCCGAGAGAAGGGCGGGAACGAAGTCCTGACCGGTCCGTTCGAGCAGCTCGCGCTTGTCGTGGTACGACACTAACACCGCACGCGCCGACAATCGCTTGTACGCCAGCATCCGGTCGACGGCAACGCAGTAATGGCTGATGGGGTAGCCGAAAAAGGTGAGACGCGAGACCATCGTCGGGGGCAGTCAGCCCCCAGGATAAACCTCCGTCGCGAACGCGTCGGCCTTGCCTTCTGGCTCTCGAAGCAACTGTTAAGGGGGGTAGGACTTCTTGGCGCCCCGTGACCGCCGTCCGACTTGCGCCCGGGCCTCGCTCGACCCGACTCCATCGATCCGTCGCGCAGGGCGTGGCACTGGCCATGGTGGCCACCTTCCTGCTCGGGGGCCCGACCCTGGGGGTTGCCCTTGGCCCGGTCCCTCTCAGCCCCTCGGCCGCTCCGACGGGAGCGGTCCCTCCTTCTGCCGCGCCCACCGCACACGCATCCGCGGCCGTTCGGGCGGGCACGCACGCGCTGAGCCCTGCGCGGGCCTCCCCCCATCCCGAGCTTACCACAGGGGGGACCATCCTCATGCGGAATGGGTCGGTCGTCCCCGGAAACCCTGAACCGTGGAACATCGCGGTTCCGCTCGGCATCGCCTATGACCCGACCAATCGGAGCGTCTGGGTCACCGGGGCGTACTCGGCGTCGCTCGGCCTCCTCGACCCTGACACAGCCCAGCTTTGGGCTGGGTCCCCGCTCGGAACGCAGGTGGCCTACCCGACAGGGTTTGGAGGGGGCGCCACCGCCGTGGTGGTGGTCCCGAACCTCGGCGAGCTGTATGTGGCGGCGCCGAGCGCACCGAGCATCGTGGTGAGTTCGAACCTCACGGGAAGCCCGGTCGCGACGATCCCCCTTCCCTACCAGAGCCTTCCGGTCGCGCTCGCTTACGACGCCGTCCATTCGCTCGTGTTCGTCGCGGACCAGCGGCTGGACAAAGTCTGGTTCGTCAACGTCACTTCCCAATCGATCACCGGGAACGTCAGCGTAGGCTTCCAGCCCGACGCCCTTCTCTTGGACTCGACGACCGGCGACCTCTACGTGGCCAACTATGCTTCCTCGAACGTGTCGGTCGTGAACGTCACCGGCCTTTCGGTCCGAACGTGGCTGCGAGTCGGCACGGGGCCGACGGACCTCGCCCAGGTCGGCTCTTCCATCTGGGTCCTGAACCAGGCGTCCGGGAACGTGTCGTTCCTCAACGACCAGACCCGGACCGTCACGGGCTCCGTCACTCTCCCCTCCGGCGCAGGCGGGGCGGCGAACTCGCTCGTGGTCGACCTTCCGCGAAACTGGGTGTACGTCCTGAACGATCCCGCCGGCTCGGTCGCGGTCGTCAATGCCTCGACCGGGGCGTCCGTGGCGACGGTCTCCGTTGGCGGCACTCCGTATCGTGGGGTCTACGACGGACTTCGCCACGAGATCGAGTTCACGAACACGGGCCGGAACACGCTGGACGTTGTCAACGACGGGTCCAACGCCCTGGTCCACTCGAATGTGCTGGGGGCGGCCCCGATGGCGTCGTTCTACGACGCGACGACGCAGCTCGTCTACGTCGCCGACGCGTCGGTCTCATCGCTGAAGGAGCTCGACGCGCGAACGAACGCCCTCGTGGGTTCGATCCCGCTCCCGGCCCCCGGAGTGGACCTCGCGTTCTCCCCGTCGGCGAACGAACTGGCCGTGGTCCTCGGGAACACGGCCGGCGTCGCGTTCATCAACCCCGGCAGCGGGCAGGTCGCCGGGACGTGGAAGCTCACCAACGGGACCGTCCTCCTGCACGCGGTGTATGGCAATGGGGAGTTCTTCTTCACGGGGGGGCTTCCGTTCTCGATCGCCCCGTTCCACGACGTGTTCGTCGTGGGGGCGTCCGGCTTCAGCGAGCTCAACTGCGTCGGCGACGGGACGAACAACTCGGGGATCACGTACGACTCCGTGAACCACTACGTCTACGTCGCTTCCGGCGTCCATCTCCTCGTCATCAGCTCCTTCTCCGACGACAAAGTGGGGTACTACACGATCCCCGGTGCCTTCGGCGTCGACGGCGCGGCCTACAGCCCGCGCTCGAATGCCGTGGTCCTCAGCGATGCGATCGTCGGCGATCTCTTCGTCTACAACGTGTCCCTGTCGGCCTTCGATACCTCCGTCGGGTTGTCGCTCGCCGCCCCGGGTGAGGTCTCGTACGTACCCGACTCGAACACGTTCTACATTCCCCAGACGGCCGGCGCCGCCGTGGAGACCCTCGTGGATCATGGGGGAAGCTCGTACACTACGGGCGTGGTGACGGTGGGCATCGGCCCGGCCTCCGCGCTCGGGTACTCTCAGCTGTCCGGTCTCCTCTACGTCACCAACCCCGTCAGCGGAACCGTCTCCCTCATCCAGGTCGGCTCGAGCTCGTCGCTCCCGATGGTCGTGAGCCTGACGGTGACCCCGACGACCGTCGCCTTTGGGGCCGCCATCCACGTGAGCTCCATCGCGACCTATCCGATGTGGAACGATTCCTTCTCCTACACCGGGCTCCCGACGGGCTGTCCGAGCCGGAACGCCTCCGCGTTCACCTGCACGCCCAGCGTCACCGGCTCCTTCCAGGCGACGGTGTCGGCGCAAAACCCCTTCGGCGCGACGGCGAGCACGAGCGCCCGGTTCGCCGTCTTCGCTCCGCTCACCGTCGTGGGATTCCAGGCCCAGCCGACGGTCTTCACGCTCGGGATATCGACCCAGATCACCCTCGACCTCTCGGGGGGGGTCCTCCCGCTGACGGTCGCCTATCCGCTCCGACCGACCGGCTGCGGAGCGACCAACTCCACCAACTGGACGTGCAAGCCCACCGCCTCCGGCAATTTCACGCTGGAGGCCTCCGTCTCCGATGCGGGCGGGCACTCGATCACCGCCAACGTGAGCCTCCTCGTGAACCCGAAGCTCACCATCACCTCCTTCGCTCCCTCGGTGACGTCTACGGGCACCGGAAAGCCCGTCACGTTCACCGTCACGATCGCGGGCGGGACCGCTCCGTTCAGCTACTCCTACACCGGCCTTCCGCCGGGATGCGTGGCCCTCAATCTCAGCATCGTCCCGTGCGACCCGACCGCCGGCGGGGTGTACCCCGTCCTCGTGAAGGTCACCGACTCGGACGGCATCAGCGCCCAGGCGAACACCTCGTTGGTGGTCTCGTCGCCCCCGAGCCAGTCGTCGGGCATCGGACTCTCGACGACCGACCTCCTCATCATCGTCGCGATCGTCGTCATCGTCGTAGTGGCCGCCGTCGTCGTTCTCGCCTCTCGACGGCGGGGAGGCGGCGGTGCCGCAGGCCCAACCACCGCCCGGCCCGCACCCCCCTCCGCGCCAGAGGAGGAGGCCCCGGCGGAGGAGGAAGGCGTGACGATCGTGGAGGCCCCGCCGCCCGAGCCGATCCTCCCACCGAGCGCTCCGCCGGTGGGCGTGCGACCCGAGCGACCCCCGCCCCCCTCCCGGTTCTTCTCCGACCCGAACGCCCCCACCGCTCCCGCAGCGCGCCCGGCGCCGCCCCCGGGGCAGGCCCGGCCCGCGCTCATCTGCTCGAACTGCGGCACGGCCAACGAGCCGTGGCTCAACGTCTGCCGCAAGTGCAAGCGGGCGCTGATGTCGACCGGCACCAGCTGACGGACTAGGGGGGCCCGTAGGCGCAGGCCCGGATCGGCGCGGGGCAGGCCGCCGCTCCCGAAGGCTGGACCACGGCGTTGACGAAGTACCCGTACGTGTAGGCGGGGGGAAACGCCGTGGTCGTTCCGAGGTAGAGGCCCGCGGCGGAGAAGTAGTCGCGAAGCGCGTTCTGGCAGTTCGGTCCGCACGGGTCGCAGACCTCGGGATTGGAGCCGTCGGCCGCGGGGTCCACGACCATCTCGGCGATCTCGTGGCTCAGGGCGAGCGCGTAGAAGTCCTCGGGGTCGGCGAGGGAGAAGCCGTTCCCCAGGACGTTGACGAAGAGGTACGGAACCTGGGCGTGCCCATGGTACCCGAGCACTCCCTGGTCGGCCGGGGCATCGGCGTTGAGCACGTGCGGCGGGGCGAGGACCACGGGGCAGTCCCCCGTGCCGATGGTCCCCCCCTGGACGAGCCCGTCGATCCAGGTCTGGAGGGCGGCGTCGGTGAACCGCCCGCCGGTGACCGGGAACCGTACCGGGACGGCCGTCGGGGCGACGTCGATCCGGTTCGGGCCATATTGGCCCGCATACCGCTGCAGGGGAGCCGCGACGGCCGTCGCATACTTGACGGCGGTGAGCAGGTCGGACGCGCCGACCTCGAGCGTCTGACCGCCGCCGAGGTCATACGTGAGTTGGAGGAACCGAAGCGTACCGGAGAAGAGGGTCCCCCGTACGGCACCGGGACCGGGGATCGGGGCCCGCAGGCGAGACAAGCGAGGGTCGACCGCATCGAGCTCCGGGGGCGTCAATCGGTGAAGCCGGACCAGTTCCTCGACCGGCAGCACCTCGAGACACGAGCCCGTCGCGTCGGGCGGCGGGAACTCCCGGGGCAGCAGCCGGCAGAGCGCCCTTGCGTTCTTGAGCGCCCTCGTCCCGCACCACCGCGCAATCGCCGGGCGCACCACGGGGGTCGAGGGAGGGACCATGGGACGGGCAGTACAAGTGCGGGCAGGCTCTTCAACGCGGTGGGTGGGCGGGGGTGGCCGGCGCAGCGTCGATGCCCAATGCGAGACGCAGCCGCGCGGCCAAGCGGACGCTTACCCAGTAGGATCGGTGGCGGTGGGCCAAAGCGACTCGAACGCGGACGCCCTCCCATCGATCCTCTCGCTCATCTATCGTGACCTCGGACCAGGGGAGGAGATCTTGCGTGATTCCGTTCACCCGGCCTCGCACCCGGAGTCCCGCCGGAGCGATGGTGATCGCTGCGGGGATGCTCGAGACTCGACGAAGGACGACCGCCGTAACGGCCAGCAGGGCCACTGACGGGAGAAAGGCGCCCACCAGAGACTCATCCGGTGGCACCACCTCCCCCCACGTGAGGAGCCGAGGCTCGACCCGGAGAAGGTACACCGCGGTCCCGGCGATGGCGGCTAAGGTGAGACCGGTGAGGGCCGCGCCGACGCGCGCCCACGGGCGGCGAAGGTCGTTCACCCACTCCTCGGAGTCTCGGGGGGGTGGTGCTCCCGGCATGCCGACCGCCTCACCCCTTCGAATGGGCCCTCTCGTTAGAATCTATCCTCCGCCGTCCGGGCGTGCGGAGAACGGGAGGAGCGACTCTTGGACGGTCCCTCGCCCGGAGGCGAGGAGTATTGGAGGGGAAGACGCTGTGCTCGCGGGCCCCCGGGAGGGGTCGAACCGATGGTCAACATCGATATCGCGACCTGGACCGCGCTCGGCACCTGGGCACTCGTCATCGGCACCCTCATCCTCATGTACTGGCAGACGCGCCAGGCGCAGGAGCTCAACAGCGCCAACTCGATTCTGACCCTTCGCGAGCGTTTCGACTCCCCGCGGATGCGCCAGGCGCGCAAGGACCTGAGCACCCATTTGGTCCGGGGGACCCATGAGGACATCACGAGCGTCGAGGTGGCGACGTTCTTCGAGCTCGTCGGAGCGCTCACTCATCGCAAGGTCCTGAACGTCGACCTTGTGTGGGAGGCGTTCGGCGGTTGGGTCAGCAACTACTACTACGCCCTCCGCCACCCCGTCGACCTGATCGGTCGGACGCGGAGCGACCTCAAGGACCCGCTCGTCTTCCACGAGTTCGAGTGGCTGTTCAAGCGGATCCTCGCGATCGACCACCGGATGCTCGGCCCGACCCACACCGCCGCCCTCGAGGCCCAGGACGAGAGCCGTCTCATCCTGATGCGCGAGATGGCGCTCGACGTTGCCTAGGGCGCGCACCCGTTCACGGTGAAATCATCTCCGTTGAACTCGGCGAACCCGTGGTCCTCGTAGAGGTCCGTCTCGGTCACGGTGACGAGGTTCACCGGGTCGTAGAAGACGACGACCCCCGTGTTGGCGTTGTACGATAGGATCACCGAGGGGCCCAGCTCGGAGTGAAGGAGGCTCAGGGTGGAGCTGTCGACGGTCGACGTGTCGGTCGCGCAGGCCGCCGCGTTGCCTCCCCCGCCACCGCCGCCCGTGCTCGGCGGGGCGCTCACGACGAGGCTGGGCGTCGAACTCGGTCCGAGGCTCGAGCCGGCGGCCACGCCCAGAAAGATCAGCACAAAGAGCCCGGCCGCGAGCCGGCGGCCCGCCGACCAGCGGACGGCGGCGGACCGGACCCGTGCGCCGCCGGCGGCGCGGCGGGACGGTGTGGTCTCGGCCATCGGCGCCTGAAGAGCGCTCCGACGCCGGAGGAAGGCGGAGAGCATGTTGCCGAGCAGGAGGCCGATCAACAGCCCCAGGGTCGGGAAGACGAGGGGCGAGAACACCGCCAGTACCGCCACGACGGCGCCGTAGAGCGGTTGGGCGCCGTGGTCGGCCGGGGCGGTTCGGGGCTCGGGGAGCATGAAGAGCGCAAAGAAGAGCGCCGTCGGGTCGAGGACCGACAGGGCGAGGACGGCCGGGGAGACCGCGCCCCCGAAGAGGAAGTGATAGAGCGTGGCGAGCGCCGCAAAGGCGAGAAGGAAGGAGGCCGGGAGTCGCCAGTTCCTCCACGAACGGGCCGTCACCAGAACGCCCAGGCCCAGCATGAGCGTCTCGCCCGGGGTCCCGATCGAGACCCACCAGGCAGGCGCGAGCCCAAACAGCACGGCGCCAATCACCACACCGAGGGCGGCGGGATTGAACCACGGATGGCCCCTCGAGCGGATGATGTGGCGGAGGGCGACGGCGGCGATCGCGACCACCAGCGCTTCGGCGAGTATCGCGGTGGGAGGGAAGATGATGGCCAAGAACGCCCCGGTGGCGATGGCGGCATCCGGGAAGCGCCGCCGGCTGAAGCGGATGAGCTGGAAGAGGAGGTCCATCACGGCCGACCCGAGAGGGAGGGCGATCAGCAGCAGCGCCCCGGAGGGCACGGACAGCCGGTACACCCCGTAGACCCCGAGGACGGCCAGGGCGACCCAGGTCAGGCGTGCCGGAGGGAGCCAGCGGCCCATAATCCCCGAAAGCCGGGGGCGAAGGCGGATGCCCGAAGAGCGGCGAGAGGCGACCGCCGGGACCTCCTCCTCCCGTGGGGCAGGGTCAACGGCCACAACTTCGTTCAAACCGGCCCGGCCATAAACCTTGGGGGCTTTCCCTGGTCTAAAGATGGCACGCGCGCGGGGCGGGAGATTTGTAGCCCGAATCCCTGCGCCGCTGTGGCGAGCTCCCTCTGTCCGTTCTGCGGGACTCCAACCGCGGTTTCTGCCGCCTTCTGCCAAGGCTGTGGCCGGACGCTTCCGAACGTGGGCGCTGGGTCGGGGCTCTACGGTATGCCCCCCTCGACGACCTGGCCCACCGCGTCCCGTCCGCTGGCGTGGGAATGGTCCGGAGCCGCCCCCGTCCGTCGGGAGACCGACCTGCCGGCGCTCACCGATGTGCAATACTTCGGGCTCCTCGCGCTCGCGGGCGTTGCGCTCGAGTACTTTACGAATTTCGTGCTCGGCCCGGTCTACAACTTCTCGGTCTTCGGGGCGTCAGGGACGTCACCGGGTGCGATCGATAGCTCCGCGCTCCTCGGGCTCGGGTCGCTCACTGTCTTGGGCGCGGCGCTCTCCGCCGCCGCGATCTACTGCGCACGTCAGGGTTTCGTCCGCCTCCGGTCGGAGGACCCCCGGTTCTCGACCCCCGCCACGCTCGCGCTCCTGGCCATCGTGGGGATCCTGGTCCTCGTGCTCGGGCTGGCCGTCCTCTTTTCTTCCGTGGCCGCGCTCTTGCAGTGCGCGGGGGGAACGACCCCCGTCCCGGCGCACTGTGTCAATGTGGGGGCGTTGCTCGGAGGGGTTGCGCTTCTGTTCGTGGGCGCGGTCCTGGGCCTCATCGGCCTCATCGGGACGGTCCTCGGGCTTTGGCGCCTGGGGGACCGCTACGACAACTCCTTGCTGAAAGCCGGAGCCGTCCTCTGGATCTTCCCCATCCTCAATCTGGTCGGCGTCCTCCTCATTCTTCTCGCTCTCCGAGAGGTCCGACAGCGTCTGGCACCGGCGGTCGGCTACGCCCCTCCGACCACCGTGGGAGGTGTACGCTGAAGCCCCTGGCTCGAGCGACGCGGCCGAGCCCGAGACGATGACCGTGGCGGGAGGCCCCGGAGTCGGCGTGGTCACCGGGGTTACCTCTGGCATCGGGCTCGCCGCGGCCCGCGCGCTGGTCCGCGCGGGCGTGGAGCTCAGTGTGGTAGCTCGCGACCCGGTCCGCCTAGCGGCGGTGCTGGCCGAATTGCAGGCGAGGGCCGTCGCCCCAGTTGAGGGCTACCTTGCCGACCTGGCGCGGCTCAAGGAGACCGAGCGAGTTGCCGAGGAGATTCGCGAGGCGCATCCCCAACTCAATCTGCTCATCAACAACGCCGGAGCGATCTTCACCCGCCGCCACGCCACCGAGGAGGGGATCGAGCGAACGTTGGCCCTGAACGTGCTCACCCCCTTTCAGCTCACCAGGACTCTCCTCCCGGCCCTCCGAGCCAGCCCTGGGGCCCGGGTTGTGAACGTAGCCTCGGCGGCCCACGCCTGGGGAAGCATCCACTTTGACGACCTCGAGGGACGCCGTCGCTACGGTGGATGGCGGGCCTATGCACAATCGAAGCTCGCCCTCATCCTGCTGACCCAGGAGTTCGCCCGCCGGGAGCCTGGCCGCCGGGTGACG
>DASRSW010000050.1:0-58690 GCA_035656275.1 Thermoplasmata archaeon
CCCTCGGGGGCCCCGCCCGCGGCCCGACCCCCGAGTGGGACTCCCCCGCCGACCGCTCGCCCCGCCGGCGGCATGGCCGCCCAATCCCCGGCCCCGGCGGCGGCCCCCGGCGCTGCGCAGGCGGCGATGAAGCCCTGCTCGAACTGCGGTAAGGAGATCCCGCCCGAGTACCTCGTCTGCCCCTTCTGTGGAGCGGTGACCCAGTAGGCGCCGGCCGGCCGAACGGCCATCCGATCCGTCTTCGTGCCCTGCACCGGGTGAACGCCCCCGGCCTCGAAGGAGTTCCTGCCCAGGGGGCGCTCCTGGTCTGCACGCCCCCGGGTGGGCTGCGGAACGGCTCCCTTGGGCGGCCACGTCCTCGTTCTCTCCGCGACGTGCCGCGACAATTCCCGAGGGCGCGAGGAAGGGCTCGAAGGCGTTCCCAAGGCGCCTGCCGCCCCCCGCCGCCCGAACGGTTTTAACTGCGTCCCGGTCATGCGCGACCGGAACCGGTCGATGGTCGGAGATCTCGAGCGCGGACGCATGAAGCTCGCCTGGGCCCGCTCCCACATGCCGGTGCTCGCGGGGATCCGCGAGCGATTCGAGCGTGAACAGCCGTTCAAGGGCCTGACGGTCTCGATGGTGCTTCACGTCGAGGCGAAGACCGGGGTGCTGGCGCAGACGATCAAGGCCGGGGGCGCTGACGTTCGTCTGGCCGCGGGGAATCCGTTATCCACGGATGACGACGCCGTCGCGGGTCTTCTCGACGACGGCATCGACACTCGGGCGAAAAAGGGGGAATCGGTCGCGGAGTACCTCGCGGGGGTCCGCGCGATGCTCGACGCCGACCCCGATGTCATGGTCGATGACGGCGCGGACCTGGTCGCGCTCGCCCACACGGACCGGACCGACCGGGGCCGGATCCTCGGCTCCACCGAGGAAACGACGACGGGGATCACCCGCCTGCGGGCCCTCGAGCGGACGGGGAAGCTCCGGTTTCCGGCCATTGACGTGAACGACGCGCAGATGAAGCATCTTTTCGACAATCGCTACGGGTGCGGCCAGTCCGTCCTCGACGGGATCATGGGGGCCACGAACCTCCTCATCGCCGGACGGGTCTGCGTGGTCGCCGGCTACGGCTGGGTGGGGAAGGGGGTCGCCTCGCGGCTTCGCGGCATGGGAGCGGACGTCGTCGTGACCGAGGTCGACCCCGTGCGGGCCCTCGAGGCGCGCCTGGAGGGGTTCCGGGTCCTCCCGATGCTGGACGCCGCCAGGGTCGCGGACCTCATCGTGACGACGACGGGCAATCGCGACATCGTCCGGGCGGAGCACTTCCGGGTCCTGAAATCCGGCTGCCTGCTCGCGAACGCCGGACACTTCGACGTCGAGATCAACCTCCCCGACCTCGCGGGACTGGCCGTGGAGCAGCGTCAGGCCCGGCCGGGCGTCCAGGAGTACACGTTTGCGGACGGCCGGACCGCGTGCGTGCTCGCGGAGGGGCGCCTCGTGAACCTGGCGACGGGCCAGGGGCACCCGGTCGAGATCATGGACCTCTCCTTCGCGCTGCAGGCGCTCAGTGCCGAATACATCGCGCGGAAGGGGCGGTCGCTCCCGCCGAAGGTCTACCCCGTGCCCCCCGAGCTCGACCTGGCGGTGGCGCGGGCGGCCCTCGCGCCCTTCGGCGTGGGCCTGGACGAGCCGACGGCGGCGCAGCGTAAATACGCCGAGAGCTGGGAGTCCGGGACATGAGCGGAGATGCGATCCCCGAGGACCGCCGCTACACGAAGAGCCACGAGTGGGTCCGCGTGGAGAACGGCGAGGTGGTGATGGGCATCACCGACCACGCCCAGAGCGAGCTCACCGACATCGTCTTCGTCGACCTCCCCGCCGTCGGAAAGACGGTGAAGGCGGGCGAGAGCGTCCTCGTCCTCGAGTCGGTGAAGACCGTCGCCGACGTGTACGCGCCGACCGACGGCACGGTGAGCGCCGTGAACGCCGACCTCAAGTCCCACCCCGAGCTCATCAACAAGGCTCCCTACGCGGGGGGCTGGCTCGTGCGGATCCGCCCGGCCGGTGCCTTTGACCCCTCGACGCTCCTGGACGCGGCGGGCTATCGGTCGACCCTCACGGCGTAGGCGACGGCTACCGTCCTTCGAACTCGGGCCGCCGGCGGGCGACGAACGCCCGCATCCCTTCGGTGCGGTCTCGGGTCGTAAACGTCCGTCCGGCGGACTCTCCCTCCAGGCGCAGCGCGCTCTCGAGGGGAGCGTCCGCCCCCCGGTCGATGACCGACTTGACCCACTCGACGGCGAGCGGAGCGCGGTCGGCGATGGATTCGGCCAGGGCCTGGACCTCCTCCCGCGCCCGGTCGGTCGCGAACGTGCGGACCACGATGCCGAGCTCCTCCGCCTCGGCGGCGGAGACCGGGTTCCCTGTGAAGATTAGGTACTTCGCCCCGGGCCGCCCGAGGAGGCGGGTGAGGCGGGAGGCGCCCCCCATCCCGGGGTGGATCCCGACCGTGACCTCGGGGAGGCCCAGCTTGGCCTCGGCGCTGGCCACGATGAAGTCGCACGCGAGAGCCACCTCGAGGCCGCCCCCGAGGGCGTACCCCTGGACGAAGGCGATCAGCGGCGCGTGAAACCGCTCGATCGCCCGGCACGTCGCCTGGCCGATGAAGCCGAACTCCCGTCCCTCGACGGGATCCTTGTCGGCCATCTCCGCCACGTCGGCCCCGGCGGAGAAGACGGGGGAGGCGCCGGCCAGGACCACGCATCGGACGCTCGGGTCGTGGTCGAGCTCCGTGATCGTCTCGGCCAGCTGACGGAGCAAGGGGGAGGAGAGGCTGTTGAGGACCTGCGGACGGTCGAGCAGGACCCAGTGGACCTTCCCGCGCTTCTCGGTCCGCACGTAGCGGAGCGGCCAGTGGAGCTCCCCGCGCTGCGCGCGCGCCGTGAGTTCCTGGGAGATCGGAAACGCGTCGCCGAACGGCCGGGCGTACTCGCGGACCCGCTCGGCCGCCGCGGGTAGCCCGAGTCGCCCTAGGAGGGCGAACGGCCCGGTCGGCCAGCGGAGTCCGACCTCCGCTCCGACCTCGACGTCCTCGGCGGTCGCGACGCCCTCTTCCACGAGCCGCGTCACGATGCCGAACACGAGCCCCTCAAAACGACGGCGGATCGCGGGTTTCGCCGACTCCTCGACGGGGCTCGACCGCCAGTCCCACGGCGCCTTCGAGCGGAACTGCTCCTCCATCCGGGGCGCGGGGGCGTAGGCCGGGCCAAACGCCGCCTCCAGAGAGCTCATCGAATGAAAGGAGATCGCCGTGCCCGTCACGTTCATGAGCTCGAACGGGCCCAACGAGGCCCCGGTGAATTCGCGGCCGACCGCCTCGATGGTCCCCAGGCTGGCGGCGCCGTCCCCGAGCATCCGGGCCGCTTCGTTGAGGTAGGGGACAAAGAACCGGTTCACGGCGAAGCCGGCGGAGTCCTTGACGCGGATCGGGACCTTGCGCAGCCGATAGCCCAAGGCCAGCAGGGCCTCGACGGTGGCCTCACTGGTCCGGCTCCCGCCCACGACCTCGAGGAGCTTGTTGATCGGCGCCGGGTAGAAGAAGTGGAGCCCCGCGAATCGCTCGGGCTGGGGTATTCCTTCCGCCAGCTTGGACACGCTCAGCGACGAGGTGTTCGTGGCGACGATCGTCTCGGGGCCGACGAACCCCGTCAGGTCGTCGAGGAGCTGTCGCTTGACGGTCGGTTCTTCAAAGACGGCTTCGATGACGAGGTCGGCCCCGCGGACCGCTTCCCCCAGGTCTGTCGTGAATTTGAGCCGGGACAGCACGGCGGACTTCGTCGCCGCCGTGAGCTTCTTTCGGGCGATGCCGCCATCGAGGGTTCGCTCCACCGAGGAGAGCCCGCGGGCCAGCTGATCGTCCGTAAGGTCGCGGACCCGGACCTCGAAGCCGGCCTGGGCACAGGTTTGGGCGATCCCGCTCCCCATGTTCCCGGCGCCCAGCACGGCGATGGGGCCCTCGACCGAACGACGCGTGGTGTCTGCCAACGAGGACTTCCCGAGGGGCGTCGCCCTCGAGGCCGCACGAAGAGGGTGGCTCTCTTAACGGTTCGGCCGCTCGGCCCTAGGCGAGCGCGGTCACCGGTATCGTCGCCAGCACCGTATGGGAGGGCGTGGCCGTGTCGACGAGGAAGATCGTGCACGCCCCGGGATTGGAGAAGCACCACGGCGGGGCGCCGTGGTAATCGTCGGCGTCCGGCAGATTCCACTTGGAGGACGATTCGATGGGACTGGGGGCCTCGAGGACGGAGTCCCGCGTGTGGACGTAGAGGATGAAGGCATCCCCCGACTGGAGCAGCGTCGCATTGAGGGTGAGCGGCTCGTAGAACCCGAGCCGGTTGTAGAAGGTCGAGAAGCTGCCGCCGCCGAAATTGGAGGCGTTGAAGGTGGCGCACGAATTGATGGTGGGCGCGTTCGCCGGGATCGACTGGGAGGAGCCCGGGAACCAGGACATCGCCTTCAGTGACCCCGCGACGAAGACCGTCGTGATCGGCGTGGGAGTGTTGTTGTGGCAGACGAACTCGAACTCGACCGCGCTCAGCGGGATCGGCTGCGAGATCTTCGTGATGCTGATCTCGCTCACGTTCATCATGTTGTACGTGCCGGTGGTGCTCCGCTGGCACTGGTTGGTCCAGGCCGTCGAGTACGTGGGCCAGTTCGGATTCCCCGTCCCGCCGCTCGTGTAGAAGGAGGTCGGCTGCGGGAGGACCGGCCGACAGTCGGTCGGGTCGCCCCAGACGGGGTACGTGAGCCCGCCCTGGGCGGTATAGAATACTGTCGGCGGGGGCGCGGGCGGGGTGATCCGGAACATCCAGAGGATGACCCCCGCGGCGATCGTCATGCCGACCAAAAGGATGGTGGCGATGATCGGACTCACCGCGCGTCGGCGGCGCGTCCGCCAATAACGACGCATCGAGGGCATCGTGTGTATTTATGTGGGTCGTGACTTTATGAACCTATCCCCGCACCGAGAGGTCCCGGAGGCCCATCTTCCGTGAATAGGGACTCGCACTACGGCGCCGGGTTCGAGACATGAACGACGACCTTGCCGAACAGGTCAGGCGCGTCGAGGCGCTGAAACGCCTGGGCCGCCTCGGATAGGTCGAAGACGCGGTCGATCACGGGGGTCAGCTTTCCGGCGAGGAGCTGCTCGAGCATGGCCGCGAACTCGGAGCGTGAGGCCATGGTACTTCCCCGCAAGGAGGACTGCCGCCAGAAAAGCGGGCGCAGGTCGATCTCGACGGTCGGTCCCCCCGTGGCCCCGATCACCACGAGGCGGCCCCCCCGGGCGAGGGCCCGGACCGAAAGGGGGACGGTGGGCTGTCCCACCGAGTCGAAGATGACGTCGACGCCGCGTTTTCCGCTCCATTCCCAGAGGAGCCGGTCGAGGGAATGCGTCGCATCGAGGAGCAGGCCGTCGTCCGCCCCTAACCGCCGCGCGGCGGCGAGCTTCTCCACCGAGCGGGAGACGACGACGACCCGGGCGCCCGAGAGCTTCGCCACCTGGATCGCGCTGGTCGCCACGCCGCCCCCCGCCCCGATGATCGCGACCGTTTCGCCGGGCTGGAGCTCTCCGACCGTGCGAAGCGCCCGCCACGCGGTCTGGAGAACGAGCGGAGCGGCGGCCGCCTGCGCGAACGGGAGCGAGTCGGGGATCGCGTGCACGTTGCGGTCGGGAACCACGACCGTCTCGGTGAGGCTGCCCTGGATGTGCTCTCCCAGGATTCGGAACTGCCGGCAGAGGCTTTCCTGACCTCGGCGACAGGCGTCACAGGTAGCGTCCCAAAGACCCGGGTTGACGAGCACCCGTCGGCCGACGTCGGGGGCGTTCGCCCCTTTTCCGTGCGCCGCGACCCACCCCGCGGCATCGGACCCAAGGACGTGGGGGAGCCCCACCGGGACGCCGGGCATGCCGGCGAGGACGAAGCGGTCGAGGCGGTTGAACGACGCGGCCGCCACGCGTACTGCGACTTCTCCCGGCCCGGGAACCGGTCGCTCGATGTCGACGAACTGGAGCTGCTCGGGGCCGCCATGGGCCCGGAACCCGAATCCCTTCACGTTCGGGGGGCGGCGACGAGCTGCCAGCGGGTCTGCGCCCCCTGGTCCTCCACCCGCACGCCGGCCGCGAGGAGGTCATCCCGTATCCGGTCGGACTCCGGGTAGTCCCCGCGGGCCCGGGCCCGCTGTCGGGCTTCCAGGGCGACCGCGATCAAGGGGGCCAGTCGGCGGGAAAGCGTCCCCGAGTCCTCCTCGAGGCCGATCCCCAGGACCTCCTCCGCCCAGGCATACGGGGCGGCGAGCTGTTCGAGCGCCGACGACGAGAGCGCTCCGAGGCGATCGACCCATTCCGTCACCGTCCGGCCCCAGGTGAACAGCCGGGCGAGCGACTCGCGGGTGTTGAAGTCGTCGGCGAGCGCGTCGTCCATCGCGGCCACCGTGTCGCTGGCGAGGCGCGCCACCTCCTCCGGGAGCTCGAGACCGGCGCGGTCGGTCCCCGCGCGGTCCGACTCCTCCCGCAGGCGCCGCAGCGGGCCGACGAGACGGCCGTACGCCTCCCGCGCCTCCTCGAGGGACTTGCCGGGGACGAAGTCGAGCGGACTACGGTACTGCGCGTTGAGGTAGAAGAAGCGGAGCGGCATCGCCCCGACGGCATCCAGCGACTCGTTGAGCCCGACGACATTGCCGAGGGATTTCGACATCTTTTCCCCCTTCATCGTGAGGAGTCCGACGTGCATCCAGTAGTTCACGAGCGGGGACTCGCCCGTGGCCCCTTCCGCCTGCGCGATCTCCGCTTCGTGGTGAGGGAACTTGAGGTCGAGGCCTCCCCCATGGACGTCGTAGCGGGGTCCGAAAAGGCGCACCGTGATCGCGGTATCCTCGATGTGCCAGCCGGGCCGCCCCGGGCCCCACGGGCTCTCCCACGTGGGTTCCCCCGGAGTGGCGGCCTTCCAGAGCACGAAATCCTCCGGGGCGCGCTTGTCCGGCTCCGGCTCGACCCGCGCGCCGGGTCGGAGCGCCTCCGTCCGCTGGCCCGAGAGCTTTCCGTAGTTGGGCGACTTCGCCACGTCGAAGTAGACGCTGCCGCGGGAGACGTAGGCGAGCCCACGCTCCACCAGGATCCGGACCTGGTCGATGATCTCGGGCAGGTAGTCGGTCGCATGCGGGTAGTAGTTCACGCGGCGGGCGCCGAGCCGTTCCATGGCGATCTGCCAGGCGAGAAAGTGCCGGTCGGCAAGGGTCAGGGGGTCGATCTCCTCCTGGGCCCCCCGGGCGATGAGCCGGTCGTCGATGTTCGTGACGTTCTGCACGTAGAACACGCGGTACCCCCAGTGTTTGAGGGCGCGGGCGACCACGTCGAACGTGAGCGCCGTCTTCGCATGGCCGATGTGGGCGTCGGCGTACGGCGTGAGCCCGCAGACGAAAAGACCGACCTTCGGAGGGGTCAGCGGCGCGAACAGTCGGCTCTCCCGGCTGAGCGTGTCGTACACCGTGAACCGACGCATGCGGCTACACCCCCCGGAGCGCTGCGCCCACGGCGTCGGCGAGGTCGCGAGGGTCTTCGATCCCGCAGGAGAAGCGAACCAGTCCGTCCCCGATCCCCCGCGCTTTCCGCTCCGCCCGCGGCACGCTCGCGTGGGTCATCGAGGCCGGATGCTCCACCAAGGACTCCACGCCGCCCAGGCTCTCCGCGAGCGTGAAGATCTTAAGACGGGAGAGAAACCGGCGCGCGCTCCGTCCCCCGCCCACAAACTCCGCGCTCAGCATTCCACCGAAGCCGTCCATCTGGCGCCGGGCGAGCGCCCGTTGGGGATGTGAGGCGAGGCCGGGATAGTAGACGCGCGTTACCTTGCGGCTCGCCTCGAGGACACGGGCCACCGACCGGGCGCCGAGACCGTGGGCGCGCATACGCAGGCCGAGGGTCTTCAGGCCACGGAGGACGAGATAGCAGTCGAACGGGCTCGGGACCGCGCCCACGGCGTTCTGCAGCCAGGCCAACCGCTCCCCCAGGGTCCTCGACCGGACGATGAGCGCTCCTCCAATGATGTCGGAGTGGCCCCCCAGGTACTTGGTCGTCGAGTGCAGCACGACGTCCGCCCCGAGCTCCAACGGACGCTGGAGCGCGGGGGAAGCGAACGTACTATCCACGGCGAGGAGGGCCCGTGCGCGGTGGGCGAGTCGGGCGGCGGCCCGCAGGTCGACCAGCTTGAGGAGAGGGTTGGTCGGGGACTCGACGTAAACGAGAGCGGTCGGCGCGCGTTGAAGGGCGGTTTCCAGCTCGCCGGGGCGCGTCGGGTCAAAGTAATCGACCACGAGGCCGAATTGGCGACGATGGTGATCGAACAGCCGCCAGGTGCCCCCATACAGGTCGTCGCAGGCGAGGACGCGGGATCCGGACGGGAACTGCTCCAGGAGCGTCGTGAGCGCCCCCAGTCCCGAGGAGAAGGCGAGCCCGCGCTTGCCGCCCTCGAGGCTCGCCAGGGCGGCTTCCAGGACCGTCCGGGTGGGGTTGTGCGTTCGGCCGTAGACGTAGCCCTGGTTCTCGTTCGGCGCCCGCTGGGCGAACGTGCTGGAAAGGTAGATCGGGGGATTGACCGCGCCCGTCGCGGGGTCCGGGGGCTGCGCGTCGTGGATGACCCGCGTGTCAAACCGCATGGGAGCCCCCGTGCTGGGAGAAGTGGGCGACCAGGTCGTGCCGGGTGATCAGTCCCACGAAGGACCCCGTCGCGGGGTCGCGGACCAGGAGCGCCCGCTCCTCCTTCAGCCGCCGCACCGCCTCGGAGAGCGGAGTCTCGAGGGAAACCTCCGAGAACTTCGGCCCCAGGATCGCGGCGACCGTGCGCTCGACGACCGTGGTATCGACGAGCGCGGCCCGCAGGATGTCGTCCTCCTGCAGGCTTCCCACGTTCTCGGACCCGGCGAGCACGGGCATCTGGGAGATCCCGTGGCGACGCAGCGCGTCGAGCGCGTCCCGGACGACGGTGGTGGGGTCGACGGACAGGAGCGCGGGGGTGAACTCCTTCTCCTTGAGCAGCTCGGCCACCGAGGCGGCGGCATCGAGGAACCCCTTCTCCCGCATCCACTCATCGCTGTAGAACTTCGAGAGGTAGCGATCGCCCGAGTCCGGCAGCAGGACCACCACCGTCGAGCCCGCCGGGATCGGCCCGGCCTGCAGCCATCGTAGGGTGCCCGCCACGGCGGCGCCGGAGGAGCCTCCAACGAACAGTCCTTCCTCCCGCGCGAGTCGTCGAGCCATCAGGAACGATTCCCGGTCATCGACCTCGACGAACTCGTCCATGAACTGGAACTCGACCGTGCGGGGGACCATGTCCTCCCCGATCCCCTCCACGAGATACGGAACCGCACGGCCGAGCTCGCGGGTGCGGAAGTAGTGCGCGAGGACGGAACCCTTCGGGTCGACCGCGACCACTCGAACCGACGGGTGGTGTTCCTTGAAGTAGCGTCCGATCCCGCTCATCGTTCCGCCGGTGCCCACGGTACCGACGACGGCGGTCAAGGATCCCCCGGCCTGTTCCGCGATCTCGGGACCGGTCGTCCGGTAATGGGCGCCCGGGTTCTCCGGATTCTCATACTGGTTGGGATAGTAGGCGTTCGGTATCTCGCGGCTGAGCCGTTTTGCGACCGAGTAGTGGCTCATCGGGTGGTCGGGCGGGAGCTGGCTCGGCGTGACCACGACCCGGGCCCCGTACGCCCGCAGGAGGCGGATCTTCTCCGCGCTCATCTTGTCGGGAAGGACGAACACGCAGCGGTACCCTCGAACCGCGGCGACGAGCGCGAGCCCCACTCCGGTATTGCCACTCGTTGCCTCGACGATCGTTCCCCCCGGCTTGAGGAGCCCTTTCGCTTCCGCGGCATCGATCATGGACGGCCCGATGCGATCCTTCACCGAGCCTCCCGGGTTGAGGAACTCGAGCTTGGCCAGAATCCGATACGGGATCCCCTTGCCTATCCGCCGCAGGGGAATCAGCGGAGTGTGACCGACGAGGTCCAGAATCGTCTCGGGCGCGGACGATGGACCCATCGGGCCGGGGAGCCGGAGCGCGCCATAAACCCTTGGGGACTCGGGCGACCGGGCCCCACGGTCCTCTCCCTAGGAATGGTTAAAGCGGGCGGGTTCTTGGAACCCCTGTGCCCGACGCCCAACGACTGGGAACGCTCGAGAGCGAGGTGCTCCGCTCGCTCACCGACCTCGATGAAGCTCCGGCCCGCACCGTCCAGGTTCACCTCGAAAAGCACGGTCACCGGGTAGCGTACACGACCGTCGCGACCACGCTCGGACGCCTGTGGAGCAAGCGCCTCGTCCGCCGCCGCAGGGAAAGCTGTCGCGGCGGCGAACGGTACGTCTACCGCCCCTCCGACTTCGAGCGACGGTACATCCACCAGCTGGTCCGCGGAGTGGTCCGACTGTTCGGTCCCTCCGGCGTCGTCCACCTCTCCGAGGAGCTCCAGAAGCTCGAGCCGGCCGAGGAACGGAACCTCCGGCGGCGCCTGCGGCTATAGCCGGGGAGAGGGAGGCCATGCTCCCCGCGTTGGTCGCGCTCCTCTACGTTCCGGTTCTGGTGTGGATATCCACGGGGGTGGTGCTGCTCTTCGCGTACCGCCGATCGGGTCCGCGACTCGTGCTCCGGCTGGCGGCGGCGTTCCTCGGCCTCTGGGCCCTGCTCGCGACGACGACGCTGGTCTGGGTCTTGGGGAACGGGGGCCTTCCCGCCCTGGCCCGACTTACGCGGGAGCCGCTCGCGCTCTTCGAGCCGCAGTACGGGATGCTCTGGCTCGCCGGGGGAGCCGGTGCCTTCGCGGTACTGACCCTGGCCTTCCTCCTGAACCAGCTGGTCGGCCGTGGGTTTCTCCACCTTCTGCACCCCACCCCGCTCCGGTGGCCGCACCGGCTCCCCGTGCCCACCGAGCGAACGAGTCTGCTTCGCTATCCGAGCGAGGCGCCCGAGGCGTTCTCGTTCACGCTCCTCAACGTCGTCGGCTCCGGCCGCTTGCGCCCGCACCGGCACGAGGTGATTCTGCTCTCGGACGGCCTCTTGGCCCGGCTCACCGCCGAAGAGCTCGAGGCGGTCGTGGCCCATGAGCTCGGGCACGTCCGCGACCTCGACGCCCGTTATCTGACGTTCTTCCGAACGCTTTCCCGGCTGATGCGGTGGGATCCCGTCCTAGCGGTGCTGGCCGCCTCGCTCACGCGGCGGGAGGAGTACGAGGCCGACGATGCCGCGGTCGCCCTCACCCGGCGACCGATGGCGCTCGCCCGAGCCCTCTACAAGGCGTCCGCCGCCTCGGGATCCGCACCGCTCGGGCGGGCGAGCGCCTTCCTGGGCGTCGGCGGGCGACGAGGCCGGACGGAGACGCTCCGCCGGATCGAGCGTCTCATCGCCCTGGCCAACTCCGGTGCCTTCCTCGCCTCCGAGGGTGCCTGAGGTGGCCCGCCCGCCCCGGCGAGCCCGACGCGCGACGGTCGTTCTCGGCTGCGTGCTCGTCGCCCTGTCCCTTTCCTATCCTGGCCCGACCGCCCAAGCGGTGTTTCCTCCCCTTCCCGAGGGCGAGTTCATCGCCTTCGTCACCAACCTCACGCTCCCGGTCGTCGCGCCCGGCGGGTCCGCGATCCTTACCGGGTTTCTCGCGAACCCGACCGCGGCGCCCATCTCTTCGGTGAATCTTACGCTGCAGTTCTACGCCTTCAATGGGTATCCGGGGAACGACACCGGGGCGATCCCGAGCGCGGGGGCCCCCGCGTTCGTCCTCTCCCGGGGTTCCTCCGAGGTCGATTGGTTCGACCTGCCGGTGCTGGAACCCAGCGCCTCCGTGCCCCTCTCCGCCCCTGTCTCCGTTCCCGCGTCGGCGCTGCCCGGAGCTTACGCCATTCGGACTGGACTGGAGTTTGCTGAGAACAACACCACGTTCCTTCTCGAGTCCCGTGGCTACTTCAACTACTCCACGTGGACGAGCGCCACCACCGGCCAGGGGGGCGGCCCCACCATCAACCTCACAAGGCTTGGGGTCTCGGGCGTCCTCCCCGAGACAGCCCTGTCGGTCCAGGCGAACTCGACGCTCCCGTACGTGCTCGACGGTCTCCTCGGTGGGGCAGTCGTGTTGGCCGCGGTGGGCGGGTACTACGCGGCCCGCCGGGGTCCCAAATCGAGGTCCGGGGCCCGCTGACCACCGCCCCCGG
This sequence comes from Thermoplasmata archaeon, assembly GCA_035656275.1. Classification (GTDB taxonomy): domain Archaea; phylum Thermoplasmatota; class Thermoplasmata; order Lutacidiplasmatales; family UBA184; genus Lutacidiplasma. The sequence goes on from DASRSW010000050.1 coordinate 12,239, forward strand.
CGAGTGCGCCCAGGGCTTTCGGAACCAACCGTAAGAGCGAGGGCGACTCCCGGAGGAGCCGGCCCACGACGTGGGTCGGGAAGTCGATGTCACCGAACGCGACGATGGACTCTCGGAGGCCCGCCCCCTGGAGCGCCTCGACGATCCGTTCGAGGTCGGCATCGCTCAGTCGAAGGAAGACCCTACGCAGACGAAGTGCGCGGTGGAACTCTTCCCCCAGTTCCGCCTTCCAGCCCGCGTCGTAGCGGGCGAGGAAACCGGCCGAGAGGTCGCCGGCCGAAAGCGCCGCGTCCCCCACGGCGGCGGCGATCTGGGCACAGCGCATGCCGGTGAAGATCCCGCCCCCCGAGAGGGGCTTGACCTGCGCCGCCGCGTCGCCGACCAGCAGCACCCGGTCCCCGGAGGTCGTCGGAAGCATCCCGATCGGGATGCCCGAAACGAGGAAGCTCGTGGGATTTCGAAGCGGAGTACCGAACCGCTTTGCGAGGTGGGCGAGGAGGCGCTCGTAGTAGGCGCGCGCGCTCACGGCTCCGGGCGTCACGGCGACGCCGACCCGGGCGCCCCCGGATCCGTCGGGGATCCACCACCCGAACAGGCCGGGCGAGAGGGAATTGCCGAGGTAGACCTCCACCTGGTCGTCATCTCCGGGGCTTTCGCCAAACTCCGCTTCGAACGCCGGGAGGATCTCAACGGGACGTCGGATGCGAAACGCTCGTGCCACGCCGCTCGACACCCCGTCCGCTCCGATGACGAGCCGTGCCTCGACCGAGCGCGAATGGCCCTGCGCATCCACGACCGTCACGAGCGCGCCCTCCGCGCCGAGGGATTCGAGCCGGTCGAATTTGCTTCCCGTCTCGATCCGGGCCCCCGCCCGCGCCGCGCGGTCCGCGAGGTGCACGTCCAGCCCCGCGCGGTCGATGGCGAACGCTCGCGCTTCCGGAGCCTTGAACGCGAGCGCGTTCAGTTGGGGGCTCACGACCGTCGCTCCGTGCACCGGCCGACGCACGATCGAGGAGGTCCCCGCCAGGTCGAGCACCCGCTGGGAAACCAGGCCGGCGCACTGCACGGGGTGGCCGACGCGCGGGTGCTCCTCGATCACCAGCACCTCCCGCCCACGTCGGGCCAGTTCGTAGGCCGCCGTCGAACCCGCGGGCCCGGCGCCCACCACGAGGACATCGACCCGCGCCACGGCGGTGGGAGCCGTTCCCGTTAATTAAGCGGCCCCAGAAATTTTGAAGAGGGTTTATCAGGGGGACGACTCTCGGCGCCCCGTGGCCAAGCGCCGGTTCCGGGCCTCCGAGGAGGAGTCCCCCGTCGAACAGCTGACCCCGGAGCAACGGCGTGCGCGGCGACGCCGCGACCGCGAGCTGCTCAAGAGGGGGAAGAAGCCGCCGACGGGGCGGTCCCCTCGGTGGCGCCGCGCGCTCCTCCTGGGGGTGCCCGCCGCCATCATCGTCGCCGTCGTCCTCTTGCTGGCCTTCACCAACATCTTCCAGACCCCCTGCATCCAGTTCTCGGCCATCCCGGCCTCGAGCGGCCTTCCCGCGTTCCCGCCCCACAACACCACCGATTTCTCGACGACGTGGTGCCCTCCCGCCGTGGGGCTCGTGGACCACATCCACCCGTACGTCCAGATCAACATCGAGGGGCAGAGCGTGAACATCCCCCCCTCGCAACCGGCCACGCAGCAGAATCCCGATTACCCTTCGATCGGGCGCAATTCGAGCTATCCGGGGAGCTACGAATGCGACCTCCCGATCCACACGCATCCGCCGGACGCCGCCGTCGGATTCCCCGATGGGGTCATCCACATCGAGTCGCCGTGGCCGTACATCTACAATCTCACGTCCTTCTTCTACGTCTGGCAGCAGTCGTTCGCGGGCGTGTTCGTGAACAGCTCCCACCCGAACCAACCCATCGTCTACCAGCCGAACGAGCTGCTCGGCTTCACGGCGGACGCCACGCACAAGGTCGAACTGTTCGTGGACGGGGCTCCTTCGAGCGCGGCCGGCGGGCTGGAGCTCAACACCCTCGATTATGTGGCCAACCCGTACCCGACCTGCCTCGGAGAGGTCTACGGAACGGGGCACGTCATCCTCCTCGAGTACGTCGCCATCTCCCCGGCCGTCCAGGGGAGCGGCCTTCACCCCGTGGGCCTCGATACCGCCGGTCCGAATGCGATGACGTACATGGTCTCCCTGGGGGGCCCTCTCCAGAAGTCCGGAAGCGCCCCCGCGGAATCGACGGACATGGCTCACGCCCAGTTTGCGGCGTTGCACTGGCTGTCGCTTCGCGGCGTCAACGCGTAGGGGACCGGCCCCCGCCGTCCCGCCACGGCGCGACGACCAGGTCGGTGCGCTGCCGTGGGTCGACCTGGGAGGCCTCGATGGAGATGCGCACCCCGGACTGGTAGGCGAGGTGTCCCGTCCACGCGATCATCGCTCCGTTATCCACGCAGAGAGAGCGCGGGGGGGCGAACGAGAGCCCCCCCCGCGCTTCCACCATCGAGCGGACCATGCCCCGGAGTCGCTCGTTGCAGGCCACGCCGCCGCCCAGCACGACCTCGTTCCTCCGGCGGTGGGCGAGGGCCCGCTCGGTGATCTCCGTGAGCATGCTGTAGGCGGTGACCTCGACCGAATAGGCGAGGTCCGCCCGGGGGACCCCGCGGCCTCGATGGACGAGGGCGGCGGTGAGCATGCCCGAGAACGCCACGTCCATCCCATGGACGGAGTACGGGAGCGGGATGAGGGTCTGGCTCGTCTTGGCTTCCGCCTCGATGGCGGGTCCCCCCGGAAAAGTTCCCCCCATGGCGAGCCACAGCTTGTCCAGGAAGTTGCCGATGCCGACGTCGAGCGTCTCCCCGAGCACGCGATACCGTCCGGACCCGTACGCGATCACCTGGGTGTTGCCCCCGCTCGCGTAGAGGAGCAACGGGTCGTCGAGCCCGCTCAGGACCCGCGCGATCTCGACGTGGGCCACGCAGTGGTTGACGGGCACGAGCGGTTTTCCCCAGGTGAGCGCGAGCGTGCGGGCGACGGTGGCTCCCGCACGTAGGCACGGCCCGAGACCGGGCCCCTGCGCGAAGGCGATCCCCTCCAACTCACGGGGAGAGACCTTCGAATCCCGCAGCGCCCTCTCGACCAGCCCGGGAAGGACGCGGATGTGGTGGTTCGCCGCCTCGCGCGGGTGGATCCCTCCGGCGGCGGGATGGTACATGTCGGACGCCAGGCCGAGCACCTTCGCCGATTCGTCCACCAGCCCCACGGACGCGGTGTGGGCCGTCGATTCGATGCCCAGGATCACCATGGTCCGTGTGGGGAAGGGCCGTCCGTCGCCGACTCCCCCCGGAGGGCGGGCCTACTCGTCCGTGGATTCGATGCGGAAGCCGACCTTGGAGCCGCGCAGGGTCGCCTGGATGCGGTCGGCGAATTCGAGCGACTCCCGGACCGTCGCCGCTCGGGCCCAGTCGTACACGAAGTCATAGCCGCCCTGCTGCGGGCGGAAGCCCAGGTCCTCGAGGAGCTCGGCGACCTCGCCGTAGGTCGCCCCCTCGCTGTCGAGCTGGAGGAGGAGGAAGGTTTTCATCAATACGGCGGGCGAGCACGCCGGGTCGATTAAAGCTCACGGGTCGAGCGGCGGATCCTGCCCGTGCACGGCGGCCTCCCCCTCGTCGGCCTCGGGCTCGAGTTGCGGCTCGGGGGCTTTGAGATGCGCCGTCACGCGCACGGCGACTCCTCGAGCGAACCGCCCCATTTCGGGCGGGGCGAGGAGGAGGCGCCCCACGGCGAGCAGCCGGTCCTCCCGGTCGACGAGGAGCGCGCTCGACCCGGGCACGAGGGAGCCGTCCCCACCCTCGACGAATTTCGAGAAGAGGGAGCGGCCTTTCGCGACAAACTCGACGGCGTCCGGGTGCACGATGATCCGTGACTGGGGAGACGGCAGCGTGGCGCGGAGCAACCCGGCGCCGTGAAACGTGGGCCGAGGGATCCCCGAGGGGTCGAGGATGAACGCCCGTCGGTCTTGGTTCCAGAACGCCCGCACCCGGCCGGTACGCTTCGAGCGCTCGGTCGCCAGGGGAACTTCGGCGAGCCGCTCGGCCCCGCCGGGCCCGTACAGCCACTCGAAGAGGGCGGAGCGGTGCCGTTGAGTCCACACGTCGAGCGCGTCGGCCGCCTCGTCCACCGAGACGTCCGCGAGGTCGGGGGGACCGCTCAGCCGGGGCGTCTCTTCGAACTCCTCGATGCCGACGTAGCAGCCCGAGGGGTAGAGCTCCGTGAGCTCGAACGGGACACCCCCGAGCGGGGTCGGAACCTCATACCAGAGTCGCTCGCCGTCCCGGGTCGTGGCCGGGAGTGTCCGAAGCGTCGACGGGACGAGCGGGCGCCACCCGAGGGGACGGAACGGCCCCTTCCCTTCCTTCCACCGGGCCACGTGGGCCAGGAAGCGGATGACGGCGGGCCGCAACCCGCTCGTGGCACCGACCACCCGGAACGACCGGCGCGCGTCGGGCTCGGTCGGAAGGAAGACGCGGGTGCCGCGAACCGCCGCCCGGAGCCCCGCCAACAGCCCGGGGTGGGCCGTCGCGCGCCGCTCCGCGAGTTCCCAGAGGGTCCCATCGCGGATCGCCTGGCGGACGGCGGCGACCTCCGTCGCGCACTCGAGGAGGTTGTGCTCCGCGATCCGCTGCTCGCGCTCGGGGGCGGGCGCCTTCGCGACCTCCGTGAGCGGGACCTTCGCGCAGAGAGCGCACGGACAGATCGCCTCGCGCACGCTGTCGATGGCGACGGTCCCGCCAGGGAACAGGAGGCTTCCCCGGCGGGCGAACTTGTGATACGCCGATGAATCGAAAAGGTCGACGCCGAAAAGGGCGGCAAAGGCGAACGACGCCGGGTGCCCGGTCCCGAACAGGTGGACTGCCCGCTCGGGGGCGAGGCCGGGGCGGGCCGCCAGGAGCACGTTCGCGAGCGCACTGAATCGGTACTGCTCCAAAAGGGGGACGACGCCCCCTACGGCGAGGATGTCTCCGGTTTCGGAGGCTTCTTGGGCGGCACGGAGCCTCAGGTCGGGATGGAGTCCGCCCTGCACGGGTACGGCGAGGAGTCCGCGGGTGAGCGCGCGCGCAGAACGGGCCCGCTCGGTCGTCGTTGTGACTCCGGCCTCCGCGGCCTCCCGAGTCGCATCGGGCTCCACGAACACGTCGAGCACCGTCGCGATATCGCTTCCGATCCGGCGTTGGTAATTCAGGATCTCTTCCGGGGAGACCTCGACGTGTCCGTAGGCGTGCTGCTGGAAAGCGCCGGAGTCGGTCATCACCGGCCCATCGAAGGCGAGAAGCCCGTGGATCCCGCTGGCCTCGGCCTTGGCACGAAGCTCGGGGGTCCGCCACGCGATGTAGGAGGAGGTGATCACCGCCGGGAGCCCGAATCGGCGACGGATCTCGCTAGGGGGGATCGGCTGCCGTGAGGGGTCCGGGTGCACGACGGGAAGCAGCGCCGGCGTCGCGAGCCGGCCGTGAGGGGTGTCGAGACGACCGAGCCGAGCGAGACCATCTCGCTCCAGGAGCTCGAATTCAACCACGGGCGGCCCGACCGTGACGGGAGGTTAACGTTGGCTCCCGGACCACCCGCCGCGGATTCGCTGGAGCAGCTCCACGAGCATGGGCCGGGTCAGTTTTCCGGTGTTCGTGTTCTGGGGGCTGGGGTGGTACGAGGCCCACACGAGCGGGTGGGAGGGTCCGAGCGGCGCGCAGGCCCCGTGGGCGAAGGGGACCGAGGGTCGCGGAACTCCGTACGCCTCCGCCGCGGCTTGGAGCGTCACCTCCCAGGCAAACCCTCCCAGCGCGAGCAGGGCGCGGGCGTTCGAGAGCAGCCCAAGCTCACGCACCAGGAACGGCCGACAGGCATCGCGCTCGGCGGGCAGGGGCCGATTATCGGGAGGAACGCAGCGGACCGCGGCGGTCAGATAGAGGTCCGAGTACCGGAGACCATCGCTCCGCCGCTCGGAGGTGGGCTGGTTCGCAAAGCCCGTCTCGTAGAAGGCGCTGACCAGAAACGCGGCGGACCGGTCTCCCGTGAACACTCGGCCCGTTCGATTCGCCCCGTGGGCGGCGGGCGCAAGGCCCACGACGACCAGTCGACCCCGCGGGTCTCCGAATCCCGGAACCGGCCGACCCCAGTACTCCTCGGCCCGGAACGCGCGCTTCTTCTCTCGGGCCACCCGCTCGCGGAAGGTCACCAGCCTCGGGCAGCGTCGACAGGCAACGATCTCTTCCCGGAGCGTTCCAATTGGATCCGTCGGCCCGGCCCCCGCACCCTCGGGAAGGGGAACGGCCCTTAAGGGGCTCCCCGCGGCTGTGTCCCCACTAGTCGGGGACGCACCAGAAGCCCGTCGAACCGATCGCGCGGGAGCTTCCCCCCGAGAGTACCGGGTGGAGATCCCAGCCCCGCGTTCGAAGTTCCGCGAGTATCAACTCGGCCTGCAGGGCCACGGGGGCGTCCGTGACGGGGAACCGCACGCGCTCGCGGGGGCCTGTCGAGGCGGCGGCGTCTGCCCGCACGCACTCGATGACTCCTCCCGCGGTCAGATCCACCGCCTCCGCTCGCACAGCCCATCCGAGCCGGGCCAGCTTGAGGGCGAGTTCGCTCCGAAGTTCGTACGTTCTCTCGTCCGGTGCCCCCGACAGCGCGCTCGCGGATCGGGGGGAGAGGTTCGATGCCATGGGTTTCGCTGACCTACAAGAGGTCGAGCGACTATATGAACGGCGTTTTTAGCGCTCTAAACTACATTTCACACGCGGATTCCGCGTATTCGCTCCCACTATGTTCGCCGGCGCCGGACCTCCGACACGCCGCGTGGTCACTGGGGGTGACTCACGGTATTAGTGTCCCCTCCCGATGGGTTCCCCATGGGAGACGTGGAGATTCCCCGGGGCGGGCGCGCGCGACTCGGGCGTGTGGAGGGCGACCTCAAGGCCGAGGGCGGGGTCACCGTGACCCCCGAAAGTGCGGGTCCGATCGAGGTGACCGGGCGGGTCCGCCTGCGGGGGGATGCCACGTTCGAGGGGTCGCTCACCTGCCAGGAGCTGCAGGCCGAACGCGGGGTCGTTCAGGTTCAGGGTAACCTCGTCGCCCAGCAGGGGGTGGAGGCCGAGCGATGTGAGTTGCGGGTGGGTGGATCGCTCCAGGCCGGCGAGGTCGATGTGGACCGGGCGTTGCGCGTCGTGGGACCCGTCTCCTCCCCGCGGATCGAAGTGGGGGGCGAGTTCGAGGCGCAGAACTCGGTGACGACCGACACCCTGCGCGTCGGCGGGCAGGTGTCCATTGCGGGGACGCTGACCGCCCGGGGCGCCGAGGTCGGAGGCAGCGCCCAGTTTGCGGAAGTCGCTCTCGAATCCCTGGAGGCCGGGGGTCGTGCCTCGGTCAAGACCGGGACGATTCGCCGCTCGATCGAGGCCGGGGGCGTCTTCGAATCCTCGGGGCCGATCGAGTTCGGGTCGCTCGAGGTGGGCGGGGCGGTGCGGCTCGGCGGGGGAAGCAAGGGACAGACGATCGAGGTCGGGGGCAAGCTCACCGCGGACGGTGACCTCGCGTTCCAATCGCTCGAGATCGGCGGGCTGGGCGACATCGCCGGCTCGGTCACGGGAGATAGCGTGGAAGTGGGGGGCCAGCTCGATGTCGGGGGCGCCTTGCGGCTCACGGGAACCCTGGAGATCGGGGGTCGGATACGGGTCGTCGGGGCCCTCGCCTGTCGAGCGGTCGAAGTCGGCGGGGAACTGCGGGCCCGCCGCGCCGTCGTCGGCGAGACCCTCGAGGTGCACGGGCGGCTTGAAACGTCGGAAGGAGCCCGGGCGCGACTGATCGAGCTCGGACGTCGCTCGGAGGCGACGGGGCCCCTCTTCGGAGAGAAGGTGGTCCTCGGGCGCAAATGCCGCGCCGACGCCGTCTGGGGGCGGACGGTCGAAGTCGGAGAAGGAGCCCGGGTCGCCGAGATCGTCGCGGAGAGCGTGGAACTCGGCGCAGATGCCCAGGTCGGGCGCGTCCAGTACGTCCACGAGATCCGCGTCGGCGCGGGCGCGCAAGTCGGCCAGCCGCCGGAGCAGATCAAAGAGATGCCCCCCTTCCCGTTGTAGCGCGCGATGGAGGAGCCGAGCCGACGGGGGCCCTCGGCCGCGGCCCGGACCCCGCGTCGTCGGGAGAAGTCCGACCTGTTCGCGACGATCCTCGAAGTCGTCAAGCGGCATCGGGGCGCCGCCCGGATCACCCGGGTCTCCTACGGGGCAGGGATGCCGGTCGACCGGCTGAAGGTCGCCGTGGACCGACTGGTCGGCCTGGGGCTTCTGGAACGGATCGAGCTCGACGGATTCGCGGTCTATCAAGTGACCTCCCGGGGCCAGGAGTTCCTCAACACGTACTGGAAGATGCGAGGATTCATCGAAATGTTCGAGGCTCCCGAGTCGCGATTCGTGTAGCCCGGTCGCCGCGGTGTGCCTGTGCCAGCCCCGGGGGACGTGGGAGCACGTCGGAACGTCCGAGCCGGTGGGGACCTAGCTGTACCGAGGAACGCTGGGGTCGACGCGTCGAGACCAGGCATCGATACCGCCCATCAGATTGCCCACTCGCTGGTACCCCTGGCCCTCCAAGAATCCGGCCACCATGGCCGATCTCGTTCCGGAGTGGCAGTAGACGACCAGCTCTACGCCCTTCGGGATCTCCTCAAGGCGGTAGGGTACCTGGTCCATGGGGATGAACAGGGAAGGTTCGATCTTGGCCAGGTCGCGTTCCATGGGTTCTCGCACGTCCAGGAGCACGAGGTCCTGGGGGTGCTCCTTGAGGCGGGCGGCCAATGCCGTCGGGGAGACCGGAGCGACCATCGCAGGGGTCTAGCGTGCGGGGGTTAAGCCATTTGGGAGGAAACAGGGGTTGGATACGGCCGGAGCGGCGACAAGGGTCGCTCCTAAATCCGTCCAGTGTCTGGACCAGTGGGAGCAGGCCATGAAGGTGAAGGACCCGGTTTGTGGTATGACGGTCGATACCGAGCGCGCGCCCGCGAAGGGGGAGTATGACGGTAAGATGGTCTACTTCTGCGCTGAGAGCTGCCGCAAGACGTTCGAAGCGCGACGGAAGGGCTAGGCCGTACTCCCCTCCCCGGAAGACCCTACCCGGCGCGCGTCAAGGCTCCCGCATCCATTAACACCGATAGCCGACTGGCTCGCCCTGGGAGCGCTCGTGGCCACGGACCCGATCTGCGGAATGTTCGTCGAGGAGCGGACGGCGGAGCTCACGCTCCTCAGGGAGAACCGCACCTACTTCTTCTGTTCCAGTTCCTGCCTCGAACAGTTCGCCTCTCCGGAGACGGAGTTGGCTCGCCTCCGACGTCGGCTCCTGGTGGCGTGGCCGGCGGCGATCGCCGTACTCCTCCTGACGTATGCGTACACGCCCACCTGGGGCCGCTTCGGCTCGTTCCTCCTGGCGGGCGTGGTCGAGTTCTATGCCGGGGCGGGATTCTTTCGTGGAACGTACGACGCCCTGCGGAGCCGCATCTGGAACATGGACATCCTCATCGCCGTCGGAACGCTGACGGCCTTCGCCTACAGCGCCGTGGTGGTGTTCTTCCCCGGGGTGCTGCCCCCCTCCGTCTACTTCGATGCCTCCGCGCTCATCGTGGCGCTGATCCTGACGGGCAACTATCTGGAGCATCTCACCCGCCAGCGGGCCTCGCAGGCCCTCCGGCGGCTTCAGGAGCTGCTGCCGACCACGGTCCGACGGCTCCGGGCGGGCGAGGAGACGGCGGTACCCATCGCCGAGGTCGTGCCGGGCGACCGGCTCCGCATCCGAGCCGGTGAGCGGGTGCCGGTCGACGCCCTCGTGGTGGTCGGCGAATCCAGCGCGGACGAATCGCTCGTGACCGGCGAGAGCCTCCCGGTCGAGAAGCGACCGGGCTCTACGGTGGTCGCGGGCTCCTTGAATGGGGGGGGAACCCTGGAGGTCGAGGCCCGTCAGGTCGGCGAGGACACGCTCCTCGCGTCGATCGGCCGCCTCGTGGTCGAGGCCGAGTCGAGTCAGGTGCCGCTCCAAAGGACGGCGAACCGCATCGCGGAGAGGTTCGTGCCGGCGGTGCTCGGGTTCGCCGTCGCCGCGGCCCTCGGGTGGTTCGTCAGCGGAGCCGGTCTCACGGTCGCCCTCCTCGTTTTCGTCTCCGTGGCGATCACGGCGTGCCCGTGCGCCTTCGGGATCGCGACCCCGGCCGCCCTCATGGTGGGCACCGGCCGTGCCGCGGAGGAGGGGGTCCTCTTCCGGGGCCGCGACGCGATCGAGCGCACGGCGCGCATCGACACCGTCCTCACCGATAAGACCGGCACGCTGACCCGAGGGCGACCGACGCTCACCGACCTCGTCGTCACGGAGGGAACGACGGAGGAGGAGGCGCTCGGGCTCGCCCTGGGCCTCGAACAAGACTCCAGCCATCCATTTGCGGCAGCGGTCCGCGGCCTGGGAGCGCTCCGAAGGGTGGAGCCCATCTCCGTCACGAGCGTGCGGACCGAATCCGGGGCAGGACTGCGCGGACTCCGCGGAGGAACGCCCGTTTCCCTCGAACGCGGGAGTGTGGACGCCCTCCCGCCAACGACCTCGGAGCGGGTAGCCAGCGCGGCCCGTCGGGCCGACTCGGAGGGCAAGAGCTGGTCGCTCCTCTTCGAAGATGGGCGGGTCCTGGGGCTGCTGGCCTTTTCCGACCCCGCGGCCCCCGGCGTCAAAGCCGCGGTCACGGAGCTGGAGTCGGAAGGCATCCGGGTCATCATGGCGACCGGGGACCACGCCGCGGCGGCAGGGACGATCGCCCGAGAGGTGGGAATCCGGGAAGTTCACGCCGACCTCACGCCCGGCGCGAAGCTCGGCCTTTTGCGGAGCCTCCAAGCGGAAGGCCGGCGGGTGGCGGTGGTCGGGGACGGGATCAACGACGCCCCCGCGCTCCTCGCCGCGGACGCCGGGATCGCCATCGGTGCGGGGACGGACGTGGCGAAGGAGTCCGGCCAAGTGATCCTGGTTCGCTCCGACTTTTCGGCGGTCCCGGTAGCCCTGCGGGCCGGACGCCGCACCCTCCGCAAGGTCCGCCAGAACCTCTTCTGGGCCCTCGGTTACAACGCCGTGCTGCTGCCGGTGGCGGCCGGCGCCGTCGTCCCCCTGTTCGGACTCAGTGTCTTTTCCGTCCTGCCGATCGTGGGCGCGCTCGCCATGGGGCTTTCGTCGACGTCGGTCCTCCTGAACTCCCTCTCCCTTCGCCGGGAGATCCGACCCCCGGCGTCGGTTTCTACAAAACCTTAAGGCGCGGCCGTCGCTCGTTGCCGTGGATGGGGGACCAGGACCTCGTCAACGACCTCGCGGACCAGGGCTACCAGTTGACGGGTCGCCACAGCGCGGTCAAGCTCTGCTACTGGACCCGCCAGTCGCTCGTCCACCGGCGGGACTGCTACAAGGGGCGGTTCTACGGGATCGAGAGCCACCGCTGCCTCCAGATGTCCCCCGCTATCGACTCGTGCAATCTCCACTGCCGCTTTTGCTGGCGGAACCAGGGCTGGGAGAACGACGAGACGATGGTCGAGTACGACGAGCCGGAGCGACTCCTCGAGCGCTCGATCGAGGCGCAGCGTCGCATTCTGTCCGGGTTCAAGGGCGAGCCGGGCGTTTCCGCCGAGCGCTGGGCGGAGGCGCAGCGCCCCCGGCACATCGCCATCTCCCTCACGGGGGAGCCCACGCTCTACCCGAAGATGAATCGGTTCCTCGAACTCTGTCACGCCGAAGGGATCACCACGTTCCTGGTGACGAACGGGACGAATCCGGAGGGGCTGCGGGCCTTGGACCCTCTCCCGACCCAGCTCTATGTTTCCGTGACCGCGCCGAACCGGGAGGTGTTCCGCCGGCTTACCCTCCCCGCCCACGAGGGGGCGTGGGACCATCTGGTCGAATCGCTCGAGATCCTGCGGAGTCTGCGCACGCGACGCGTGGTCCGGCACACGCTCGTAAAAGGCTGGAACCTCGGCTGGGTCCGCGACTACGCGGAGCTGGACCTCCTCGCCCGCCCCGACTTCATTGAGCCGAAGGGCTACGTCTACATGGGCAAGTCCCGCCAGCGGCTGGGTCGGGACCATGTCCCCTCCCACGAGGAGATCCGGGGGTTCGCGGCGCACCTGGCCCGGTCGAGCGGCTACCGCATCCTGGATGAATCGGTCGATTCGAAGGTGGTCTTGCTGGGCCAGTCGGAGGAAGGCCGGTTCCTGCCGGGTCGGTCGCCGGTCGGTGCGGCAGCGGTCGCGTGAGCGCAGGTCAGACGAAGCGCCAATTGAGCACTTCAACGAAGATGGCCGCTCCGATCCCGAGGATCAGGACGAGCACCGGGTCGATCTTGAGCGCATGGCTCTCTTCCATGTCGTAGTACTGGATCAAACCCGCCGCGGAGTGGAATCCCGAGCGCTTGTTGTCCGCGGGCATCGCTTGGACGACGGGTCGACCCTACTTAAGGGTTCATCCCGCGAGCCTTAGCGGCGGCCCCCGAACTGCCCTTCCAGCAGCGCGTCCTCGAGGAGGTCTGTGAGCTCCCCCCGGAGCCCGCCCAGGAGACTCGAGGCCCCTCCCGAGACCAGACGGTCGAGGAACGGCCGCGGCGGCGCCACGCGAACCGTCCGCTGGGAAGCGACGCCGGTCTCGAGGGCGAGGGCCTCGAGCACCCCCTCGCGGTCCGCGAGCGCGTCCACGAGGCCCAACTCGAGCGCCTTTCGCCCGCTCCAGAACTCGCCCGTGGCGAGCGGAAGGATCTCCTCGTAGGAACGCCGGCGCTCGCGCGCCACCATCTCCACGAAGGAATGGTAGCTGTCCTCGGCGACCGCCATGAGCTTTGTTCGTTCCTCGTCGCTCAAGGGCCGAAGGCCCTGATAGGCGTCCTTGTGTCGTCCCTGGTGGAGCAGCTCGACCTGGATCCCGAGGCGGTCCAGGAGCTGGCGTATCGCAAGGTGGGGGAAGATCACCCCGATGGAGCCGACCTCGGAGTCCGGGTAGGCGTACACTCGCCGGGCGCCCAGCGCCGCCATGTAACCGCCGGAGGCGGCGATCGAGTTGATGCTGGCGAAGACGGGTTTCACCTGGTCGAGGCGCTTCACCGCCAGGTAGAGGTCCGTCGACGCGATGTCTCCGCCGCCGCCGCTCGAGATGTCGAAGAGCACGCCCTTGACCCGCCGTTTCGAACGGAGCGCCTTCAGAAGGCGCACGTACGGCTCGACCGACCGCTCCCGGATCGAGCCGCGAAACTGGACGTGCGCGAGGACCTCTCGCATTCCCCCTGCGAGGTCCCCGCAGGATATATCCCAATCCCCGGTCGCTCGCTGGCCTAAGCGGGGACGTTGACGGATGGCCGGGCGGAACCCCCCCGGGATTCCCGGCGAGTCAGCCAGACCCGAGGGGGACGCGGGCTCCCCTCAGCCAGGTCATGGGCGATCTCCGTCGGCCGGCGGGCGAGGCTCTCGGTCGTGTCCTGGGGCGCGTAGAGCGCGAACGGCGTCATCGAGCGAGAGAAGGGTGCCCGAGAGCATCCCCCCAGCGCACCGAGCGCACTCACCTACGGTGAGTGCCCGTCCAACCGCGGGTCGACGAGGGGCCAGCACCGGCGGCGGCCGCTTCGCCGGGGCAAATCATAATAGCGGGCGTCCGTCCCCGGCACCGAAGCTCCCATGGTCGACACGGCGGAGGCGGTCTGGGTCGAAAAGTATCGGCCGCACTCCCTCGCCGACATGGTGGGCCAGGCCTCGGTCGTACCCCTGCTGGCGGCCTACGCGGCGAAGAAGACGATGCCCCACCTGCTCTTCGCGGGTCCGCCCGGCACGGGAAAGACCACGGCCGCCCTGGCGCTCGCCCGCGATCTCTTCGGCCCGGGATGGCGGGACAACTTCCTCGAACTCAACGCCTCCGACGAGCGCGGGATCGAAACCGTCCGTACCACCATCAAGGGGTATGCCCGGACGGCGCCCCTGGAAGGCGTCGGCTTCAAGCTCTTGTTTCTGGACGAGGCCGACAACCTGACGGCGGAGGCGCAGGCCTCGCTCCGTCGGCTGATGGAGCGCTACTCGGGTTCCTGCCGGTTCATCCTCTCCTGCAACTACTCTTCGCGAATCATCGACCCGATCCAGTCCCGGTGCGCCGTGTTCCGATTCCGCCCGCTGCCCCCCGAGGAGATGCTGCGGAAGCTCGAACGGATCGCGAAGGCGGAGAAGAAGACGGTGGCCCCCGAGGCCTACCAGGCGATCCTCACCGCGGCCGCCGGCGACCAACGGCGGGCCGAGAACCTGCTCCAGCTGGCCGCGACCTACGCCGACCCCGTTACCGAGGCCACCGTCCGGGAGACCGCCACCGTCCCCCTCCAGAGCGAGATCGAGCGGCTCCTGGAGGCGGCCATCCAGGGGGACTTCTTCACCGCGCGAGACCGGCTGATCGAGCTCTTCGTCACCCGGGGAGCAAGCGGGGAGGACATCCTCCGCGCGATCCACAGCTACCTTCCGAAGATGCCCACGACCCTGCTGACGGATCGACAGAAGGTCGACCTGGTCGGCTACCTCGGCGAGGTGGACTTCCGACTGGCGCAGGGAGCGACGGAACGCATCCAGCTCGAGGCCGTCCTCGCGCATCTCGCCGCCCGCGGGGACGCGGCCCCCCGCCGATGACCCGACAGCGCCCGATCCACGAAAAGCCGCTCATCTACCGCCGGGCGGTCGCTTCGGGAGCTCTCCGACTCCGGCCCGCGACGGTGCGGGCCATCCGGCAGGGCCGGGTGCAGAAGGGCGCGGTGGGACCGGCGGCCGAGCTCGCGGGCCTACTGGCCATGAAGCGAACCCCCGACCTCCTTCCGCACTGCCATCCGATCCCCCTCACGGGGAGCCGGGTCGAGTTTCGGATCGGCCCCCCGGGGGTCGTCGTGGAGGCGGAGGCCGAAGCGATCTACCGGACCGGCGTCGAGATGGAGGCGCTCACCGGAGTGACCGTCGCGCTGCTCACGGTCTGGGACATGGTCAAATACTTGGAGAAGAACGCGGACGGGAACTACCCCTCGACCCGGCTGGGACCGGTCCGAGTCGTGGTGAAGGAGAAGTCGACGATGGAGCAACGACCATGAGCACCTCGCCCACGTCCAGCGGCCGGCACCACCTCGGCGGCGACCGCTCGCTCGGCTTCGCGGTGCTCTCCGTATCCGACACCCACTCCGAGGACGATGACCCTTCGGGCGACCTCGTCCGCCAGCTGCTCGGGTCGGCCGGACACCGCGTCCTGCGCCACGGCCTCGTCGCGAACTCCGTGGCCGACATCCGGGACTGGCTCGAGCCGGCGCTCGGCGAGATCCCGGTCGAAGTGGCGGTGACCATCGGCGGGACGGGGGTGAGCTCCCGGGACCTGAGCGTCGCCGCCGTCGAGGCGATGGGGGGTAAGGCGCTCGAAGGGTTCGGCCAGCTCTACCGGATGCTGAGCTTCCAAGAGGTCGGCCCGCTGGCGGTCTTGAGCCGTGCGGGGCTGTTTCTGGTGAAGGGAAAGCCGGTCTACGCTCTTCCCGGGTCCGAGCGCGCCGTGCGCACCGCGGTGGAGAAGCTGATCCTGCCGTCCGTGCAGCACCTCATCGAAGAGCTCGAGAGGTAGGCTACCCCGCGCGGGGGCCGCGCACGCTCAGCCCGCCGAGCGGTGGGGGACCCGCGTCCAGGATCTGCGTTGGCAGTCCCTGCTGACGGCAGAACTCGCCCCACGCCGAGTTCGCGTCCACGTGGTGCGCGAGGAGGAGGCCCCGTTCCGAGAGCGCCGGCCACGCCGCCCGCAACTCGTACCGGGCGCGCGTCGTGTCGGGTCCGTTATCGTAGAAGAACAGGTCCACTTGCCCCCCGGCGACGATCTCATCCAGGCGGTCCTCGGTGTTCCCCAGGACCAGCGTCCATCGACTGCGCAGCGCCGGAGCCACGAACTGGCCGACGGTCACTTCGTTGACCCCGGAGGCCCGGCCGCGGGTCGGGCCCGGGCCCAGCGAGACCAGCTCCCCGCCGCCATTGGCCTCTAGCCCGGCGAGGAGCCAGGCGGTCGAGTACCCCGGTCGCACGCCGGTCTCCACGATCCTGAGGGGACGCTGGGCACGGACGATGAGATACAGGAGGGCGCCCTGGGGAAGCTCGCGAGTGAACGGAAGCCCGGCGCCTCGCTGCAGCAGCATTTCGGGGACGCGGCTTTCGGCGAGCTCGCGGCGATACCGCTTGAGGTCGCTGTCGGAGACGCCGGTCAGTTGGACAAGACGGTCGAGGGACGCCTGACGGAAGAGGAGCATTCGCTGACGCAGGGCCTTGCGGGCGGCGGGCGTCAGGAGCGCCGGGCGTCGCCCGACCCGGGGCGCCACGGGAACGACGGCGCCGCTCGGGGGAAAACCGCCCTTCGACGGAGAACTGAGCGCGGGCAACGTGGATCGCTGCATCAGTACCCAATAGGCGCGGCGCTACATAGTCCGTGCGACCCGGAGTGACGCGGTGGCGTCCCCCTCACCGAACGGTTTAATAGGGCCGGACCATCGAAATATCGGAGAAGAGCCATGAGCGTCCAAGAACTTGACAATCAAGGGTTCGACAAGCTCACCCAGACCACCGCCGCGGTCGTCGACGTCTGGGCGCCCTGGTGTGGGCCGTGCCGGATGGTCTCTCCGATCGTGGACCGGCTCTCGGACCGGTACCAGGGGAAGGTCGCGTTCGGCAAGCTCAATTCCGACGACTTCAGCGAGAAGGCGAGCCAGCTCGGCATCATGAGCATCCCAACGCTCCTGTTCTACAAACAGGGGAAGCTCGTCGACCGGATCGTCGGGGCCTACCCCGAAGAGGTCATCGACGAGCACATTCGACGCCTGCTCTGACTCTCCCGCCCGGGGGATGGGCCTTCGGGGAAGCACACCGTTTCGTTGAAGTCGTCGGGGGCGGCCCCGCTCCCCAGGGGTCGGGTGGGCCAGTGAGCCCGGACTCCGCCGACATCCAGCTCGCCCGCTACGCGTTCCAGCGCAAGCTCGACGAGATCGCCGCCTGTCGCGGGCGCGCGACGGAGCTCATCTCGCTCTACGTTCCGCCGGGGAAGCAGATCTCCGACGTGATGGGGTACCTGAGGAACGAGTACGCCCAGAGCTCGAACATCAAGAGCCGGACGACCCGCAAGAACGTGATGTGGGCGATCGAATCCCTGATGGGGCGCGTGCGCCAGTACAAGGAGCCGCCGGCGAACGGCGTCGCCTTCTTCGTCGGCAGCCGGGCGGTCGGGGCCGACAAGTCCGAGCCGGTGACGTTCATCGTGGAGTCACCCGAACCGCTCAACACCTACCTCTACCGGTGCGACTCGACCTTCTTCCTGGAACCGCTGCTTGCCATGGTCCACGAGCCCGACCTCTGGGGGCTTCTCGTCATGGACCGGGCGGAGGTGACGATCGGCTTCCTTCGAGGGAAGCGGATCGACCCGCTGCGGAACAAGCAGTCGCTCGTCCCCAGTAAGCACGGACGCGGGGGGCAGTCGGCGCACCGGTTCGAGCGGATGATCGAGCACGCCGCGCACGAGTTCTTCGTGAAATGCGGCGAGATGGCGAACGAGATCTTCCTTCCGAAGAAGGACGTGCTGAAGGGGATCCTCCTCGGCGGGCCGGGGGCGACGAAGGAGTACTTCTACAAGGAAGGGTACCTTCACTACGAGCTCCAGCAGAAGGTCGTGCAGCCGCTCTTCGATGTCGGCTACACGGACGAGTACGGTCTCAAGGAGCTGGTGGAGAAGGCGACCCAGACGCTCCACGGTCTCGAGCTCACCGAGGAAAAGCGGATCGTCCAGCAACTCCTGAACGAGATCCGCCGGGCCGAGCAGGGGCTGGCCGCGTACGGGGAACGCGATGTCCTGGAGGCCCTCGCGCTGGGCGCGGTCGACACGCTCCTCGTCTCCGCCGGGCTTCGCCGCCGGCACAGCGCCTTCAAATGCCCCAACTGCGGCCACGAGTTCGAACGAACCGCCCCCGACGAAGAGGTGGAGCGCATCCACGCGGAGCCGTGCCCGAAGTGCGGTGCCACGCCCGTGACCCTCGTCAAGAACGCGGACTACGTCGAGGAGCTCTACCAGAAGGCCCAGGATTCAGGGGCGAAGGTCCGCATGATCTCGACGGAGAGCGAGGAAGGGGAGATGATGGCGAAGGCGTTCGGGGGAGTGGCGGCGATTCTCCGGTATCCCCTCGCGCGTCGGAATCCCATCGTTCGCGGTGGGGCCGCCTAGACCGACCGACCCGCGGACCCAGCGGGGAGCCCGGGGCGCTACCAGAGGTGCCCGAGGGGGTCGTCTTCCTCCGGGGGCGGAGGCGGCGTCCGCGAAGACGCCGAAAGACCGGGGCCCGCCGGCCGGCTGAGACCGGCGCCAGCAGGATAGAGCCGGGCCTGGGGCCGTGGAGGGGCGGGGACCTGCCGCCGGCGGGCCACGACGAGGGCGGACGCGACGACGAGGCCCACGACGAGCCCGACCAGCACGAGCCCCGTGGCCTTGAACGGTGGGACGTTGGATGGGATCGGGCAGTTCCCCGCCTGCAGGCAGCCCGTCATCTGCTGGGCGCTCGTGAGCGTCTCCGGCTGCGCCTGGACGGTCACTGGCCCCGTGGTCTCCGCGGCCGGGGTGACGAGGGCGGGCTGGGCCGCGGGGGTGACGGTGGAGCTGGGAGCGATCCCATCCGCCGTGCTCGTGAAGGTCGACGCAGAGGAGAGCAATCCCAGGTGGGCAAAGCCACCCGCGCCGACGTCGAGGTACGAGGTAGCCGCGGATTCCGCGGTCTCCGAAGGAACCCCCATCGAGTCCGAGGAAGGCCCGAACAAATCCGCGTTGTCCGGAAGGAACAGGAGACCCTCTCGAACGGAGAACGGACCGTCGGCGTGGATGCCGAGCTGGTGCGTGACGCTCCCGTCATTGAGGTCCAGCGTACCGTAGTCCCGTCCCGAAAGGGTGACCACCCCCGACGCGTTCACGTGCCCGGAAGAGGAGTTCCCCCCCTGCTGGGTGAGGCCGGTCCAGTTGACGACCGACCACTGGTAGCTCGCGGAATCGACGCCGCTGGCGTTGAAGGAGCTGGTGGAGTTCCACGCGACCCCCGGGGTCAGCGTCGTCGGATAGAGCCCGAGCGCCGGGTGGAACAGCACGGCCGCGGAGGCGGCCGCGTTCACCTGAATGGTCCGAGAGTTCGTCTGCGTTCCGAGGACCGAGCGCGCCCAGGCCATGTCGGTCTCGTTGAAATCCGCCCGGATCTCCGTGAAAGTGTTGAGGAGTCCGACCGCGGGTACCGCGGAACCGTTCTCATAGACCTGGCCCGCGGTCGTGAGATTCACAAAGCCGGTCCCGACCTCGAGGGCCTTCACACTGATGTTGTTCGTGAAGACGGCGACGGCGCACGTGGGGATGCAGTACTCGCCGAAGAGATTGAGGGCCATGGTCCGCTGGACCTCGATCGTGCGCACGGTGCTCGAGAGATTGGTCTCGTTCAGAATGACCTGCACGCCGAAGTAGGCGCGGAGAATGTAGCCATAGGTGTGGCCCATGCTCCCATTGTGCACCACCCCGCTCACGTTCGCACTGTGGTACGCGCCGTACGCCCAGCTCTGGGTCGCTCCCGCGGCCGACACGGGGTTCGCCTCCACGACGGGCGACGCGTTCGCGAGTTGGGAAACGCCCGGGACCGCGACCATCATGAGGACCGTCACTGTCGCCGCCGCTACCCAACCCCGCGTTCGCTCGTGGCTCATCGTGTTCATCCGGCCCAGCGCGTAGATCGCCCCCGGGCCACGGTATGGATTCAGCGCCACGGTCTTAAGTGGATGTTCATCCCCTAGAGAGGGCCGTTGGACACCGTGCTACGGTGTCGGACCCGAGAGGAGTCGGGTGTATTGCGGGCACTTACGGACGCGGAGGGCCGGGTCATCGCGGTCCTCCTCGGCGGCGTAGGTCTTTCGGAGCGGGACCGCCTCAAGCGGATCCAGGTCCCCCGGTCGACCTATCACGCGGCCCGGAAACGTGCCTACGAGGAGCTCTGGCTGAAGGACCGCTACATTCCCGACCCGGCTCGGTTCGGGCTCCCCATCGCCGCCTTTGCCGTCGTCCGTCCCTACGTCGACCGCATCCACGAGCTCGTGGAGGGGTGGTCCAAGGCCCCGTCCAATGTGTTGACTTGGGCGAGCCCGCAGCTCGCGCTGGGGGTGTTCTTTCTCCGGTCGAAGGCGGAGGCTGACAAGCAGGCCTCGCGGCTGCTTCCCGGCGGTTGGAGCCGCTGGAGCTACTTTCTACCGGTGGATGTGCGCGGTCCGACGGTGCCCGTCTACTTCGATTACGAGGGGCTGTGGAGCCACCTCACGGACCTCGCCGGCACCTCGACCTACCCGAACGGACTTGGCGGCACCGAGCTTCCCGACGACGAGGCGCCCCCGCTCACGGATCATCAGCGCTGGGCGGCCGGCGAGATCATCCATCGACCGTTCATCGCGGATGCCGAAGGGCGGCCCGGCCACCTCGTGGGACCCCTGGGGCTCCCGTTCTCCCAGCAGCGGATGCTCCGGTTGGGGTGGGTCGTCCATCGGGTGCTCCTCGACCCCGCGAAGGTGCCGCCGTTCCGCGGACGGGCGGCCGATCAGGTCACGCTCATCATGGGGGAGTTCCGAGAGGGCCAGCGTCCCGAGGTACTGTTCCAGACGCTGACCCGGGAGTGCCGGGTGTTCCCATTCCTGTATGCCACCGACGGTCGCCGGCTCCTGATGGGCGCGCTCGGCCGGAATCCGGCGGTTCCCGCCCCGCCCGAGGCGGTCCCCCAGCCGCGGCGACCGGTCATGGCCACCCTCCAGACCGCACTGCAGGGGATCGAGATTCTGGCTGAAGCGTCGAATGCCTTCCGCTCCGCCGTCGACCACCGCTACGACCGGCTGTTCCCCCGAACGCCGCTTCGGTAGCCCTCTCCCGGGTCTGTCCGCGCACTGACTCAGGGAGGGGGTGAGGTCTCCCTAACGCTCCGCTGGCGGCAACCTCAAATGGACGAATCGAGGAGTCGGGTAGGGGCGTGTAGCCTAGTCTGGATAGGGCACCGGGTTCCTAACCCGGCGGTCGGGGGTTCAAATCCCCCCACGCCCGCCGTCGTTGTCCCCCCCCGACGTTCAAGTTCCGGGAGGAGGGCTCCCTGATGACGACGCGGCGTTCCCACTCCTTCGGGCGAATTACCGAAAGAATCCGGCCCGCGTCTCTCAAGGAGGGAAAGCGTCGGGGGGAGGGGGCAGCACGGAAGCGAGGCGCCGGCCGGTTTGGTCCTCGCTCACCCGAACGAGAACAGGGTGTCCATGGAGGGGAAGTTGGCCGTTCCGTCGTATCCCCCATCGGTGCCAAGTCCGAACAGCCATTCGATCGTGGACTCGAAATTGTAGTCGGTCGCGTCGGCCGCGTAGACCGTCCCCACCGAGTACGGGCTCACGACGGTCAAGTCGACCTGGCCCCCGCAGACCGTCAGCGTCTGGCCCGTCGTGTTCTTGCACCACGAATTGCTGAGCCCCCCGACCGTGTACCCCGCGTTGGTGGACCCTTCGTCGTAGAGGACGAAGACGGCGGTGTGGTTCATCAGCGCCTGGACCGCTGACGACGTGCTGTTGAGCAGCGGGCTGAGGAACCCCTTCAACCATTGATCGCTCGAGCCGATCGTGGAGTCGTGGCAGTCGTTGATCTCGGTGGGAAGGTAGAACGAGACGGTCGGGAGGGTGCCCTGGTCCACGCTCGCGTTGAACGCGGCGCTGTTGAGCACGTGGCCGTCACAGCGCGTGGTATTGCCGACGATGTCCGCGTAGTCGAGGAACGGGTTGTGGAACGTCGAGTAGGGATAGGCGTCCGTCGTGTTGCAGGGGGTCGGCATCGACTCGAAGTAGCCCGCCCACGAAAGTCCGGCTCCTTCGAGCAGGTCGGCGAGATTGGCGACCGATTCGACCGGGAAGGCGCCGCACGTGAATGCCCGACCGCTGGTCATGGCGGTGTACTCGGGTTTCGATTGGTGGCAGGCCCCGTAGAAGTTCGAGGCGTGGCCGTACGCCGCCCACAGATAGTGTTCGTAGGCACCGGCGCTGAGCACCGACTTGAGTTCGTTGTTCTCGAGGACGATCGCGACCACGTGCTGAATGTCCGCGGTGAATCCGACCGGGACGCTCGGGGCGTCCGCGACCACGGTGACTTGGCCCGAGGTGAGGTTCGCGGTGGATTCCGCGGGGGGCCCCACGGCGAAGCTATGGGTCCCATTCGTCGCGGAAAACCCAATGGACGAGGGCGCGGCCGCTTCCCCTGTCGCTCCGTCGAACGTCACGGACCACATCGCCCCTCGAGTGGCTCCGACCTCCGAGAAGGTGACGGGCCAGAGGGTTACATTCGCCCTCAGGGCGAAAGTAACGGTCAGATTCAGCGGGGTCTTCCCGACGAGCAAGGAACCCGCCGGGGTGACGGCCCGGTATCCCGCTGGAGTGCCAGCGACCAGCGAGTAGCTCCCGGATGCAAGCGTCAGTACGACGGGCGACGGAGCGCTCGCCGCGCCCCACGTTGCGCCCGCCGAAACGTTCCACGGAGTCCCTGGGGAGAGCCCGACTTCCGGGATGGTGACGAGGTAGGTCGGGTTCGAGGCGGGGCTGAACTGGATCTTGACGGTCACCGTGGAGGATCCGACGCTGACCGTCCCAGAGGAAGGCTTGCTCGAAAAGCCGGGAACGGGGGCGACCGAGTAGTTGTACGTTCCCGCGGCTTCGCCGAAGTCAACATGGTTGAGTTGGTACGTCGCGCGCGAAACGCCTTGCAACGTCACGGCCCATGCGACCCCTCCGGGAAGCCCGCCCGAGGTGAACTGGACATCGGCCCCCGCGGTGAACACGATCGTAACCGTGACGGGGCCCCCGGTCACGTAGACCGTGCCCTGCGAAGGCCATTCGACGTAGCCGGTGACCGAGGTCAACTGGAAGGCGTAGGAGCCGTTCTGAACGCTCGTGTTTACGGCGGCCGGCGCCGAAGCTTTGTAGGTCTTACCGGCGAACGTCAATGACCACGAGGTGTTGTCGGGAAGCCCGGTTCCGACAAACGTTACCGTCGAGAGGACGTTCTTGTTCCCGGGCGGGAGCTTGAAGTTCACGTTTTGGGTGACGCTCTTCCCGTTGACCTGAAGGGTGCCCTGAGCGTGGTCCGGGAGATACCCGGAGGGCGAACTCACCGTATAGGTGTAGGTCCCGTTCCGCTGAGAGAAATCGATCTGCGCTCCCGCGCCGGCGGTCGTCGTCACGTTCCCGAACTCCACGCTCCAGTTCCGATCCGCCGGAAGCCCGGCGGGGGAGAACACGACCGGGTACCCCGGGCCCGCGCCGGAGGACGCCGCAAACTCGAGCGTGGCGGTGATGGGCGCATGATCGATCACCACTGAGCCCTGTGCAGGCGAAGCGATGAATCCGGTCGCGCTGGCGGAGAACGGATACGTCCCGTCTGGACGCTGGAAGGTCAATTCTTGCGGGGCCTTGGCCGAGGCGGTCTGATTGCCCATGGCCACCGACCATGCCGCTCCTGAGGGAAGGCCGGCGGGCACGAGGAAGACCGTATAGAACTTCGAAAAGACAATGGTGACATTGGCACCGCCACCCGCGATCCCCGCCGTACCGCTCGCGGGGGTCGCCGCATAGCCTGGTACCGGCGCCACGAGATATTGGTACGTCCCATTCGGCTCGGCGAGGCGGACCCCCGCCGGCGCGACGCCGGCGGCGGACGAGTTACCCACCGATACAGTCCAAGGGGTCCCCGAGGCGAGCCCGGATGGGGCGAAGGTAAGCCAGTATTCCGCGGGAGGAGGCGGACCACCTCCGGCCAGCGCGACGCTGCCCGCGATCCACGCAGAACTCTTGTTGGAGGTCGCATTGACCCAGACGACCCCGTTCTGCGAGCCCTGCGATTCTTGAAAGACGGTCGTCGTCATCGCGTTGAGGAGGGTGGAATTGTAGACGCCGACCTGCTCGAAGACCCGCGAAGCGTTGCCTTGGGCGATGAAGCCGTCGAAGTTCCTCGCCCCGACCGCGGAAACGACCAGATCGGTCGCGTTCGCCGCGACCGAGGACGCGTACCCGGCGCTCTGCTGGCCGGGAAGCGACGAACTGTTGGCGACGGGCCCTACGGCGTCGAGCGGCTGAGGCGAGACGCCGGTGACATCCGCGACAACGACCGCCGAGTCGTTCACGCTGTTCGAGTACCGCGGTTGGAGAGTCGCGGTGACCGTGACCGCGCTTCCCCCGACCACATCGACTGCCATCCAGGCGGCGAACCCGTTTTGCGCCCCCGCGGCCCCGAACGCCATCGACTGACTCACGATCGGATAGAAGGTGTCGTTGACCGAATCCCCGACCGACTTGACGGTGTCCTTTCCGTAGATCGAGAGGTAAACGAGGATCGCATCCCCGGGGTCCGAAACTATCGACGGGGATGTCCCGGAGACGGCCCGCTCGATGGAGAAGCCGGTTTGGCTGAGCACGTAAGGGTGAGTCAGGACCAACGGCCGAACCGTCACCGATCCAACGCTTCCGCGCGGGCTGGGACCCGTGCTGGCAGCAACGAGGACCACGACCACAGCCACGGCTGCGATGGGGCCCAAAGAAAGCGTCTTGCGAAGCTGGAAGCGCAGCCGTGGCTTCGAGCGCATACGACCTCGACTGTGCCGTGCGGGATCGGGAATGGCTCTACACGAGCTTACGCTCGAAGCCCCCAGAAGTTCCGTGCCTGACCCGGAGGGGCGGCTGAGATTCGGATTGTGCGGCCCCGTGCTTCCCTGAGGGGGAGGACCCGGCTCGCAAGGGCCCGTCGGAGGGTCTATCCCGACACAGAATGGGTCGGAGCCCCCATCTCCGGCGGACTCCCCCCAGAACCGGAGGTGTTCTTCGGATGGGGGCATCCTACTCCCACCGGCGGTGACTTTGCGCACCCAGCCTCATTCGGTCGGCCGGTCTCGACCCGGTTTCCGAGGATAAATCTGAGGTAATCTCGTGAGAAGCGCGTCACAAAGTTCGCCAGAGTGCGACTGAATCTCCGTCCGGCTGAGCACCCCCTCGGGCTGGTCCGCGAATACAACCCTCAGTAAGTAGGAACTCGACGGGACGCCGTTTCGCGCTCCGAAGCTAACTCGTCCAGCGGCGCGGCTCGGCGGCTCCCTCCCTCGAGGTTTAGGCCGAGCGCTGAGGGGTCAGACGAAGACTTTGACGGGACTTCGTGACCCCACGAACACGAGCTTACAAAACGCCGAGTCGACGTTTATGGGAGAGGTCGCGAGTTCCGTCAACATGCTCGCTGCCGGGAAGCCCACTGTGACGGTGATTATGATCGTGGTCGCGATTGCCCTCTCTGGCGTGACCGTGGCGGGTCTCGCTACGGCGAGACACAAGCACCACGACCCTCCCGCCAACAACCCGCCGCCGGCGAGCCACGTCGTGGAGATCGTCCTGGAGAACGCGGCGACCGCTACTGTGCTCTCCTCCGCCCCCTACCAGGCGTACCTTGCGGCGACCTACGCTCAGGCGACCCACTTCTATGCAGCTTGCCACTACTCCTATCCGGACTACGCGGCGATGACCAGCGGACGGTACTTCGCATGCGGCAACGCATCAATCCCGATCCAGGGCGTGACGAATCTCGCCGATCTGATCGACCAGGGTAACTTGACGTGGGCGGCGTACTTCGAGTCGATGTCAAGCCCCTGTCAACTGGCGAGCGCCGGTTCGTACGTCTCCTACCACAACCCGTTCATCCTCTACAAGGACATCCGCTACAACACCTCGCGATGCGACGGACACGTCGTCAACAGTGCCGCCTTCAACTCGAGCGTAGCGAACGACAGCCTGCCGAGCTTTTCGTACTATGTGCCCAACATCTACGATGACTGCTACAAGTCCAGCATGGCGTTCTGCGACAACTGGCTCAAGAACTTCCTGAGCCCGATCCTGAACAGCACGAGCCCCGCCGTCCAGAAGCTGGTCGCGTCGACGGTCTTCCTGATCGTGTACGACGAGGGGGAGGAGAGCGGTTCCGCCTTCGACTCCGGCTATTCCGCCGACCATAGCCACGTCAACACCTGGTGCAAGAACACCACGGGCACGGCCCTCTCCGCCTGCGGCGGGCTCACCTACGCGGTGGCGGTCAGTCCCTGGTCGGCGAAGCTCCACTACGACACCAATGCCAGCGACTACGACCTCCAGTCGACGGTGGAATGGATCTTGAAGTTGGGCAGTGACGGAGGCTGGGACGGGAGTTCGGCGTTCCCGGCCATGACCGGCCTGTTCAAGTGAGCCGCAGGGACCCGAGCCGATGGGCCGACGCCCGCGGGGCTGTACAATCGTGCCCGCGGAGGAGTCCCGCGGGTGCGAGTCGCGGCTATGGTGAGGCGCGCCGAACAGTGGTGACCCCCTTGGAACGGAGTGGCTGTGGGCGGCCCGACCGCGGGGCCACCGAGAGAACCGATAGACTGGCGTGGACCGCGCTACCGCCGGGCTGCTCCGCCGCGTGCACGAAAAGGACCCGCCCACCGCGGTGCCGTGAGGTCCCCCCGTTCGGGAATACGGGTGGCGACGTCGGAAGAACGCGCTCCAGGCACCTAACACGGACGACCCGTTGTCGAGCGACGGAAAAGTCTCGACCGGGGCGGTAGGGCCGAACGGCGGCAAGTGGCATGGGGCCACCGCCGCGAAGCGGACCGACCCACGGTGAGAGGAAGACGGGTCGAACGGTGAATCTCGACCTGCGCGTCCCCCACCTCCGAGCCCGGTATTTGGGAGAAGGTATTTGCCCCCCTTCCCGTAGCGCGAGGGATGGCATCGGGGGGCGGCCGTGTTCCCGCGCACCGGATAGCCCTCCTCGTGGCTTCCGTCCTCCTCTCTGTCGGGGCGTTAGTCCCGTCGGGTAACTCAGGAGCGACGGCCGCTCCAATCCAAGCGAGCCACGTGGAACTCCTCGGCTCGGACCGACCCATAGATCTCCCCGGCCCACTCTCCTCTCCCCCCTCGTACGTCTGGTCGGACGCCCAGATTTGGTACAGCCCGGGCGACCCTTCCGGCCTCCTTTTTGGCGAGGGCGCGGTGATGGCCGTCGACGATCGGTTCAACAACACGGTCTCGTTCGGTGGCCGCGCGCTGGACGGTTTGAGCGCCATCACCCTCGTCTACGACAACGCCAGCAACGGGACCTGGTGGTACGCCGGATCCCCTGTCTCCCCTTCCGCCCGGGCGAACGCGTCCTTCGCTTCCTACTCGCCCGGCGGACTGGCGGTGCTTTTCGGAGGGCTTGGAAACCTCTCGAACCTGCGTACTCTGAACGACACCTGGGCCTACTACTTCGGTAACGAGACGTGGGTCAACGTCAGTCAAACGATCGCCCCGCCCTCTCGGGAGAATGCCGCCTTTGCCATCGACCCGGTGGCGGGCGTCGGACTCTTGGTGGGGGGGATCGACCCCCGGTTCTCCTCGGGGGGAACCACAGGGACGATTCTCTGGAATGACTCGTGGGAGTTGAACCTGACGACGATGCGGTGGAGCCCCCTCTCACTCGGGGGATCCCCTCCGGCCTTGTATGGCAGCTCGATGGTTTGGGACCCCGTGGTTGACGAGTTCGTCCTCTTTGGTGGCTGTGACACCGCACGCTGCTCGGACTCCGTGTGGACCTACTCCCCGGGTTCATCGCAGTGGAGCCACCCGGCAGTCGGAGGGGTCGATCCTGGCGGGCGCGGGTCCGCCGCGTTCGTGTGGGATCCCGTCGACAACGTCTCGGTGCTCTACGGAGGATTTGCTCCCGGTGCGGCTGGGCCCGCGGCGCTGGGCGGGACCTACTCTCTCGACCCGACCCTTACCGGCTGGTCGGTAGTCGGGTCGGTGGGAGGTCCGCCACCGACGTATGGGGCAGCGAGCGCGTTCTCGGACTATCCCGGATGCGTCGGCATGTGGGTCCAAGGAGGGTCCCCCGCGTTGGACGGGATCATCACGAACGACTCGCTCTTGGAGCCGGTTTCGAGCCTACGCCCCAACTGCTTCACCCCGTTCGGAGGGGGGACCGGGAACGGACCCCCTCCGGCCTGCTCGAACGTGAGCGCCCACGTCTCGATCCAGGTACGGGATGCGTTCACGGGGGCCGGCCTGACCGGTGCGGACGTAGTCGTGTCCGGAGGTTGCGGTACGAGTCACGGAACCACCCGAGCCGGGGGTTTCGTGAATCTGACGGAGGCGGCCCCGGACGTGCTGACGGTTACCGCCGACCGTATCGGCTATCATGGTGGTACGATCACGACGGCGTACACCGGTGCCGCCGGCGAGATCGTCTACCTGAATCTGTATCCGTTCCCCGCGCTGAGCGCCCGCGTCTTCGGGTCAACGGCCCAAGGCACTTTTCCGCTCGCCGACGCCGCCGTGAGCGTCGGCGGGGCGCTGATCGTGGGGAGTTCGGATTCCCTAGGCTGGGTGAATGCGACGAGCATTCCTTCCAACGGGTCCACGGTCACCGTCGGAGCCACCGCGCCGGACTTCTCTGCGGCCAGGTCCACCGTGCCGCTCCCCTACACGGGCGTGGTAGAAGTCAATCTGACCCTGCTCGCCTATGGGAGCCTCGACCTGCGAGTCCGGGATAACTGGACCGCCCAACCGATCGGTGAGGCGACCCTCTCCCTGACGTTCCTGGACCCCCTGGGCGCCAACACGACCGTCGTTCGGACCGACAGTTCCGGCTGGTTCAATAGTTCGCTCGAGGCGGGCAACTACACCGTGGACGCGGGCGCGCCGGGGTACTTCTCCAACGGGACCGCGGGTGGGTTCTACCACGGGTGGGTGGTGCCCACCGTCCTCGTCGTAAATCTGTCGAAGGTCTACGGAGCCGACGTCGACGTGCATCTGCTCAACGCGGCCACCGGAAACCCCGTGGCCCAGGGCAGGGTAACGTTCGGCGGAGCGCTGTCGGTCTACTCCGACACCCGGGGGTGGGCGAACGCAACCAACCTTCAACCCGAGGGCCTCCTTCGCATTCTGGTGTCGGCGTGGGGGTTCTACCCCAACACCACCACGGTGACGATCGCCCCCTATGTGATCCTCCGCGACGTGATGGTGGCCCTTCATCCCGCCCCTCCCTGCAGCCCCTACGCGGACTGCTCCATCTTGAACTCCTCCGCGCCTCCGCCGGCGGTGAGCCTCCTTCCTCCTCCCGGAGCCGTCCGGACCGTGCTTCTCGGTGCTCCCTTGGCGCTGGCCGCTTTGGGAGTGGCCCTCGTGGCGTATCATCGGTGGAGAACCCAGCCTCGAAGCCCCCGGTCACCCGACCTCCCCGCACCACCGAGTCCGAGCTCACCCCCGAGCTGAAGAGGAGCTGACGTCGAGATGGCCCTCTGGCGACCCAACGGGAAGGACCGGCCGGTGGAGGTGGTCGAGCGCGTCGAGCCGGTCGAGATCCCCATCATCACGGAGACGAAACGACGGTTGGCCCGGGGAGAGTATGCGCCGGCCCTTCAGGCGGCGTACGGGCAGGTCGTCGCGGACCTCCAAAAGGCGTTCGGTCGGCCGTTCCCCGCCGGTTGGACGAATCAGGAGATCCTCGACCGGGGAGCCGGCGAGAGCTGGGGCCACGTGCCCGACTTCTTCCGTCGGCTGACCGACCTCTACACTCCGCTTCGGTTCGGCGCCCCCGCGCCGCCGACCGAACCCGAGACGTTGCTGTCACTGCTCCAGAGCATCTACGCCGCCCCACCGATGTGGCGGCTGTACCTCCAGCCGAAGCACATCCCGCCGGTCTCAATCCGCGCCCCCGACGTCCCCGTCCCCCACGCCGCCGACGGGCCGGACTCGAGGAGGAGCGACCTCTGAGCGGACTCGTGGCGGGGCTCTCGAGTGGGCCCTGGACCGGCGTCTTCGTCACGGGGGTTCTGGTCACGGGTCTCCTCGTTTGGGTCTGGCTCGTTCGGCGATCCGAGCCCGCGCCGCGCGTGCGGAACGACCTTCGCTCCCTCCCGGACCAAGATCTGGTCTCCATCACCGTGCGCGCGCTCGCCGAGGATCGCCTCGGCCCTCTCCTCGCGGCCGCGCAGCAGCGGCTCAACACGTGGTCGGTGGAAACGACCGGCCGTACGCTCGCTCAACTCCCAACCTGGGTCGAGCGGCTCCGCCGACGAGCGCTCCCGGGAACGGTGCGCGTCCGCCGGAACCTGCGGACGCTCCGTTCCCTCCAGAGGCGGGCTCGGTGGGCCGGGACCCGCTGGCTCCCGCGATGGGACCCGTGGCGCTCGCCCGCGAGGTCGCGCGCGGTGCTCCGAGAGGCGGTCGCCCGCTGGCTCGAGGTCTTCACCCAACAGGTTGAAGGAGGAAATCCGAACGCATGAGCGCTGTCAACGCCACCGAATCCGCGATGAGCCGATCGTTCGAGTCGCCCGTGGAGCTCCTGAAGCGGCTCACCGCTCGGGCCGCGGAGACGATCGTGGGGTACGATCGCGTGGTGCGGCTGCTCACCGTGGCCCTGGTGACGCAGGGCCACGTTCTCCTCGAAGGAACTCCGGGGATCGCGAAGACGATGCTCGTCCGGCGGTTCTCCGAAAGCCTTGCGCTCGGGTTCAAGCGGATCCAGTTCACTCCGGACATGCTTCCGTCCGACATCGTCGGGAACGTGGTGTTGAACCCCGTGAACCGTCAGCTGGAGTACCGACCCGGTCCGATCTTCGCGAACGTCGTTTTGGCCGACGAGATCAATCGGGCCCCCCCCAAGGTCCAATCTGCGCTACTGGAGTCGATGCAGGAGCGCCAGGTGACGATCGATGGGGTCGGGCACCCTCTCCCGGAGCCGTTCATCGTCATAGCGACGCAGAATCCGATCGAACAGGAGGGGACGTACCCTCTCCCCGAGGCGGAGCTCGACCGGCTCCTGTTCCGGGTCCTGATGGGGTATCCCACCGCGGAGGAGGAACGCGCGCTCAACCGGATCCACTCCACCGCCACGGCCCCGCCCGCCCAACCCCCCATCCTGGACGGCGGCGCGCTGGGAGCTTACCGCGATATGGCGGGGAAGGTCCAGCTCTCCGATGAGGTCCTGGGATACATCGTGGACCTCGTCCGCGCGACCCGGGAGGACCGCCGGATTCTCGTGGGCGCCTCCCCGCGCGCCGGGGTCCAGCTCACGCGGGCGGCCAAGGCGGAGGCGATGTTCTCGGGAAGGGAGTACGTGACCCCCGACGATGTGAAGTCGGTCGCGTTCTGGGTGCTCAATCACCGCGTCACGCTCCGTCCCGAGCTCGTGGCCCAGCATTATGCGGAAGGGGGGATCGGGAATGAGCCGGCCCTTCGCGCCGTGTTGGGCGAGCTGTTCGACCGGGTGAAGGCCCCGCGGTAGCCGTGTCCGGCGGAGGGCGCGGGGTCGAGTACCTGGCTCAGAAGGACCGGGGCCTGTGATCCGACGCGAAGGTTTCCTGCTGCTGCTTTCCGCGCTCGTCGGCGTGGGGCTCGCGGTTGGGACGCTGAATGCCCTCGTCCTCCTCATCGCCCTCGGCACCTTTGCTTTTCTCGCGGCGGCGCTCCTTCAGTTCGAGCTCTCAGGCCGGTTGCAGGCGAGCGCTTTCACCGCGGAGGTGGTGGAGGGATCGGTCCGGCTCCCGATCGGCGCTGAGGCCCCCGTGCGACTTCGACTCACCTATCACGGTCCCTCTCCCGTCATCGCGACCGTGACGGATACCCGGTCGGCCGGCATCGAGCGAGTGGAAGGGCGGACGTCCCTCCGCCGCTGCTGGCGAGCGGGGGATACCGCGGAAATCCAGTATCGGATCCGGACCCCTCGACGAGGCCGCCAGGAGCTGGGGCCGCTCGTGGCCGTGCGGGACGGGCCGTTCGGGCTTGCTATGGACGAGGTGACGCTCCTCCCTCCCCGGGCGGTCTTTGTCACCGCCTCCAACCCGGCGCTCCGTTCGTCGCCGAGCGGACTCGCGCTCTACACCCGCGTCCGCGGACGCCTCGCCCTGCGCCACCGCGGGTACGGGAGCGAGTTCCGTTCCCTGCGCGCTTACGAGCTCTCGGACGACATCCGCCACGTGGCGTGGCGGCGGTCGACCCCCGAAAACCTGCTCGTGCGGGAGTTCGAGCAGGAGAGCCGTCAGGACTACTTGCTCGTCTTTGACGTCAGCGCCCCGATGGACGCAGGGGTCGACGGGCAGAGCGCGCTTGACCGGGCGGCCGAGGCCGGCTCAGTGGTGGTAGGGTTCATCGAGCGCGGAGCGGAGGACCGGGTCGGGCTCCTGACCTATGCCGACGGCGTTCACCAGTACCTGAAGCCCGGACGGGGTGCGGCCCACTTCCGTCGCGTGGCGGACAACTTGGCGCTCCTCAGCACTCGCGCCGGTCGATTCGACCTCGCGGCGCTGCTCCACGAGGCGACCCGCCGCCTGACGGTGAACACCCACCTCCTGGTCTTCACGACCCTGTCGGAGCCCCTGGGGGCGCTCCACGGGGCGCACGCCCGCTTCTTGGGCCGGGGGCACCATCTGTACCTCTTTGCGGCCGAGCCCTCGGGGTTCTATCCACCGCCGTTCGATCCGACGGCGGCGAGGATCGTCGGGTGGGCCGGCCGCACCGACGATCGTCGGCTCGAGCGTCGGATCGCCCTCCTCTCGGCCGAAGGGATCCCCACCTACCGCTACGACCGCCGGGGGGCGACGATGAAGGTGGTGGCCGCCTACGGCGAGATTCGCGCCTGGGGGCGGACAGGATGAATCGCGCTACCCTCCGCTGGGTGCTGCTCGTCCCTCTCGCGGTCTATGTCCTCCTCGACGTGGTCCTCCTCTCTCCGGCGGTCGGTCTGGTCGGCCTCCTCCTGGGGGCCCTGGTCGCGCTTCCCGTGCTCGACGTCGCGAGCGATCGGCCGGGCGCGTGGCTGTACATCCCGACCGTGGGCGTCGCCGTTGCCTTCGCTCTCGGGCTCCTGGGCGATCTGAGCCAGCCGGTGGTCGAGAACCTCCTCGTAGCGCTGATCGTCGGCGCGCCCCTCTTCCTCCTGGGCATCGCGTGGCGGTGGAAGGAGTCGACGGCGGCGGGGTTCTTCGTCTACCTCCTCTTGGCCGCGGTCGCCCTGTTCGAGCTCGCCACGGCGAGCACGGTCGGGGCCGCGGGAGTCGAGGGGGGCCCCGCCGCCTGGTTCGGGGCCGCGTCCGCGACGCTGCATTCGCAATGGAGCTCCTTGACCGCCTTCGGGTCCGGCGGAGCGATTCCCCCGGCCCCCCTCGGAGCGGTTCCGAACGTCGTGCTCGCGGTGACCGTGCTTCTCCCGTTCTTCGGCCTGATGGCCACATGGCTCGCGCCCCCCCGGGGTAAGTCTCGGCCCGAGGAGGAAACGGCGGACCCCACCCTGGTCGACTCCTCGGCTGTGCCCCTGGGGCCGCTCGTCGTGGCCGTCGGCGCCGTGCTGGCCTTTGAGGCCGCCGCGTTGGTGACGACTCCGCAGGTGGCGGTCGTCGGAAGCTGCATCGCGGTCACCGAGATGGTGGTCGCCGTGGTGGTGGCCAGTCGATGGGGGTCGGCCCCC
Organism: Thermoplasmata archaeon; assembly: GCA_035656275.1. Taxonomy (GTDB): domain Archaea; phylum Thermoplasmatota; class Thermoplasmata; order Lutacidiplasmatales; family UBA184; genus Lutacidiplasma. The sequence continues at coordinate 45,844 of DASRSW010000050.1, forward strand.
GTCTCCCCGCGGAGGACGGCCGCGGAGGCTAGGGAGCCGTCTTCGGTGCCAATTCCGCGATGAGCGCCCGGACGCGCCCGATCCCCTCTTCGGCCAGCGCGTTCGCCCGGGCCGGGTCCTTCGCCTCGGCGAAGACCCGGATAAGTGGCTCCGTACCCGAGGGACGGAGGAGGACCCAGCCGTCCGGACGGAACAGTTTGAGCCCGTCCAGCGTCAGCACACGCACTCCCTCGCGGGCGAGCTCGGCGGCCAGGCGCTGGATCACCTGGTTGGCCACATCGTGCGGGCACGGAACCTTCTGCTTGACCAGCGCGTAGGACGGCACGTCGGCGACCGCTTCGGCGAGCGATTGACCCGAGCGCGCAAGGTGGTCCAGGACCGCGGCGGCGGTCATCGCTCCGTCCCGGGCGAGCTGGAACGCCGGGAAGATGAGACCGCCGTTCTCCTCCCCTCCGAAGACCGCGTTGCGCGCCCGCATCTCCCGGGTCACGACCGGCGACCCGACGCGGGTGTAGACGACCTCGCCGCCGAGCGGGCGGACCGCGTCCTCCACGCTCTGAGAGGCCGAGACCGGGGTGACCACCACGCCGCCGTGCTGCCGGCGCACCGTTTCCCGAGCGAGGAGCGTAAGCGTCCGCTCGCCGGGGAGATAGCGACCCTGACCGTCGACAAACACGGCGCGGTCCGCGTCCCCGTCGTGCGCGATGCCGAGGTCGGCCCCGATGGCGGGGACCGTGCGGACGAGGTCGGCGAGATTCGCCTCGGTCGGTTCGGAGAGATGGCCCGGGAATGTTCCGTCGACCTGGGCATTCAACGTCACCACCTGGCAGCCGAGCCGCCGGAGAAGGTCAGGGCTCGTCGGAATGGAGGCGCCGTTGCCGCAATCCAGGACGACGCGGAACCGGCGTCGGGCGATCGCCGCGGAATCGACCTGGGCAAGGATCCCGTCGACGTACCGGCGGGCCCCGTTCATATCGGGCCGCACCCCGCCCAGCGTGTCAAAGCGTCGAGGTGCGCCCCGCGCGGAGGCGACGGCCGCTTCGACCTTCTCCTCCACGTCGCGGGTCACCTCGAGCCCGTCGGCGGCGATGAGCTTGATCCCGTTGAACTCGGGGGGGTTGTGGGAGGCGGTCACGATCACGCCGAGCTGGGCTTCCAGACGGAGGAGATTGTACTGGATCGCCGGGGTGGGGAGGAGGCCCAGGGGAACGACCTGGTGGCCGGAGAGCTCGAGCGTCGACACCACGATCGCCGCGAACGCCGGGCTCGACGTGCGGCCATCCCAGCCGACCACGATCGGGCGACCCGGCGGAACGGCCGCGGCGATGCCTTCCGCCACCGCGGTCACGAACGGGGCGGTCAGCTTCTCCCCCACGACTTCGCGGATGCCGTTCGTCCCGAAGAGCCGCATCGGCCCCTCTTCGACGTTCGCCCTCATAATCCTATTCGCGGGGGGCGGCGTAATCTGTTTATCGCGGCCGCGCGGTCGTCGGCGCCTTGGACGCCCCCCGCTGGCTCGCCGACGAAATGCTCGGACGGCTGGCCCGTTACCTCCGCTTCATGGGTCACGACACGGCGTACGCCCAGTCGAGGAGCGATGCCGAGATTGCGGCGTGGGCCGTCCGGGACGCGCGTACGCTCCTCACCCGCGACCGCGCGCTCGCGCATCGCGTTGCGGGAGCGCTCCTGTTGGCGAGCCCCGCGTTGGCCGATCAACTCCGGGCCGTTCGCGCGGCGTACCCGGACCTCGACTACCGGGTGAGGTTCACCCGATGTACGCGGTGCAACGGGTCCCTCGCTCCGCTTTCGCCGGACCCGGGCGCACCCGCTCCGGCGGGCGTGCCCGTCTCCCGATGGACCACGGGGCGGGTGCTCTTTCGCTGCGCCGAGTGCGGCCACGTGTACTGGGAGGGGAGCCACGCCGCAGGAATCCGGACTACCCTCGACGCGGTGTTCCGAAGCGCATGAGCGAATTCTGGGTCGAGCTGTCGCTCGAAAACCTTGCGCTGGCTCGCGCCGAACTCGAAGGGGCGACGCGCGCCCTGGAAGGGTCCGGGCGGCTGCCAGACCCGATCCACCCCCTCCCGCGGGAGGTCGTCGCGCTCGACTTGGGGCGCCGGGAAACGGCGATCGCGCTAGCGAGCCGCCTCGCCTTGGGCCGGCGCGTTCTCGAGCCGTGGCCTGAGGACACGCTCCCGGAAGTGGGAGCCCGCTTTGAGCGCGAGGGGAGCACCGGCGCCACGGCGGCCCTCCGCCCCTTTGGCCGGCCACGCTCTCGCCTCGGAGAGGGGGCGCTCGATCGCGCGGCCGAGGCCTATCGAGCCGGCGGGGGCCGGATCGACCTCGACGAGCCAGCTCGGAGATTCTTTCTCTGGAGGGAAAGCGAGAGTCGCCTCCGTGTCTGTGAGGAGAGGGCGGTCGTCGACCGGAACTCGTTCGCCCGGCGAAGGATGCCGACGCTGCCGTTCCGTCGGCCCGTCAGCCTTCCCCCGAAACTCGGACGCGTCGCGGTCAACCTCGCGGCCGTGCGCCCGGGGGACCACGTCATCGACCCGTTCGTCGGGACCGGCGCCCTCCTCGTGGAGGCCGCGCTGGTCGGCGGTCGCGTCTCCGGCGTGGACCGGGACGCGGCCATGATCCGGGGGGCGATCCAGAACTTCGCCCACCTGGGGCTGGAGTTCGCCTCCCTTCGCGTCGCGGACGCGGAGGAGGCCGCACGACAGTACCTCGGCGAGCCGCTCGATGCGCTCGTGACCGACCCTCCCTATGGCCGCTCGTCCGGGAGCGACGGGGAGGTGCCCGAGGAGCTCCTCCAACGGACCCTGCCTCGGTGGGGGGAGCGGATCCGACCCGGCGGACGAATGGTCGTGGTACTCCCCGGGGGGCCCGACCCGGTCGGCCCGCCGTGGGTCCGAGTGGCGTCGATCCCCGACCGCGTCCACCGCTCCCTGACGCGCGAATTCCGGGTCTATGAGCGCGCCGGTCAGTAGATCGTGAAGATCTGGTCCTGGGGACCCGCGAGCCCGCTCGAACAGAGCTCCGCGACGGTGAGAAGGATGGTGACCTCGGCGGGTTGCGGGTTCTGGTACGTCACGTTGAGGGTGCCGAGGCCGCTCGCGTTCAGCATCGTGTAATCGGTGGAGGGGATCGCAAAGGACCCGCTCCCCGTGAACGTCGAGAGGTTGCCGTTCGGGGCCCGGACGACCCAGGTGGAGTTCGCAAGATAGCTCGCAAGTTCCGCCCCCTGGAGCGGGTGCGGCGCGGAGGAGTTGTTCGTGGCGCGCACGACCTTGACCACGCTCGCATTGAACAGATATCCATGCGGCACAAGGTCGTGGTTGGCGATCGTCAGTGACAGGTTGGCGGAGAGCGAGGTGCTGATCGGGACGGAGCCCGAGCTGCTGGACGCGTTCTCGAGCGCGAAGTCCCCCGTGGGGGTGGCGATCGGCACCAGGACGAACCCGCCGACCAGGACGACGCAGGCGAGCGCGCCCACCGCCCACCGTTTGGCGTCCAGTCGGGTGATGTCATTGAGCGGCGGTGGGTGCCGCAGGCCCAGGAGAAGGATCAGGACCGCGAAGATGAACCAGCCGGAGTAGAGGAATCCGAGCCCGAAGAGGAGGATCGTCGCCGCGTAGCTCACGTAGCGGCTCCCGTCCCCGAAGAGCGCGCGGAACACGTGACCCCCATCGAGCTGGCCGGCCGGGAGCAGGTTGATCGCGGTGACCAGGATCCCGACCCAGCCCGCGAGGGCCACGGGGGAAAGGTTCACGAAGCTCACGGGAACGAAGAGCCCGAGCGCCTCCCAGAGCAGAGAGGTCCCGAAGAGGAAGTTCCCGTAGTTGACGCCGAGGAAGGCGGGCCCGCAGTTCGCCACCGAGAGCGCGGGGGCGTGCGCGGAGAGCATCATCCCGTAGAGGGTGACCGGGATCGCTACCGCGAACCCGGCCAGCGGGCCCGAGGCCCCGATGTCGAGCAGCGCCTTCTTGTCCGGGATCGGTTCGCGGAGGCTGATGAACGCCCCGAAGGTCCCGAACAGGAGGTACGGGGGCGGGACGGGGATGAAGAACGGGAGCGACGCCTCGACGTGATGCCGTCGTGCCGTGAGGAAGTGCGCGAGCTCGTGGAGGCCCAGAATCGTCAGGAGCGGGAGGGCGAAGGTGAGGCCCCCCCAGAGGAAGTCCGACGCGCGGAGGGCGGAGCCGCCCTGGTACGCGACCCAGAGGAACGCGCCGGCCGCGACGGTCGTGATGACCGTGGTCGCGAGCAGCGCCAGGTTGACGGTGAACCCCCACGGCCGCCGGTTCGGCCGGCGCACCACCTCGATGAGGTACTCCGCGTGCTCGAGCCGGATCTGCGGGACGTAGAACTTCGCCCACAGGTCACGCCGAAGCCGGTCGAAGTTGACCTCCAAGGTCGCGGGGTCGGCGTGGACGAGGAGAATGAGCGAGTTGGCGGTGAGTCGGGTCTCGTAGACGGGAAAGTAGGTCGCGACGTCGGCGCGGATCCGTTCGATCTCGGGCGGCGGAGTCGGAGGATTGGGGATCGGTCGACCGGCCATCGCGCTACTCGGCGGGGTCTGAGGGGGCCGCCGTCTTCTTGAGGCGCTTGGCGCGCTCCTTGCTGGAGAATCCGGTCAGCTCCTCGAGATACCGATTGTAGCGGCGGATCGTATCCGCCTGAACGACGGCCTCGACCTGGGGATTCATCTTCAGGTCGACCGCGAGCGATTTTCCCTCGACCCACGAGCGGATCTCGGCGATGGCTCCGAACGACGCGCGTACCTGGGGACCGTCGCGCGTGGCCTCGCCGAACTCCTGTCGAGCGACCAGTTCGATCCGCTCCGGGCTCAGCGGCGGATGATTGCGGCTCTTGACGGGGTACTGCTGCACGGACGTCGCGCCCAGTGGGGGAGCGTGATTTAACCTTGACCTCGGATGCGGCGTTCGAGAACGACTAGACGGTCTCGACTTCGTAGTAGACGTGGTAACCGCGGAGGAGGCGCGTGACCTCCTCCAAGAGGTCGAGAAGCTGCTCCCGGGTCGCCCCGCCGCGCCAATCGTACACGAAATCGTAGTTCCCTTGCGTCGGAGCGAACCCAAACTCCTGCAGCCGGTCGGCGACCTCCGAGGGCTTGGCCCCCTCGCTGTGGAACGTGACCCGCAGGAAGGTTTCCATCGGCCTGTGACCGGGAACTCCCATCATAACCTTTCGCTTGGGTCTGAACCGGGCGCTCGAGGATTGGCGGTCCGGGCTAGGTCGATGGCGGACCGGCAGCCCGGCCGAGCAGGTCGCGGAGAACCCGCCCGACGGACTCCGCATCGGGGGTCGCGAGGCTGCGCGGCCGGCCCACGAGCCCTTGCGGGCTCGCGAGGGCCAGCCAGGTCCGGAGCGGTGGGCGCGAGGGCTGGGACCACCCGACCCCGTAGTCTTTCCCCTCGGACGCGCGGAGCGCCCGCTCTCGGGCGACCCGGGCTCCCGGTGGAGAGGACGACCGGGTGCTCCCCCGGCTTACGTTGACGCGAACTCCGCCCAGGCTGGGAAATTCGAGGGTGAAGGCGCCCTCCACCCAGGGAAGTACTCGCCGGGGAGCGCCGCAGATCGCCAGGCGGAGCGGGCGCCGGCGGCGTCCGTTGGGATCGACTATCTTGGCGCGCACGCGGGTGGAGCTTACCGGTATTCGGTCCTCCCCGACCGAGAGGGGAAGCAGGACGAGACGAAGCGGCGGGAGGTGACGCCGTTGACGCTCGCGATTCACGGCGCGGGCCCCCGCTTGACTTTCCACCGAGGCGACCAGGACGTCGATCCCTCGGGCCAGGGACCCGCCAAACGGGTCCTCGAGCGGCACGATCCGGAACCGTCGGGTCGGGAAGGTCGTGCGAATGTACCTCGCGAGGGCCCGGCGGCGGGTGGCGAACGGCTGGATCGACCGCCCGAGCTGTTTCGGGTGTCGCAGCAGGAAGGCCCTCGTCGTGAGTCCAATGCGGACCTCGTCCGCGACCTGAAAGGCGGCGGCGAGGAGCGCCCGGTGGCCGATATGCAGGCGGTCAAAGGTGCCCCCCAGCACCGCGACCCCCGCGCGCCGGACCACTGTCCCACCCCTAGAAGTGGACGTAGCTCAGCACAAAGCCGATGAGGACGACCGCGATGAGCACGTACATTAGTCGGATCGAATTCTGCCGGGTCCGCACCTGGTCCTCCCGCGCCTCACGGCAGGTACGGCTGCACGTCTCATTGCCGGGAGCGGTCACCTTCCCACAGACCCGGCAATGGCGATGGTCCTCCTCGGACACGGCCCGCGAAGGCGGGTGGGGGGCTTTAGCTTACGCCCGAGGGGCTACAGGCGCCGCGAGAAACCGAGGTCGAGCCCGAAGAGACGGGCGAACTCGGCGCCGGCCAGCCGGCCGGTGACCACGGCGCCCCGCTCCACCCAGCGGCGGAGGTCGCGGGGGTTCCCGAGCGCCGGGGTGGCGCGGGCGTGGGGTACCCCACCCTCGGCGCGCTGCATCGGGAGCGCCTCCCTCCAGATCGCCTGGAATCGGGTCGACTGGTAGCGGACGAACTCGGGGTCGTCCGAGGAAAGTCCCAGTTCGGGCCCGAGGCTGGTCGAGCCGGCGGTACGGATGCAGCGGAGCGCGGTCCGGTGGTCGATCAGGTAGAGGCGGGCGAACTGGGGGGCGAAGAAGCGGAACTCGAAGCCATGGGGGATCGTGGCCCACGACTTCAGCATCGCGGCCAGGAACTCGAGGTCGATCGGGTGGTAGTCGACCACCACCCGCACGCGGACCCCCCGTTCGACGCAGCGCCCGACGGCGCGGGCGACCTCGACCCGCAGGGATTCCGGGATCACCTGGGGCATCATCAGCGCCTCCAGCTCCTCCTTGGCCCCATCGGCGAGTTGGATCAACCCGTGGGCGATCTCCTCGGACCGGGGGTACACGCGGACCGTCGGCCAGCGCGCCCGGGCGGGGGGCCCGCTGGGGGCCAGCGCGGAGACGCGGGAGGGGCCCGCGGCATGCGCGCCGTCGGCGAGGTAGTGTTCGCGGAGCACCCGCAGGAACTCGAGGTCGTCGCGCAGCACGGTCACGGTCCGCTCGAAGAGGCGCGTCACGTCGAGCGGCACGAACCGCTGGGGGCGGCTGGGGGTCGAGCTGACGAGCCCTCGCGCGCGCAACTTCGAGAGGACCCGGTAGCCCGTCGCGCGGTCGAGCCCCGCGAGCCCGATCGACTGGCGAGCGGACATGGGGCCGAACTTGAGGAGCGTGCGATACAGCTGCGCCTCGCGGACGCCCAGGCCGAAGTGCAATAACGCCGTCGTGAGCGGGTCCCCCCCCGAGGTCCGGGAGGCGGCCGCATTCGGCATGTGGGGCGGGAGCGACCCTCCCGGCGGGCTGGGGCCACTGGGAAGCGGATGCGAGCGGCTCGATGCGACCATGGTGTAATCTACCGCGCTTCCCCGTCGGCGAAGGACGGGGCCCCGGACCTCATCCTCTCCTGCATCTCGGGTGTCGCGCGGGCGGTTCCTCTCCCGAGACACTCTTGGGGTTTATACGTATTTATACTTACTGCGGCTCCTCGACCTCGACGGGACTTTCCTTCGGTGGGGAGGGCCCGACGGGCGTTACGAACGCGAGAACGACCGACGCCGCCGGCGAGACCGCGCGGGGGAGGCCGATTCCTCCTCCTCGTCCTCTTCGTCCTCGGTCGTCCGGGTCCGGGACTGGAGAAGGCTCGGAAGCGCCTCGAGGCTCGTCGATTCATCGCTCGCCGCCGGGCCCGCGGCCGGGCGTCGTAGGAGCGCGCGGCTCTCCTCGATGACGCGACGGTCCTCGGTCAGCTGGGAGAGCTGGCGGACCAGCGTGAGCCAGACGCGGCCCTGGTTGGAGATCGCCGTTTCCATCCGCTCCCTCAGCTCGGTGAACCGCTCGTCCACCTCGGTGTCGAGCCGGCGGACCTCGCGCTGGAAGTCGCGTTGGAGCGCTTCCACCGCCGCGGCGCGGTCCTCCCGGGGTTCGGCCTTTTCGAGGTCGGAGATGCGCTGCCAGGTCTTCCGTACCACGGGAACGAGGCGGTCGGCGAGGATCTGGGCGCGGCGGTCCAGGTCTTCGAGCTCGGCGCGCACCGACTCCTCCAACGCCTGCGTCTCGCTCTGCCGCGCTTCGAGAGAGATCTCCACCCGGCGCAGCCGGTCGAGCGCCTCGGCGAGCTCGATCTTCCCGCTGGCCTCCACGCTCGCCACCCGGGCCTCCATCGCCCGGTCGATCTCGATCCGCTGGGCGTCCAGGGCGCGCTGGGTCTTCTCGCGGATCGTCCCATCGAATTTGGCGGAATCGATGAGGCGCGCGAGCGAGGAGTCAACCTCCCCCTTGAGCCGGGCGAGCAGCTCGAGGTACTTCTGCCGTTCCCGGTCGACGTCCTCCTTGAGCTTCTGGTCCGTGTACGCCTGGAGCCGGACCTGCAGGTCCGCCATCGCGCGGACCTGGGCCTCCTGCACGTCGGTGCGTACGCGCTCGGAGGCCTCGTGGGTGCGCGTGTCGACCTCGGTCAGCTTCCGTTCGAGCTCCTGGCGGAGCTTCTCGAGCTCGGCCTGACTGCGGGGCACGAGCTTCTCCTGAAGGTCGCGCTGACGCCCGTCGATGAGGACGCTCAGTTTCTGCTCCAGCTCCCGGACCTCCTTCGTCCGGCGCGTCTCCAGGTCGCCGAGGCGTTGGTCGATCTGTTTGGTCAACTGCGCGCTGAGCCCGCTGCGGGTCTCCTCCTCCCGCTCGGCCGCGTCGCGCAGCTGGAGGTCCTGCTGCGCCGACAGCGTGCCCTGGAGCGTCTCCTCCATCGCCGCGGCGCTGGTCCGAAGCTCCTCCGAGAGGCGTTCGACCTCCGCCTTGATCCTGGATTCCGCCGCCTCGCCCGAGGCCTGGGCGGCGATCTCGATGCGGCGCAGCCCCTCGGAGATCTTCGGTTCGTGCTGCTCGACCCAGCGCCGGTCGAGGCTCTGGTTGACGAGGGCACCGAGCAGATCGCGCTGGCGGATCTCCACCGCCGCCTGATCCCGCCCGAGCCGTTCCTGGAGGGTCGCGACCTGGCGGGTGAGCTCCATGAGGAGTTGCTCGCGCTGCGTCTTGAGCCGGTCCTCGACCTGCTGCTGGCCCACCGGGTCCAGGCCCGAGGGGGGCTTGGCCGCCTTGGCGGCCAGCGCCGCCATCCGCTCGTCGACGAGACGCAGAAGGTCCTGCCCGAGCGCCTGTTTCAATCCGGCCAGCTCCGCCGGGCCGATGCCCGTCGTCGTCGGGGCCCGCCCGACCGGCGGGGGGGCTCCGCCGGGGGGCGGCGGGGACTTCACCCCGGAAGGGGCGGAGGGGAGAGCAGCCGTCGGACCGGTGGGCCGGGCGACCGGGGGAAGGACTCCCGCTGGCGCCCCGGGCGGCCGCGCCGGGGCCGCCGCGGGAACGGCGGCGGGCGGGGGGGCCGAGAGCGGAGGTGGGGCGGGTCGGGCGACGACGGAGAGCAGCGACGGGTCGTCGCTGACGGAGACCGGGACCACCTCGGGTTCCTTGGAGGGGAGCGGCGGAGCCGCCTCCGCCGGGCGCTGGAGCCAGGGGGGATGCTGAAGCGGACTCGCGACCTCGTTCGCGGGGATCACCGCGACGGGGAGCGGCTCGGACGTCGGGGCGTCGGAGGGGTCAGGCAGCCGAGCCTGAAGGTACTCCTGGGCCCGCTTGGCGGTTTCCACGTTCACGGGGACCTGCCGGCCCCGTGCGCGCTGGAGCAACAGCGCCGCGCTTTCCATCGCGGTCCCGATCCGCCACATCTCCTTGCGGCGGTCGCGTCCCCCCTGCCGTTCGGGGTCGGCCAGGTGGCTCTTGAGCCGGGGCATCTCGACCACGTCGACCCGCTGGACGATCGGGCCCAGCTTGGCGGTGTTGTGGTCTCGCAAGTGCTGGAGGATGAGCGGCGTGGTGTCCTTGCCCTTCGACGGGCCGGGGTAACCGGCGGTAAGGTCCCGCAGCGTGAGCGGCGAGCTCTCCCAGCTCGACATCCGCTTCTCGTGGCGGTCGCCGGCCGCTTCGCCGCGCGGGACGCGCATGAGCGCAAGCCCGAGGGGCAGCTGCTCCGTGAACTCGTGGAGGTTCGTCTTCGGTTGCGGAAGGAAGTAGGGGAACGCGAGGATCGCCCCGAGCGCGACGAGGGAGGCCGGTAGGGAGCGGATCAGGTCGAGGACCACCTGCATCGCCGACTCCCACTCGTCGCTCGCGACCGCGAGCACGGGGTCCGTGGCGCCCTTGTGGAAGAGGAGGCCCTCGCCCAGCAGGTCATAGAGCCGTCCGTCGGGCACGGGCGGCGCGCGCGTCGCCTCCGACCGGGAGCCACCCATGGAGGCGTGCCAGCGCAAGATCGCCCCGCCGAAATCCCCGGTGGCGAGGAGCTGCTGCGTATCGAGGACGAGGGTCTTCATCCCGAGACGCGGACGGTCCTCCGTGGAAAGGAACATCCGGCCGAGGCACGTGTAGCGCCCGCCGTAGGCCGGGTAGAGGAAGATGTTCGGATAGTACGAGAGCGGCTGATTCGGGTCGGGGTCCCAGTAGTCGTGGGTGTCGGCGACGTTGACGGTGAGGTGGCCGACGATCCGGATGACCTCGAGCGTCTCCTTGAGCCCGGGGAACTCCTCGGGGACCGTGGTGTAGCCGGGGCTTTCCGCCTCGTTGTCGACCTGCCGGCACCAGACGACGGCGATCGGGCTGGTCGCGGCCGGGGCGGTCGGCGCGGCCTCGGCGAGGCGGCTCCCCTTCGGCGCGGTCACCTCGGGTTCGGAGGCCGGCATCAACTCCCCTTGGTCGACCGCCGTTCGAGGACGCGCTCGCAGATGCGGGCGAGCGGCAGCGTCGTGTTGACCATCACGGGGACGCCGAGGGAGGCCGCGGCGCTCTCAGAGGCGTCCCGGCCCGAGTCGGTGAGGAGGAGCGGGTGGCCCTCCCCCGTCGACACCGCGCTCGAGACCAGGAAGACGTCCTGCTTCGTCGAGATGCCGCGCCCGTCGTGGGCGACGAGGATGGTCCCCATCCCGGCTCCGTCGCGTCGCAGAAGGAAGTCGGAGGTATCAAAGGCGCTGTGGAACGAGCGGTCCTTGACCGCCTGCTCGATCTCGCTGTAGAAGTCCCTGAGCTTGTCGGCCTTCGAGATCGCGATGACGAGCGGGATGTTCTTCTGGCGGACGTAGCGGAAGACGCCCCGCGCGAGGTTGATCTGCTGGGCCTGGTCGCGCAGCGAGGGCAGCGACGGAGAGAGCAGCAGGATGATCCCCTCGGCCTCGTGGACGAAGCGTCCGAGCAGGGTCAGCCCCCGTCGCCAGAGGTCGCGCCGGTCGGGTCGCCAGCTGTCGAAGTGCGGGATGACCCGGCAGCTCTTCTCCGTGACCTCCTCGTCGGGGGAGTCGATCCAAAGCCGGTCGTAGGTGAAGTAGTCGGCAATGATCCCGCCGGCCTCGTCGATGGTGTGGAGCTCCATCGCCCGGGAGCCGCCCGGGCCGCCGCCCGGCACCCCGTAGCGGAAGTTCATCTGCATCTCGACGAACTGATTGTACTTGGTCGGGAGGGGATACTTGGTCAGCACTCCCTGCTCCTCGCGGCCGGCGGCCAGCTCGACCCAGAGCTTCTTTCGGTCCTCCATCGGCCGATTGACGTAGAAGCGGGTGGTCGTCTCGAGCGAGCCCTCGGGGTCGGTCGGGTCCGTCGTCTCGTAGGTCGTCTCCTCCAAAACGACGTCGTGGTCCAGGTCGCCGTAGAGTGGGAGGGTGAACCCCTCGGCGGGAGCCGGGATGTAGAGGATCGGCAGGTTGAGGCCGAAATGGCCGGAGAGGAATCGGAAGTAGGTCGTCTTGCCCGACGCCGGGATCCCGACGACGGCGATGCGGGCCGCGTCGGGCGCGATCGGCTTCGGCTCGCGCTTCGCGCCGGCCTTCGTCCTCCGCTGGGTAGTGGTCTTGACCTCCGCCATCGTCCGGTTCCCTATCGCATCTCCGCCAGACAGATCTCGATGAAGTCGAGGGCGCCTTCTACGGAGGGGTCGGGCGGCGACTCGAGACGGAGGTCCTGGAGCCGGCCGAAGATCTCCTCCACGGCGATCTCGTGCCGGTGGGCGGCGTCCGCGGAGTCCTCATGCCCGAGCCGCGTCAGCTGGTACGTCCCGCGGAGCTCCATCAGGCGACCGAACAGGTCGAGGAGCTTCCCCCGGTAGGCGGGGTCGACCCGGGCGAGACGGCTCTCCGTCTCGTCGATGAATTGGACCAGGGTCTCCGTCTCCTTGTCGTTCTGCATGCGGGCCTGCAGGAGCGCGAGGCGACGCAGCACTCGGGCCCGGCTCGCGACGGGGAGCTTTTCCGCCTCGCTCCAGGCATGGAGGAGCGAGCGCGCCGCTTCGACGATCTCGCCACGGGCGAAATGGATCCGGGCGGCCCAGTACTGGGTCGTGACGAGGGGGAGCAGCGCGCTCGCCCGTCCCAGTCGGTCCAGCGCACTATCGAAGTCGTGGGCGAGGTACGCCTCGATCACCGTGCCGAGGGGTCCGTACCGTTCCCGGAGGTAGGGCGGAACGATGCCGCTCGGGGCGCTCAGGACATCCACCTCCATGGCCGGACCCGTCTCCACGGGAGCCGCCTCCGCGGCGGGGGCGAACTGGCCGGAAAGACGGGTGACCGTAGCGTGCTGCTGGGGCTCCTTCAGGGCCCGGGCCGCGCTCGCCGCATGCCGGGCGAGCTCTTCGGGGTGCAGCTGCTCGATCGGCCGAGAGCCCTCGAAGTCGATGTCCAGGAACGCGTAGACCATCTGGGCAAACAACTGCGAACCGGTGACCACCT